>NZ_CP048286.1:5320000-5665850 GCF_010365285.1 Paenibacillus rhizovicinus
CAGAAAACAACCTTGCACTTTGAAAACTGGATATGAAATTTGCGAAATATCTCTTAGCTGAGATTAACGAGAAACGCAGTCGCGTTAACACGCACTGCATGTTAGCGAAGGTTTTGTCATGAAGAAGCGGATGTTCGTACGGAGCGAAAGCGCCGGCAGTTCGAAGGAGAACGACTTTTGTGCGCAGCACAACGGGAGTGCTCATCGAATCTGACGGGACTGTAGCGAAGCAAACGAACATAGAAGCCATTTTTCATGGCACCGTAAACCGGAGCCATGGTTAAGCTACTAAGAGCGCACGGAGGATGCCTAGGCGCTAGGAGCCGAAGAAGGACGTGGCGAACGACGAAATGCCTCGGGGAGCCGTAAGCAGGCGCTGATCCGGGGATGTCCGAATGGGGAAACCCGGCTGGAGTAATGTCCAGTCACCTGTTACTGAATACATAGGTAGCATGGAGGCACACCAGGGGAACTGAAACATCTAAGTACCCTGAGGAAGAGAAAACAATAGTGATTCCGTCAGTAGCGGCGAGCGAACGCGGATTAGCCCAAACCAAGGAGCTTGCTCCTTGGGGTTGTAGGACGTCTCACATGGAGTTACAAAGGTGTTGATTAGACGAAGAGGTCTGGAAAGGCCCGCTATAAGAGGTAAAAGCCCTGTAGTCCAAAGTCAGCACTCTCCGAGACGGATCCTGAGTACCGCGAGACACGTGAAACCTCGTGGGAATCCGGCAGGACCATCTGCCAAGGCTAAATACTCCCTAGCGACCGATAGCGAAGCAGTACCGTGAGGGAAAGGTGAAAAGCACCGCGGAAGCGGAGTGAAACAGAACCTGAAACCGTGCGCTTACAAAAAGTCAGAGCCCTCTATATGGGTGATGGCGTGCCTTTTGTAGAATGAACCGGCGAGTTACGTTCCCATGCAAGGTTAAGGTGAAGAGCCGGAGCCGCAGCGAAAGCGAGTCTGAATAGGGCGACATAGTATGTGGACGTAGACCCGAAACCGTGTGATCTACCCCTGTCCAGGGTGAAGGTGCGGTAACACGCACTGGAGGCCCGAACCCACGAATGTTGAAAAATTCGGGGATGAGGTGGGGGTAGCGGAGAAATTCCAATCGAACTCGGAGATAGCTGGTTCTCCCCGAAATAGCTTTAGGGCTAGCCTCGGAGTAAGAGTCGTGGAGGTAGAGCACTGATTGGGTGCGGGGCCCGCCAAGGGTTACCAAGTCCAGTCAAACTCCGAATGCCATGTACTTATATCCGGGAGTCAGACAGTGAGTGCTAAGATCCATTGTCAAGAGGGAAACAGCCCAGACCATCAGCTAAGGTCCCCAAGTGTGTGTTAAGTGGGAAAGGATGTGGAGTTGCAAAGACAACCAGGATGTTGGCTTAGAAGCAGCCACCATTTAAAGAGTGCGTAATAGCTCACTGGTCGAGTGACTCTGCGCCGAAAATGTAACGGGGCTAAACACACCACCGAAGCTATGGCTTGATGCGTATGCATCAGGGGTAGGGGAGCGTTGAATGTACGTTGAAGTCAGACCGTAAGGACTGGTGGAGCGCATTCAAGTGAGAATGCCGGTATGAGTAACGAAAAGACAAGTGAGAATCTTGTCCGCCGTAAGACTAAGGATTCCTGAGGAAGGCTCGTCCGCTCAGGGTAAGTCGGGACCTAAGGCGAGGCCGAAAGGCGTAGTCGAAGGACAACAGGTTGATATTCCTGTACCACCGTAAGCCGTTACGAGCAATGGGGTGACGCAGAAGGATAGTGACGCGGACTGATGGATGTCCGTCCAAGCAGTGAGGCTGATGTGTAGGCAAATCCGCACATCGATAAGGCTGGGCTGTGATGGGGAGCGAAAATTGCAGTAGCGAAGGTCATGAGTTCAGGCTGCCAAGAAAAGCCTCTAGCCAGGTGAAGGTGCCCGTACCGCAAACCGACACAGGTAGTCGAGCAGAGTATGCTAAGGCGCTCGGAAGAACTCTCGTTAAGGAACTCGGCAAAATGACCCCGTAACTTCGGGAGAAGGGGTGCCTCGGTAGGGTGAATAGCCCGAGGGGGCCGCAGTGAAAAGGCCCAAGCGACTGTTTAGCAAAAACACAGGTCTGTGCGAAGCCGTAAGGCGAAGTATACGGGCTGACGCCTGCCCGGTGCTGGAAGGTTAAGGGGAGTGGTTAGCCGCAAGGCGAAGCTATGAACCGAAGCCCCAGTAAACGGCGGCCGTAACTATAACGGTCCTAAGGTAGCGAAATTCCTTGTCAGGTAAATTCTGACCCGCACGAATGGCGTAACGACTTGGGCGCTGTCTCAACGAGAGATCCGGTGAAATTTTAATACCTGTGAAGATGCAGGTTACCCGCGACAAGACGGAAAGACCCCATGGAGCTTTACTGCAGCTTGATATTGGACTTTGGTACGATCTGTACAGGATAGGTGGGAGCCTTAGAAATCGGAGCGCCAGCTTCGATGGAGGCATCGTTGGGATACCACCCTGATCGTATCGGAGTTCTAACCTGGTACCGTAATCCGGTACAGGGACCGTGTCAGGTGGGCAGTTTGACTGGGGCGGTCGCCTCCTAAAATGTAACGGAGGCGCCCAAAGGTTCCCTCAGAATGGTTGGAAATCATTCGTAGCGTGCAAAGGCATAAGGGAGCTTGACTGCGAGACCTACAAGTCGAGCAGGGACGAAAGTCGGGCTTAGTGATCCGGTGGTACCGCATGGAAGGGCCATCGCTCAACGGATAAAAGCTACCCTGGGGATAACAGGCTTATCTCCCCCAAGAGTCCACATCGACGGGGAGGTTTGGCACCTCGATGTCGGCTCATCGCATCCTGGGGCTGAAGTAGGTCCCAAGGGTTGGGCTGTTCGCCCATTAAAGCGGTACGCGAGCTGGGTTCAGAACGTCGTGAGACAGTTCGGTCCCTATCTGTCGTGGGCGCAGGAAATTTGAGAGGAGCTGTCCTTAGTACGAGAGGACCGGGATGGACGCACCGCTGGTGTACCAGTTGTTCCGCCAGGAGCATCGCTGGGTAGCCAAGTGCGGACGGGATAAGCGCTGAAAGCATCTAAGCGTGAAGCCCCCCTCAAGATGAGATTTCCCAGTATGTAAGACCCCTTGAAGACGACGAGGTTGATAGGTTCGAGGTGGAAGCGCAGCAATGCGTGGAGCTGACGAATACTAATCGGTCGAGGGCTTATCCAAGAACATGCTCGTTTCAGCTAATGCAAGAAACCTTCGCAAAGGTTCGTATCCAGTTTTCAGAGTGTGATGCTTCAAAGTATTGCATCTCTATGTAGGAATATGGCGGTCGTGGCGAAGGGGTTAACGCACCGGTTTGTGGATCCGGCATTCGTGGGTTCAAGTCCCATCGGTCGCCCCATTTATTCCTAGCAAGTATGCGGAAGTGGCTCAGCGGTAGAGCATCGCCTTGCCAAGGCGAGGGTCGCGGGTTCGATTCCCGTCTTCCGCTCCATACTTAAACGCAAGTCTTTATCTGCTTTTTGCGGATAAAGGCTTTTTTGTGTTTTCAACATTGTTGCCGCAGCTTAATCGAAGTTGGCATGATTTTATAAATGAATGGACGTAATTGTCATACCGGCCGTGCGGGGATGCTCTATAATGTTTCTAGAAGCCTATGCTTGTGAGAGGTGAGCTTACTTGGCGGACGAAGTTTCTTATGCGATACCGCTGCAACAGCTGCAGCGGCTCATTATGCAGCCGATTCGGATCGGCGGGCTTACGACCATGTTATTGGATGCGCTTTCAGCGGAGCATGAGATGGATTGGGCGCATCCGCCTCATCGTCATCCCTGGTATGAATTCAATTATGTATCGGAGGGTCGGCTCTACACGACGTCGGCTGGCGTTGACTTCAAGATCGAAGCCGGACAAGCGTATCTGATTCCTCCGGGCGTCGTTCATTCGCATCGGCACTTGCCGGGAGAATCGGACGACGGCTTTTGCCTGCGATGGCAGATCGTGCAGGAAGAAAGCTATTCGGGGGTCAGGATGGCGGAAGAAGCGGAGTTTATGCAATGTTTTTCGCTCGTGCGGCCCTACGCGCTTAAACCGGAGATCGTTGCGGGGCTGCTCTGCCTTCGGCCGGATATGAGTCTGCTTGCCCTACAGACGGCTTTCGCGAATTGGTTGACGGGCTTGTTCGAAGACTGGCGCGCCGCTTCGGCATTGCCGCAGGTGAAATCGCAGGATCCAGGCGATCTTGTCGTCCGGCAGACGATGCTGTTCTTGCATGCGTACTACGCGAATGAGCTTCGCGTGCAGGATATCGCTACGGCGCTGCATGTCAGCTATCGGAATTTGGCTAGGCTGTTCCGGAAGCAGACCGGTTTAACGGTCGTCGAGCAATTGAACGACATCCGCGTGCGGCAGGCGAAGAAGCTGCTGCTGGAAACGGATATGCCGATGAAACAGATCGCGCTGGCCGTAGGATTGAAGAACGAGTATTATTTCTCGACGTTGTTTAAGCAAATCGCAATGACGACGCCATCGGACTTCCGCGGCCTTCGGGGAGAAGCACGCGATCGAAGCGTTAGCAAATAAGGTTAGCAGAAGAGAGGACGGATCGGCTGACATGCATCCCATATTACGATCGATGGTCAAACGGTATCCGGAGCTTACAGCTTGCATTCAGGATGCGGAACAGGCATATGAGCTTCTCGTAGATAGTTACAAAGGCGGCGGCAAGCTGCTGGCGTGCGGCAATGGCGGCAGCGCCTCGGATAGCGAGCACATCGTCGGCGAAATGATGAAGGGTTTCATGTCAAAGCGGCCCGTGCCGGCAAGCTTTCGGGATACGTTGACACGTCTTTTCCCGGATGACGGCGAGCTGTTGGCCGACCGCCTTCAGGGAGCGCTGCCGGCGATTTCGCTGGTCAGCCACTCGGCGTTGATGACCGCGTTCGCCAACGACGTCAGCGCGGAAACGGTATTCGCCCAGCAGGTGTATGGCTACGGCCGCGCCGGGGATGTGTTGATCGGGCTCAGCACATCCGGCAATTCGTTGAATGTCGTTCGCGCGATGCAGGTGGCTAGTGCGCTTGGCGTTCGCACGATCGGGTTGACCGGCCGCGATGGCGGCTTGCTGAAGGAATTGTGCGACGTTACGATTCGAGTTCCGCATGAGCGGACGCCGGATATACAGGAACGGCATTTGCCGATTTACCATGCGCTCTGCATGATGGTGAAGGAGGCGTTCTTCGGGACATGAAGCTGTTAGCCGGAGTGGATATCGGAGGAACGAAATGCGCGGTCAGTCTGGGAAAGTTGAACGGCAGCGGTGGAATCGACATTGTCGTCAAGGTGAAAATGGCCACGCCGCCTTCGCCGGAAGCCGCGATCGAGCAATTGATTCAGGCCCTTGAGGATGTAGCGAGCCAGCATCCCGAAGGTCAGCTGGCCGCGGTCGGCATTAGCTGCGGCGGACCGCTCGACAGCCGGCGGGGGCTGATCCTTTCGCCGCCGAACTTGCCGGGCTGGGACGCGGTCGATATCGTGACGCCGTTCACCGGACGTTTCGGCGTTCCGGCCGCGCTCCAGAACGATGCCAACGCCTGCGCGTTAGCGGAATGGAATTGGGGGGCGGGGCAAGGATGCCGCAACATGATATTTCTGACCTTCGGCACGGGCATGGGCGCGGGGTTGATATTGAACGGCGCGCTCTATGCCGGAACGAACGACATGGCCGGTGAGGTCGGCCATATGCGGCTTGAACCGGCT
The DNA here is from genome assembly GCF_010365285.1 of Paenibacillus rhizovicinus. Lineage (NCBI taxonomy): Bacteria > Bacillati > Bacillota > Bacilli > Caryophanales > Paenibacillaceae > Paenibacillus > Paenibacillus rhizovicinus. The sequence continues at coordinate 5,325,741 of NZ_CP048286.1, forward strand.
GGCCCCGTCGGATACGGGAAGGCGGGTTCCTTTGAAGGCTTTTGCAGCGGAGGCGGTATCGCGCAGTTGGCGCAGCATATGGCGCGCCGCGCTTTGGATGCGGGAGACAGGCCGTCCTTTTGCCAGACCTATGAGGAGCTTCCGCTATTGAGCGCAGAGAACGTGGGACGCGCGGCAGAACTTGGCGATCCGCTCGCTCAAGACATCTACCGCTTATCGGCGCGGAAGCTCGGACAGACGCTGGCGGTGCTGGTGGATGTGCTGAACCCTGAGAAAATCGTGATCGGCAGCATTTACGGACGCCAGAAAGCAATTATGGAACCTTATATGCGGGCTGAGCTGGAACGGGAATCACTCCCGCTGTCCTTGTCCGTGTGCGAGGTGGTGCAAGCAGGGCTGGGCGAAGCGATCGGCGATTACGCGAGTTTGTCGGTGGCCTTGAATGATTTAATCGAGAAGGGTGAGGACGTCTAATGGAAATGCAGAATCGTATCCATCTGATCGGCAATGCGCATCTAGACCCCGTTTGGTTATGGCAGTGGCAGGAGGGCTATGCAGAAATCAAGGCGACGTTCCGATCGGCGCTCGACCGGCTGAACGAATTTCCGGACTTCGTCTTCACGCGTTCCTGCGCGGCTTATTACCGCTGGATCGAAGAGAATGCGCCGGAGATGTTCGAAGAAATCAAGAGCCGTGTGGCCGAAGGCCGCTGGGTCATCGTCGGAGGCTGGTGGATTCAGCCGGATTGCAACCTGCCTTCGGGGGAGTCTTTTGCCCGGCACAGTTTGTATGGTCAGCGGTACTTCCATGATCGGTTCGGCGTGACGGCCAAGGTCGGCTACAACGTCGATTCGTTCGGACATAACGGCATGCTGCCTCAACTGCTGAAGAAAAGCGGCATGGATTACTATGTATTCATGCGTCCGGATAAAAACGAGAAGGAGCTGGAACGCAATTTGTTCTGGTGGGAATCGGAGGACGGCAGCCGCGTGATGGCCTACCGGTTGTCGGAAGCGTATTTGACGAACCGGGGACATTCCATCGAGGAGAAGGTGCTCAGGCACGACGCGATGGCGCAGCAGGACGGACATGCGCACATGACGTTCTACGGCGTCGGCAATCATGGAGGCGGACCGACGATCTCGAACTTGCGCACCATTGAAGCGATGCAAACGAAATACGGCGAGGAGCATGTCGTGCTGAGCTCTCCGAACCGATATTTCGCAGAGCTTGCGGCTGCGGGGCCGGAGCTGCCGGTCGTCAAAGACGAGATGCAAATGCATGCGATCGGCTGTTACTCCACGCATTCGGAATCCAAAGAAAACAACCGCCGGGCAGAACATCGGCTCCTGAATGCGGAGAAGTTCTCGGCAATGGCGAACCAGCTTGTCGGGCTTCCTTATCCGAAAGAAAAGCTGCAGCTGGCGTGGGAGAACGTCATGTTCAACCAATTCCATGATATTATGGGCGGCTGCAGTATCCGCGAGGCGTTCCAGGACGCAAGGGAAGCATACGGAGAAGCATTGAATATCGGCGCCAAAACATTGAACGCCGCGCTGCAAAGGCTTTCGTGGTCAATTAATACGATGAAGCCGGAAGTGAAATCGCTGAGCAAAGAGAAGGATTGGCTGTCGTGGGAGCATGCGGATGTCGGTACGCCGTTCGTCGTATTCAATCCGTTATCTTGGGACGTCGAGCTGCCGGTTACGGCAAACCGCCGCTTCGCGAGCATTACGGACGACGAAGGGAATGCCGTGCCCATTCAGACCGTGCGCGCATCACGTACGAACGGCGAAGATAAATGGGATACGCTGTTCATGGCTCGTATTCCGGCGATGGGCTACCGGGTATACTGGTGCTTCATGACGAAAGAGCTTCCGGCACCGGCAATCGCATCGCCTGTTGAAGCGGTATCGTGTGTGCTGGAGAATGCGTTCTTGCGCGTGGAAATTCAGAAGCATACGGGCTATATCTCCCGTCTGGTGGACAAACGGACGAACGCGGAAATGCTCAGCGGTCCGGGAGCCGTGCCTGTCATCATCGATGAGCATCATAGCGATACGTGGGGACACGGTCTTCATAGTTACCGCGATTTGATCGGCTATTTCAGCGATGCGGAGGTGAAGGTGCTGGAGGAGGGGCCGCTGCGCGGAACGATTCGCGTCACGAGCCGGTACAACGGATCCGTGCTTCGGCAAGATTTTATTCTCCATCATCATGCAGCGGAACTGCAGGTCAAGGTTCAACTCGACTGGCGGGAGAAGCACAAGATGCTCAAGCTGTCGTTCCCGGTCGCCGTGGAGCAGCCGGAAGCGGTATCGGAGATTCCGTACGGTCATATTCAGCGGAAGGCCAACGGCCGCGAAGTTCCGGGCCAGCAGTGGATCGACGTTAGCGGCCTGGCGGTGGAATCGGATGACGGGCGGCGCGGCCTGGCGATTTTGAACAATGCCAAATACGGCTACGATGTACTGGAGAACGAAGCGAGAATGACCGTGGTGCGCAGTCCGATCTTCGCCGACCATTACGGAGTACGTGACGAACTTGTGGAGTTCATGGACCAAGGAATGCAGGAATTCGCGTATTCGCTCGTGCCGCATGACGGCGGCTGGCAGGATGCCGGCATCGTGCGCAAAGCGTACGAATTGAACGTCCCGCCGACGACGGTATGGGAAACGTATCATGAAGGTCCGCTGTCGCAGAAGCTGGATGGCCTAGCAATATCGTCGGAGCAAATCGTGTCCACCGCGTTCAAACAGGCCGAGGACGGCGATGGCTGGATCCTTCGCTGCTACGAGACGTCGGGACGTTCGGCCGAAACGTCGATCGAGCTTCCGCTGCTGAATCGCACGTGGTCCAGCCGGTTCGGCAAATGCGAAATCAAGACGTTCCATATCCCGTTCGACGAGACGCTTCCGGTCCGGGAAGTGAATTTGGTTGAGTTTCCGTGCGGGGATTGAGCGGAGCAATAGGAAAAGGGAAAAGAATATGCACGGTCATGAATAAGGCCGTGCATAACATCATGCGAAAGATCACGCATAGGGTCATTCCATAGGATCATGCAAAAGATCGTGCAAAAGCACATGAAAAGATCGCGCAAAAGAACATGCAAAAGATCAATAAAAAGAGCAAGAGGGCGTATTGCACGCTTCTCTTGCTCTTTTTATAAAGTGCTGCTATTTATCCAATTGCAACCTGGTTTAATTCCAGCGAATATCCGTCCGGAGCGATGATATCAAGCTCCACGGCAGCAGGCGCGACGACGCGCATCTTCACGATCCGCGCAGCTTCATCAAGCTCCCAGGATACGTCGATGCGGCCGCTCCCCGGCAGCGGTACAGAACCGCGAGCCCAGAGGAGTCCCGACGGATGCGGCGCGATCCGAACCTTCGTCCAGCCCGGCGTGATACCGCGGACGCCTAGCACTTCCGAACCGAGGAAGAAGACGGGACCGGCCGACCAGGCGTGGCAGTGACTGCGCGTCAGCATGTTATCGTTGAGCGACAGGCTGCCGGCATATACTTCCCATACTGTTGTCGCGCCTTTATCGACCATGGCGCCGTATTCCTTCACGATATCCCTCGTCATGACATCCTGCAGGCCGAGCCGGGTCAGCGCTTCGTGGTAGAAGAACGACATGAAAGGGCTGCCGATCTGCACGAACGAAGCCGGCGGCTCCACGATATAACGCTGCAGCACTTCGGATCTCGCTTCGTCGGGAATGCCGCAAAGGCTGGCAACGACCTGCGATTGCATGCTTGTCGTGGCAGACGGGCTGCCGTCGACGTGGATGCAGTCTAGATAAGCTTGACGGCTTTCGTCCCACAGGTTGGCGTTGATCGCGTCGCGAAGGGCGTCCGCCGATGCTTCGAACCGTGCCTGCACGGCGGTGTCGTCCGCTGCGGCGGCCAGCTGGCCCGCATCGCGCAGCGCCTTCACGAGGAACATGTTTTGCGGGGCCACGATGCCGTCGCCTGGCTGCTCGAATCCCGCCCAATCTAACAGATTCCAGCCCTTGTATTTGAAGAGACCGCGATCGTCGATTTTCTCCAGGTAATGCTCCAGCGTGAAGCGGACATGCGGCCACATCTCGCGGGCGAAAGCCGTATTGCCGGTATAGTGATAATGCTCGAGGCAAGCCGTCACCCAGAAGAAGGTCCAGTTCGGAATGACGCTGCTCCAGCCGCTCGGGACTTGATCCCCGTAAAGCGGTGATTGGAATGCCGATTCGGGAACTAGACGCAGGATGCGTTCGACGATCTCCGTCGACCCGAACGCGTAGTAATTGATGAGCGACGCGTTGCGCGCATCGCCGACCCAGAACGTCTGCTCGAATGCCGGGCAGTCGACGAACGTATCCTCCATGCACATCCGCGTCGTATCGCGGCTGATGCGCCAGATTTCGTTCAGCATGGCATTGCTGGACTGGAACGTGCCTGCATTGGAAACCGGGAAATTGCTCTGGAGCAGCTTCGCATCGTAGAGCTTCACGGGCCTTGAGGCTCCGCGCACGGTCACCGCCAAGTAGCGCAGGCCGCGGCGGACTACAGATACGTACGACTGACGGCCTTCGCGGCAGGTATAACGCAGCGTGTTGTCCAGCTCGTACGTATATTGGCGCCAGCCGTCGCGCATGTATTCGAAGCCGTAGAAATCGACGATCGTCCCTTCGCCGGCATCAAGCTCGAAAGCGAGATAGCCGGTCAATTCACGGCCGAAATCGATTAGAATTTCCGTGTCCAGCTCCGGGTGCAGCGGGATGACGCCGGGATCGGAGCTGGCCAAGACGGCGCGCTGCAAGGAAGCCGGCATCGGCTGCGGTTGATCGACGACGCGCCAAGCGGTTTGGCTGTAGACATCCGCCGTATGATACAGCTGCGGCTCGATCGGCCGTATCCATGCCAGGTAATCCGCCAGTAGGCGCTGCAAAGTAGCAACGGATTTAATTTCCTCATAGACGGCCGGGTTCCGGTCGACGTGCTGCTCCGGTTGATGATCGATATGTTCCGCCCAGCCGAATGGCCCGACGGCGGCAAACGGTACCGTCATATCGTGGCTGCCTTCAGTCCCCGCTCGTTCGCCGAAGCCGCCGTCAGCCGCCGCAAGCGGCGAACGCAGCTCGAACGTTACGTCGCTGTCGATTCCCAAATGGTATGCATGTCCATGCATGCCCCGGTTCAGATCGAGGAGCAGCAAATGTTCGCCGGCACCAAGAATGACTTTGACGAATTGCTGCGGAGACTCTCCGTAATAGGCTTCGTCCGGGCACCATTGTCCGTCGAGGCTGACCCGCAGCGGCATGCGTCCGTTGTCGACGCTGCCGATCGTCAGCTCGCCGTCGGCCGCCATCGTTACGACCGTGGCCAAGAAGCCGATGAGCGTGACGGGGTTGGCGTTGTTGACGCTCTCCGGCACAAGAATCGTGCGCAGGTCGAACGCCGCGCTCCAAGGCACCGGCTTCACGAAATTCATTTCTTCCACGCGGGCCGGGTAGATCGGCTCTTCGGTCAAATACGGGATCGGCCGCGGCGAAAGGGTGGTCCAAGGCGCCATGCCCGGCTCTCCGATGATCGCCGCCTGTTCCCATGACGATGCGTCGAAGCCGGCCAGCTTCCAGCCCTCGTCCCAGACGCGGCTGTCGAACCGCTCGGTGAATGCCAGCTGGCAGGAGATGCGCTGAGAGGTGGTATCATAAGCGCCGTGCGGTGCCGTCTGCCAGGAAGCATCCGTCCTGACGATCGTCGTCGTTTCGCCGCTGTCGTTCGTCCCGCCGCTGTCGTTCGTTTCCGTGCAGCGGTCGACCTGAAGCAGCAATCCGCCGCGTCCGCGCAAGTATTGGAACGTCGCCAGGCCATAATGCAGCACGAGGACCGCGATCACATTCTCTTCGCCTCGTTTCAGCAGATAGCCGATATCGTATTCGTCATAAGGCAGATTGGAAGGGAAGGCGCGCACCGGCCCCCGTCCTACCTGCGTTCCGTTGACGTACAGCACGTAGCGGGAATCCGCGGTCAGCTTCAGCTTCGTTGCCGTCCCTGGGTTGTCCGTCTCCTCGCAAGTGAAAGTTTTGCGGAAACAACGCCATTCATTTCGCGGGCTGATCTCGCCCTGCGCCCAAATCCATGCTGCCTGCCACATCGTGAATTGCCTCCTTGAAATCGTTATTCTAGCTCCATTGTAAACGACAAGCTCTCTCCGGATAGGGTTTGATACCGACATTATTGATGGTCTAATCAGACATTCCAGTTGGGAAAATTTACGTCAAGCGCCGGCTGTCGTACCGATGCGGACAGATCGTGGCAGAAAGACCTATTTTGCAGCAATAATGGAAGATTAGGGCGGGAGAACGCGTAATTCAGCCTGTCACCCCGCTGGGAAGCGCTTTCCTCTTCCGACGGCTGTGCCTTACAATGGCATCAACATGCCGATTAACGGCGAAGCGCAACAGGGAGGACATAGAGAGAATGAGGGCTGGAATCGGGGTTCAATGGCAAGCAAGGAGATCGGCTGCCGCCGCGCCGGAAAGACGTTTGGGGAAAGATGCGATTACCGCGCTCATGATTCATGGCTGCTTTCAATTCGGGGCTTCCATGTCCGGGCTTTTTCTGAATTTGTATTTATGGCGGCTAACGCAGGATTTGTACGTCAACGGCGTGTACAATATTATCAATTTCTTGATTACCCCGGTCGCGTTCGCGATCGGCGGCTTGATTACGAAGCGCAAGGACCGCATGGTCACCTACCGGCTCGGCATCATGACGATTGCCTTATTTTATCTCCTTGTCATCATTGCGCAGGAACATGTCGCGTCGTGGTATATCCCGTTCGCGGTCTTCAACGGCATCGCCGGCGGCTTGTATTGGACCGGTTATCTCGTGCTCATGTACGACGTATCGACGGAGCAGAATCGGGTACGGTTTCTGGCAGTCAATATGGTCGTCTTCAACTCGGCGGGGTTGATCGGGCCGGCGCTGGCTGGATTCATTATTCAATTGAGCGGCGGCTTGCAGGGATATATCTTCGTGTTTCTGATCGCCTTCCTCATGTTCGTCACGGCATCGGTGATCAGCTTCCGAATTCCGCAGCTTGTCTCGCATCATAAGGCCTATTACTTGAACCTGATGGGACTGGTCATGCGCAAGAACGCGCTCTTCGTCAAAGGGCTTGCCGCCTTTCTCATTCTCGGTTTATTCCAGGGCATCATGCTGTTCCTGCCCAATATCCTGCTCTTCCAAACCGTCGGGCGCGAGGACTTCGTCGGTTATTTAGGCGTGTTCTTCTCCTCGTTGACGGTCGGTACGGGCTACCTCATATCGAGGCGGGTCGGCAAGGAGCCTGTGCGAAAATTCGTCCTGTATTCGTCCGCCGGCATCGTGCTCGGCTCTATATTCCTCCTCTACGACGTCTCGGCGTGGACGGTAGTCGTCTTCATGATCGCGTTCTCCATCTGCAATCCGCTGGCGGTCAATACGCTTACGTCCTATTATTACGGGCTGATCGGCAAATTGCCGCTGAAAGGGCAGCTTCGCGTGGAATCGGTCGTCATGCGCGAAACCTTCCTGAACACGGGCCGGGTCATCTCGATTATCATGCTGCTCGGCTTGGCCGGGAATCTGACGTCCCATTGGCTGCCGATCGTGCTTACGACCGTGGCGGTGTGTCAATTTCTGCTGTTCTGGCTTATCCGGGAATAACCGGTGGTTCGGATTCTTGGACGATCGGACATTGGCCATACATATTTTATTCGTTCGTCTCATACCCATTAGTCTCGTTACTTTTGGGGGTGTGCGGCATGGACGTCTGGAAGGAAATGAAACGTTTGCAGGTGGAACAGGTCGTGTTCTGCCAGGAGGAGCTTTCCGGCCTGCAGGCGATAATCGCCATTCACAGCACGAAGCTTGGGCCGGCGCTCGGCGGCTGCCGGATGTGGGTATACGCTTCGGAAGAGGATGCCGTCGCGGACGCGGTGCGGCTGGCACGCGGCATGACGTACAAAGCAGCGGTCTTCGGACTGCCTTTCGGCGGCGGCAAGGCGGTCGTCGTGGGCAATCCGTCCACGGACAAGAGCGAAGCGAAATTTCGAGCGCTGGGCCGGTTCATCGAGCGGCTGCAGGGGCGTTATCTGACCGGCGTCGATCTGGGCACGACGGTTAGGGATATGGATTGGATCCGTCTGGAGACGGCTTACGTGACGGACACGACGGGCACGATCATGGCGACGAACGATTTTACGGCGGAAATGACGGCGTATGGGGTCTACCTCGGTATGAAGGCTTCGGCGGATTATTTGCTCGGAAGCGGGGATTTGAACGGGCGCACGATTGCGGTGCAGGGGCTTGGCAAGGTCGGCTACTTCTTGTGCGGCATGCTTCGCGACGCGGGCGCGAACCTGATCGTGACGGATATCAGCAACGCGTTGGCGGAGAAGGCGGTGAAGACGTTCCATGCGCGAGCGGTAGCGCCGGATGCGATCTACGGCGAGAGCTGCGATATCTTCGCCCCCTGCGCGGTCGGCGGGATTCTGAACGACGCGACGATCCCGAAGCTTCGCTGCACGATCGTCGCAGGCTCGGCCAACAATCAGCTGGGCGAGGAAATCCGGCATGCAGAGGAATTGGATCAGCACGGTATCCTGTATGCGCCGGATTACGTGGTTAATGCAGGCGGACTCATCATTACGGCCTGCGAGCTGCAGGGACTGTCCATGCCGGATATGAAACGGAACGTGGAGCGGATTTACGGTCTCTTGCTGCAAATATACAGCCAGGCGAAGCAGGATGGGATAACGACTGCGCTCGCGGCGAACAGGCTGGCGGAGGCGGAGCTGGCGAAGCCATGAGGGTCAGTGCGGCGGCAGGGCCGGCCAAGCAATACGGTGTTAACGCACCGACAATGCGTCTTCAATACAGTTGCAATGCAGTGTTCTGGGAAACGTACGGCTGCAGAGGAGAACGCAAGGATATAGAGGAGAAAAGACGGCCGTCACTTCATCGAAGTGTCATGCCGTCTTCTGTTTTTTGTTCTTGTGCCCAGCAGCAGCGTCCATAGGCCGGTGCCCAGGTTACGGTGTGGGGAGTGCTCTGTTCGTCCGTTATTTTGGAGCTTGAGAAGTTGTTTCTCGTCCTCTCGGTATTGTCGCAGCTTTTCTTCTGTGTACGTGACCAGATACCCGTGCATGCTCGATTCCTCCTCGCGATGTCATGGTCCCATTATGCGCTCGCGAAAAGAGGATAAAAAGAGTAGAATATGTGAAATAGACTTCCCCTTTTAGGGAGATGGAGGCAATCAGGAATGCAAGCGGTGCAAACGGAACGCTATCTGAGTGTAATGCAGCGCTTCGCCGAGGGTGCGGGCGTCGGCACGCCGATTGAGGTCACCTTGGACGAGATGGCGCAGGCGCTATTCTGCACGCCTCGGAACGCTAAGATCGTCCTGCGGCGCATGGCAGATGACGGCTGGATTACATGGCAGCCGGGCCGGGGGCGCGGCAACCGATCGCACATCGTATTCCATATGGAACGCGACGGACTTGCGCTCGACATCGCCAAACAGCTGGCCGGACAAGGCAGCTACAAGCAGGCGTTCGAGCTGCTTCATCAGTATGGCGGCGGCGCGAGGACCAATGAAAGGTTCAACGAATGGCTGACGTTCCACTTCGGCTACCGGTCGGAATCGGGGGAAGGCGAGAAGCAGGTGGACATGCTGCGCCTGCCCGTCCATGTCCCGCTCGTCACGTTAGACCCAGCGGAGGTGTACTTCTCGTTCGATGCCCACATTATCCGCCAATTGTTCGACCGGCTGTTAACGTTCGACGCGAACGCGGGGCAGGTCGCCCCCGGGCTGGCGCATGCTTGGGAAAGCTCGGCGGATGCGACGGTGTGGCAGTTTCATTTGCGCCGAGGCGTCTACTTTCATCACGGACAAGAATTGACCGCGGACGACGTCGTCTACACCCTGGAACGGCTGCGGACCGGTAAATCCAACAGCTGGCTGCTGCGCGGAGTCCTCGCCATCGCAGCTTCGGGACCGCGAACGGTTCAGGTTACGCTATTGAAGCCCAATCGGATATTTCACCGATACATGTGCTCGACGGCTGCGTCAATCCTGCCGCGCGATTGCGTACAGAGGGATGAGGACGCGTATTGGCAGCTTCCTTCGGGAACGGGGCCGTTCATAATCAAAGAATTAAACGAGGAACGGCTCGTGCTGGATGCGAACCCGGCTTACTACAATGGCCGCGCGCATTTGGACGGGGTTGTAATCGCGTTCGTGCCGCCCGACCAGGGCATCGATTCGGATCAATGCTGGGAAAAACTTGTGCTCGCGCATGACGCAAGGGAGCTGCAGCGCGACCAGTCCTGGCCAAAGCTGGATACGATGCTGCAGGGCTGTTCGCTCATGACGTGGAACCGGAAGAAGCCCGGGCCGCAGCAGTCCCAGTCGTTCCGTAGGGCGGTTGATCTGCTGCTGGACCGCTCCCTTATGCTTCGCGAGCTCGGGGAGAGCCGGATATACGCGGCGCGCAGCTTCAGGCCCGACGCGCACAGCGCGCTGCGACAAGTCCGAAGCGACGGGGAGCAAGCGAAGGAGCTTCTGCGGGAAGCGGGATACTCGGGCACGCCCATCACGCTCTATACGCGAAGATGGCATGAGAGAGACGCCAGGTGGATCCAGGCGCGCTGCGCGGAATTCGGCGTCACGGTGGACATTCGGTTGATCGAAGGGGACGAGTGCCGCGATTTAGGCGTTCTGGGGCAGGCCGATTCCATCTTGTATAGTCTTGTGTTCGTGGAGGACGAGGTGTGCGAAATCGAAACCTACGAACAGACGGGCAGCTTCCTTAACGCTCATATGGAACCCGGGCTGCTGACATGGGCCCTTGGCCGAATCGATCTGGCCTTGGCGGCGGAGACGCCCGATCAGCGGCGGTTCCTGCTGGAGGAAATGGAAGACCGGCTGCGCGAGGAGACGCAAGTGATGTTCCTGCTTCACAAGCGAAGCAACACGTCTTACAAACCCGAGTTGAAAGGCATTGCCCTATCGCCACTCGGTTGGATCGACTTTAAGGACGTATGGGTGCAGTCCGACGGAGGAAGGCTGGCGCAGCAGCGGCCGGCAAGCGTGAGCGCGGAAGCATTCCAATAAACGAAAATGAAGACAAACGGAAACAGATCATGGAACGGATGATCGGTCCGAATCCGGTGAAGCAAGATGTCGTACCTGCCGGCACTGAAGTCTCTCGCAATACATTAAACGGCCCGACGCTTCAAATAAGCGCCGGGCCATTTATAGTGGTGATGCCGTCTATCAGCAATTACCAGTCAAGAAAGCATGAATATGCTGCAGCATGCCGAGCGTAATGACATGATTAACCCGCTCGAAGGCGTGGAACTGAACGGCATCCCCCGAGGTACGGCGCTTGGCGGCTTCTTCGACGAAATCATGCTGGCTGCCGACCGGGACGATCGCGTCGTCCGCGCAGTGGAGCAGCAGCAGCGGTTTCGAGAGCGCGAGGATGCGCTCGCGCGGGTCGTGCGCCGCTAGAGCCGCATGTTCGTCAGGCGTGATCGCGGGCAGGCCGGATTTCTCGCGGTAGAGCTCCTCGAAGCGCACCCAGGAGCAAGAACCGTTGATGACGATCGCGGAGCGGATATCGTCTTGATCGGCATAGGCGCCGGCGGAAATGAATCCGCCAGCGGAGTGTCCGACGATCGTCACTGGCAGAACGGACTCCCTTGTCAGCTCGGCGGCGATCCCGCCAGCTTCACGTACGCCTTGCACGACGACATTCCAGAAGTTCTCCTGCAGCACCGACGGATTCCAATAATCCAACGTTCCCCGCTCGCCGTGCAGCGGCAGTTCCGGTACGATGACGCGATAGCCCCAACCGGCAATCAAGGAAGCGAAGAAGCGGTAGCTGTCACTACTCGAGCCCCAGCCGTGAACGAGCACGACTTGGCCAATTGGCTCGCCGGCAGGAGACAATGCAAGACACGGCACGTTGTGAATGGTACGCTGATTCTCATGCTGATGTTCGATGTTGACCATGGTAAAATGGCAGCTCCTATATCGTAAATGGTAGGTGATCACGCGCTTGGATCGGCCGATCGTTCGGCTGCCGGGTTGTCGGATGCTCTAATTCGCGGCCCAATCCTGCTATAATCATAACAGGTTTACGACTAAACAATCGAGGTGGATGAACAATGACGACAGAGCTGGAGCAATTGAAGTATCCGATCGGGCGATTTGCGCCGCCAAGCGAAACGACAGCCGCCGTTCGGGCAGAATGGATTGCAGAAATCGCGGCGCTGCCGCGTCTGCTGCGGGAAGCCGTAAGCGGCCTGTCCGACGAACAGCTGGACACGCCCTATCGTGCCGGAGGCTGGACCGTCCGTCAGGTCGTTCATCATGTGCCGGACAGCCATATGAACAGTTTCATCCGCTTCAAGCTGGCGCTGACGGAAGAGAAGCCGACCATCAAGCCGTACGACGAAGGCGCATGGGCGGAGCTGTCCGACTCGAAAGGCGCGCCGGTCGAGGCATCGCTATCGCTGTTGGAGTCGCTGCACGAGCGCTGGGTTAACCTGCTTCTCGGCATGGACGAAGAGGCATTCTCGCGCGTGTTCATCCATCCGGAGTCCGGAAGGGAAATCAGGCTCGATACGAATCTGGGCATCTACGCGTGGCACGGCAAGCATCATCTTGCCCATATTACAGCGCTTGCTAAACGCAGCGGCTGGTAATCCGAGCCGGCCCGGGTGACCTCCTCATCTATTCGCGGATTTCAAAAATCGCTTCAATAATGATGGGGAGATTGTCCCGTACCGAAACAGCGCCGAGAACGGAACGCGCGTGAACGCCTTTCTCTCCGAAAACATCGACCATGAGTTCGGAACATCCGTTCAACACCTTGTGATGTTCTTCGAAACGTGGCGTGGCATTCACGAAGCCCTGCAGTTTAACGACTCTTCGCACATCGTCCAACGAACCGAGCGCGGATGCCAATACGGCTAATATCTCGATGCCGGCCAGCCTGGCGAACCGGTAACCTTCGGCTGTCGTGAAATCATCTCCGAGCTTGCCCTTCGGATTTCCAGCGGGTCCCTTTCCCGAAATGAAGAGCAAGTGGTTTACTTTCACATAATTGGCGTACGCGGCCGCGGGTCCGCTGGCGTCCGGCAGTGCGATGCCCAGCATTTTCAATCGTTCGGCTATCGTTTGTTCTTTCATGGCCGATCCTCCTGTTCGTTCAACGGTCCGCGATCATAGTAGGGATAGTCCATATACAGCTGGATTTCCTGCACGACGTCCTTGTTCGTAATCGTCTCGATGAAAAACAACCCGAGGTCGACGGACGCCGTTATCCCGCCGCCGGTAAACACGTCTCCGTCCCGCATCGCCCGTACCTGCACGACGTCCTTGCAATATGGCTTCAACTCATCCAGCGCCAGCGGGTTGGTGGTGATCGTCTTCTCCTTCGTAAAGCCCGCTGCTCCGAGCAACAGAGCTCCCGTACACACCGAGACTTTATAGGGGACGCCTGCGGCTGTCCGAATCCAATCGACGAAGAGCGGATCGTGGACAAGCCGGCGCGTCGCTATGCCGCCGGGGATGAAAATCAGATCGTAGGCGGTCAAGTCCGGAAAAACGCGATCCGCGCGAATGCGCATCCCCCGATCATCGGTCACTTCGCTCGCATCGGCGCAATAATCCCATGAAATATTTTCCAGGATATTTCGTTTCTTCAACCATGTTACCGCGTTATGGAACCCGGCCAAATCCAGCGTCGTCATGTCGTCGAACATAATAAAGGCCATTCTCATCGCAACATCTCTCCTTAACCATGATTTATCTCATCTTGATGAGTGCGTTGTTCAAAGCTTATACTAACGTTGACTCGCTAAAAAGGTTCAGATTTCATCATTATTTAGAGGTCAGATGGAGAGGGGGAGACGTCATCGACCTAGCTCTTTCATTCGATGCGGACGAACCGCTGTACAGTCAGCTCTATCATCAAATCCGAACACAAATTCAAGAGGGCGTCTTGCCGGACGGGATGAAGCTTCCCTCGATCCGCTCGCTTGGCCGACAGCTGAGCATTAGCAAAACGACCATCGAGACCGCTTATCATATGTTGTTGGAGGAAGGTTTCGTAACCGGCAAAGAGAGAGCGCGCATGATGGTCGTCAACCCAAATTCGAAGCTGAACTCGATTCCAGGCCAGAGCCCAAGCCCGAGCCTGAGCTTGAGTCCGAACCCAAGCACAAGCCCGAAATCAAACCCCAAGCCAAATTTAAATCCAAATCAATACCCGGGACGTTCATCCGAGACTGCCGCCGATGCCGTCGTTCAACACGAGCCAATTACCCATAGCGGCGCTGCGACGATCGACTTCAGTTTGCTGACGATCGACGGAGACTCGTTTCCGGTTCGCATCTGGAAGTCGGTCGTCGGGGAATCCCTTGCGCTCCATAGCGAATCCCTTCACGAATACGGCGATTCTCAAGGGGAATATTCGTTGCGGGAGAACTTGGCGCACTATCTACGGCAGTCTAGAGGAGTACGATGTACACCAGAGCAAATCGTCATCGGCACCGGAATTTCGTCCAGCATCCATCTGCTCTCCAAGCTTCTTGGGGAGAATCTTGCAGTCGGGATCGAGCATCCCGGCATCGCGCAGGTTGGACGTTATTTTGCGCAGAACCGGTTTCAACTCGTCCCATTCTCCATCGCAAGCACGGGGGATTTCGTGCAAGAGATTGCCCGCAAGCGGATCCATGCGTTGTACGCGACGCCTTCTCACCGTCCTACGGGCGAGCCGCTGCCCTACGCGGTCAGACAGCAAATGCTGCAATGGGCGTATGACAATAACGGTTATATCATCGAGGACGATTACGACGGAGAGCTTCGCTTGTCGGGTAAACCAATACCGTCGCTTCAAGGACTGGACAAGAACGGCACTGTCATCTATTTGGGTTCATTTTCAAAGGTGTTTACGCCTGCATTGCGAATGAACTATATGGTATTGCCGCCGCGTCTGGCCGAGCAGTTGTGCACGATTGATGCTGCATTCTCCTGCCCTTCACGAATGAATCAATGGGCGATGGACTTGTTCATTGCCCGCGGTCACTGGTACCGGCATTTGAGGCGTATGCGCAAGCGATACCGGTTCAAGCACGAGGCGCTCGTTCGTCTAATTAACCGCCATTTGCCGCCGGACGCTGTTCAGGTCAACAGCAGCGGGTCAGGTTTGCACGTCGAATTATCCATCGAGGCTCCTGTCAGTGCCGAGCGATTAATGGAATTGGCGAGGCGGGAAGGCGTGCTTGTGTATGGCAGTCAAGATCCGCAATCACGGCTGGCGTGCGGCAACCCGAAGATCTATATGGGCTTTGGGGGCGTGAAAGACGACGAGATGGAGCGGGGCGTACGGTTGCTAATGAAAGCGTGGACATCCGTCCTGTCGTAAAAGCGGACCGACTCGGAATCCATAAGCCGCAACCTACATATAAAGATGCTTTTCCATTCAGGGGGTTAGGATGACAGAATGACAGACTACTCGGCATTGATCCAGCAGCAGCATGCTTTCTTCTCTACAAGCCAGACGCAATCGATTTCTTTGCGCAAGGAGGCGCTGACCCGGCTTCGCGATACGATCCGGAGGCATGAGCGGGACATCATGGATGCTTTGAAAGCGGATTTGAACAAATCGGAATTCGAAGCGTACGCCACCGAAATCGGGATCGTGCTCAGCGAAATCCGTTTCGTTATGAAGCGGCTTCGGGCATGGGCCCGGCCGGAGAAGGTAAAGACGCCGCTCACGCATATCGGCTCAAGCGGCGCCATATACAGTGAGCCTTACGGAGTCGTCCTGATTATCGCGCCGTGGAATTTTCCGTTCCAGCTTGCGCTCATGCCGCTGATCGGCGCCATTGCGGCGGGAAACTGCGCGGTCATCAAACCATCCGAGCTTACTCCCCGGACATCGGCCGTGATCGTCCAAATCATCAACGAGACATTCTCCGAAGCTTATGTAGCCGTCGTGGAAGGCGGGGCAGAGGCGAGCCAAGCATTGCTGCGGGAGAAAGTAGATTATATTTTCTTCACGGGAGCTCCACCGGTCGGCAAGCTGATCATGGAGGCGGCTGCCCGAAGACTCATCCCCGTCACGTTGGAATTAGGCGGCAAAAGCCCCTGTATCGTGCACAAGGACGCCAACCTGAAGCTGGCAGCCAAACGGATCGTATGGGGCAAATTCATAAATGCAGGCCAGACGTGCATCGCACCGGATTATCTGTACGTTCATGAGTCGGTGAAGACATCGTTGATTGCGCATCTCAAACAGGCCATTGAGGAGATGTACGGCGTGGACCCGCTGAACAATCCGTCCTATACGCGAATCGTGAACGAGAAACATTTCAACCGGCTGCTCGCTTACTTGAATGAAGAGCAAGTCCGCATCGGCGGCGCGAGCGACCGTGATACCTTGCGGATCGAACCGACCGTTCTGACCGGGGTTGAAGCGGATGACGAGGTCATGAAGGATGAAATATTCGGCCCGATCATGCCCTTGCTTGCCTATGACGAGATCGACGAGGTGCTTGCAGCCATCAACAGCCGCCCGAAAGCGCTGGCCCTCTATATTTTCTCGGAAAACAAAGCGGTCCAGAAGAAAGTGTTAACCGGCGCCTCGTTCGGAGGAGGCTGCGTCAACGATACGGTATATCATTTTACCTCTCCGTATTTGCCTTTCGGCGGGGTTGGAAGCAGCGGGATGGGCGCTTATCACGGGCAAAGCAGCTTCAAGCTGTTCTCGCACCGCAAGAGCGTGCTGAAGATGACCACCCGATTCGATCTGCCTTTTCGCTATCCACATATGAAGCATGCGCTGCAGCGAGTCAGGCGGTTTCTGAAATGAGGGCCGAACACGGCATCGGCAAAGGAGAAATGATCTTGGGAAACAATCGTTTACCCATGCTTATTCTGCTAGTGAGCATCCTCTACATATTCGTTATTCCCGCAGAGCCAATGGCCGTCAAGCTGCTGTTCAAGCTTATTCCCATGTGGCTCGTAATTTGGTATGCGTATCTCCGGCTGCCCGCGGCCAAGAAACGGAAACGGTATCACGGTCTGCTGCTAACCGGCTTGTTCTTCTGCATGCTCGGCGACGGTCTGCTTCATTGGTTCGTTGCGGGATTGTCGGCTTTTCTGATCGGCCATCTCTTCTACATGTCGGGGTTCTTCAGCAATTGGCGATTCTCTAAGCTGCGGTGCTGCATGGCGGTACCGATTGCCCTGTATGGCTCGTTCATGGGCCGGGAAATCGTTCACGCTTTAATGCGGGACGATAAGGAATCGCTGATCGTGCCCGTGCTGTTCTACGTTTGCGTGATATCGCTGATGACCTGGTCCGCCATTATGACAGGCCATAAATGGGCGATCGTCGGCAGCTTGCTGTTTACGATCTCGGACTCGATTCTTTCCTGGAATATGTTCGTTTCCGAGTTCGCGTACGCGAACGTGCTGATCATGACGACCTATTACACAGCTCAATTCTGCATCGCGCGCAGCATTCGAACGTTAGGCGCCGTTCAGGCACCGCCGGCAGGTCCGGCTATTCCGACAGCTCGTCGAGCGTCTTACTGAAGCTCGGCGCCATCTCGGTCAGAAACCAATCGACTTCCTGCATGCCGAGGGCGGCGAGCTTGGTTTCCGTCTGGCCCTTGGCCACGGCGAATTCTCGGTTGCCGGAGGACAGCTCGGACAAGCATTTCATATACGCATCGAGCAGGTCGGCTGCCTTCACGATCTTGAGCAGGTCGGCCTGTTCGGCGTCCGGCCGGGAGCCGATAATCAGCGGCTCGTAGACATCGCGCAGCGGCTCCGGCACCATGGCGAGCAGCCGTTCCGCGGCCATCGCCTCGATCTCGCGGAAGTTCGCGAGCATCTTCGGGTTGTGGTGCTTGACCGG
Source organism: Paenibacillus rhizovicinus (assembly GCF_010365285.1). Lineage (NCBI taxonomy): Bacteria > Bacillati > Bacillota > Bacilli > Caryophanales > Paenibacillaceae > Paenibacillus > Paenibacillus rhizovicinus. The sequence continues at coordinate 5,343,712 of NZ_CP048286.1, forward strand.
CGTCGGAATGTCGCCGGTGAACACTTCCGTGGCGTCGTGGAACAAGGCCATCGACGCCGCGCGGTCGGCATTGAGCGACCGTCCGAACAGGCGGTTGCCAATCTCGCAGAGCATATGCGCGAGCAGCGCGACATGATAGGAATGCTCCGCGACGCTCTCGCGGGTCGTGTTGCGCATGAGGCTCCATCGCTCGATGTAACGCAAGCGATACATGTAGGCCGTGAAATGACTGTCCGTCATGGAGGGATGTTCCTTTCCTGTTGGAAATAGGAGGCAGGCGCTTACAGTGAAAGCAGCGTGCCCGCCAAGTGCCATTGTGGTATGATAGATTATAGTGATTATAATATAGATTATAGTAGGAAAGTCGAACATCGACCAGAGAGAGGAGCCATATCGGACTCATGCAGCATTTTGAACAAAGCGTCTATAACCTCATCGTTGAAACTTCAACCAACCTTCCAGGTGATGTCCGGAAGGTCATTCAAGCGGCGCAGGAGGCCGAGGACCGCGCAACCCGCGCGGGCATGTCGCTCTCGACGATCGCTACGAACATCGAAATGGCGGAGTCTAACGTATCCCCGATCTGCCAGGATACGGGCATGCCGACCTTCGTCGTGCATACGCCGGTAGGCGCGAACCAAATCATCATGAAGCAACAAATCCGCAGCGCCATCGCGCGCGCGACCAAAGATGGCAAGCTGCGCACGAACTCGGTCGATTCGCTGACGGGCTCCAATACGGGTGACAATCTTGGACCCGGCACGCCGGTTATCCATTTCGAGCAATGGGAGAAGGACGATATCGACGTCCGTCTGATTCTGAAAGGCGGCGGCTGCGAGAATAAGAACATTCAATACAGCCTTCCCATGGAAATTCCGGGTCTTGGCAAAGCGGGACGCGATCTGGACGGCATTCGCAAATGCGTCATGCATGCCGTTTACCAGGCGCAAGGCCAAGGCTGCAGCGCGGGCTTCATCGGCGTCGGCATCGGCGGCGACCGCACGACGGGCTACGAGCTGGCCAAGCAGCAATTGTTCCGTCATACGGACGATACGAACGCGATTCCCGAGCTGCAGCAGCTGGAAGAGTACGTCATGGAGAATGCCAACAAGCTGGGCATCGGCACGATGGGCTTCGGCGGCGCGGTTACGCTGCTCGGCTGCAAAGTCGGCGTCATGAACCGCCTGCCTGCCAGCTTCTTCGTCTCCGTCGCGTACAACTGCTGGGCTTATCGCCGCCAAGGCGTGCTGCTCAACGCGGAGAGCGGCGAGATCACGTCGTGGATCTATCCGAGCGGCTCCGATACGCCAATGAAATCGGCCGCGGCCGACGCAGCGGCGGAAGCCGTTACGGAACGCGCGGAGCGCCGCGAAGTGATTCTGAATACGCCGCTGAGCGAAGAGGATGTCCGCAGCCTGCGCGTGGGCGATATCGTTATCATCAACGGCGAAATGCATACGGGACGCGATGCGATTCACCACCATCTGATGGATCACGACGCGCCGATCGATCTGAATGGCTCCGTTATCTACCACTGCGGTCCGGTTATGCTGAAGGACGAAGCGGGCTGGCATGTGAAAGCGGCCGGACCGACGACGAGCGCCCGCGAGGAGCCTTACCAAGGCGACATCATCAAGAAGTTCGGCATCCGCGCCGTTATCGGCAAGGGCGGCATGGGAGCGAAGACGCTGGCGGCGCTCGGCGAGCATGGCGCGGTGTACCTTAACGCAATCGGCGGAGCCGCGCAATACTACGCGGAATGCTTCAAGAACGTCAACGGCGTAGATTTCATGGAATTCGGCATTCCGGAAGCCATGTGGCATCTGAAGACGGAAGGCTTCGCCGCCGTCGTCACGATGGATTCGCACGGCAACAGCCTGCATGCGGAAGTCGACAAGGATTCTTTCGCGAAGCTGGAGCAGTTCAAAGCGCCAGTGTTTAAATGAGTTTATGAATAAAAAATGAGCCTAGAACAAAGCGGAGCGAGCGGTCGTTGTGGAGAAGCATCAGCGTTCGCCTAGGCTGAATGATCGGCGTAGCTGGAATTTACACCGATCAATCAGCCTTTGTCCCCGAATATTATCAGCTTGATACTAATTCAAAAAATTCGGGGACAACAGCGATCGTAACAATGATCCGCACGCGCAGCGGCGATCTCCAGCGCTTCTTTTTATTCAAGAAAGGAATGCCTTATGCGCAGCTTCGGACTCGCTTTTAACGCCAAGTTTGAGCAATGGATGTTTCTTATTATCCCCGGATCACTCGTCCTGGGATTCTTTTTTTCTTCGCCGATGCAGCGGTTCGTGCCGGCGGTACCGTATTTGTTCGCCTATGTAACGCTGACGATGGCGATCGGCTGCGGTCTGGCCCAGCTGCGCGCGGTTGTCAGGAGGCCCGGCGTACTGGTGCTGACGTTCCTGCTGGCGCATGTGCTGTCTCCGCTGATCGCTTACGGCATTGGCTTGCTGTTCTTCGGCGCGGATTCGCCTTATGTCGTCGGCCTCGTGCTGTTCACGATCATCCCGCTCGGCGTGTCCACCGTCTTATGGGTCGGCATGTCGGGGGGCAGCGTCCCGCTCATGCTGGCGATGGTGGTCATCGATTCGGCGCTCAGCCCGCTCGTCGTTCCCGGCGGCATTCACCTGCTGTTCCATCAGGCGGTCGATACGGATACCGGCAAAATGATCAACGATTTGCTGCTCATTATCGTCGTGCCGACCCTGATTGGCGTCGCGCTCTACGAGCTGTCCAAGGGACGTGTCCAAGCGGCCGTCAAGCCCATAGCGGCGCCGTTGTCGAAGCTGTGTTTCGTCGCCGTGGTGATGCTGAACGCCGCTGCGATCGCGCCTTATACGGAGAAGCTGAGCGGGGACTTGCTGCGGCTCGTCCCGCTGTCGCTCGCGATGGTCGGCATCTGCTATGCGGTTGGCTATTTCGGCACGATGTTTTACCGAAACAACGAGCTGCAAGTCACGGTATCGTACGCGACGGGCATGAGGAACATTTCGCTTGGCATCGTGCTCGCGATGAGCTATTTCAGCCCGCTCACGGCCGTTCCGGTCGTGCTTTCCATTCTGATTCAACAGCCGCTGGCAACGGTTCACCATTATGTTTTACATAAACTTCATAAAACGACGGCTGGCGCAGAAGGCTAAGTGGCAGTACGATTGGGACTGTAGGAATTGGCCTTGGAGGTAGACACAGACTATGAACAGTTTTCGTGTGCGGCTGACGCTGATCCTGATCGTAATGATCGGACTCGCGGTGTTGGCATCTGGATTATTTATGGGCAAGGTGTACCGGGAGAACCATCTGGAAGCACTTCAGGACAACATGGTGCGGGAAATGAAAATCATCCTGGACGAGTTGCAGTGGAAGACGGGCGACCTGGACGAACTGAACGGGTATTACACGGAGGAAGCGAAGCATCTGAAGTCCATCATGGATTCGCGGATAACGTTCATCCGGAGCGACGGCGTCGTGCTTGGCGATTCGGACAGCGATCCGAAGACGATGGAGAATCATGCGACGAGGGTAGAAGTCGTTAAGGCGAAGAAGGACGGCATCGGGCGGGCGACGCGGTTCAGCGACACCGTCAAGCAAAATATGCTGTACGTCGCCATGCTCGTTAATCCGTCCGACCCGAAGTCGGATATTATTCGAACGTCTCTCAGCCTGAAGAAGGCCGACCAAAGCGTGGAACGCATCTGGGTGGGGCTTGCGGGAGGGCTTGTCGTCCTGTTCGTCGTCGCGGCGTTGATCAGTTACCGGGTTGCGCTAGGTTTGACCCGTCCGCTGGAACAGATTTCAAAGGTGTCGAGGCGTATCAAGAATCTGGATTACCGCGCCCGGGTCGACGTGAAGAGCAATGATGAAATCGGCGAGCTCGGTTCATCGATCAACGCGATGGCGGACAGCCTTCAGATTCAGATGACGCGCATTCACCAGAATGAGCGGCAATTGGCCACTGTGCTCGACAATATGATCAACGGTGTCGTCATGATCGACGAAGAAGGCAAGATCGTGCTGCTCAACCGGATGGCGGAGGAAGTGCTCGGATTCTCCGCGCGCGATCTGGTAGGCCGGCATTATGCGTCCGCCAAGCAGCAATACGAGCTGGCGCAGATCATTCAAGAAGCGCTGGAATGCAGAGAACATTTGCGGGACGAAATCACGTTTTATTTTCCGGAGGAGCGGCTGCTGGATTTGAATCTCGTGCCGATCTTCGATGACAACGAGGAATTCGGCGGCGTGCTGCTCGTCCTGCAGGATGTTACGGCGATTCGCCGGCTGGAGCGGATGCGCAGCGAGTTTGTCGCCAACGTGTCTCATGAGTTGAAGACGCCGGTTACGGCCGTGAAAGGCTTCGCCGAGACTTTGCTCGGCGGCGCGGTCGACGATCCTGAAACGGCTCGCTCCTTCCTGCAGATCATCTTCGACGAAAGCGACAGGCTGAACCGGCTCATCGGCGACATTCTGGAGCTGTCCAAGATCGAATCGCGCAGAGTACCGCTGCTGTTCTCGCCGGTCGAGCTCTCGTCGTTCATCGGCAAGACGATCGAGCTGATGAGCGCGGAAGCGGTGCGCAAGCAGATCCGCGTGACGGCGAAAGTCGAACCAGATCTCTACGTGGAAGCGGACGAAGACCGTTTAAGGCAAATCGTCATGAACTTGCTCGCGAACAGCATCGCCTATACGACGGAAGGCGGAAGCGTCTCGATCGTCGTGGAGCCCGTGCATGATCCGGACGCGACGTTGGACGACAACGGACACGAGAACTATGAGCATATCCGAATTCATATTTCGGATACGGGCATGGGTATACCGAAGAAGGATCTTCCGCGCATCTTCGAGCGGTTCTACCGCGTCGATAAAGCCAGATCCCGAAGCTCCGGCGGAACCGGCTTGGGCCTCTCTATCGTCAAGCACTTGGTCGAGCTGCATAAAGGCACGATTACGGTCGACAGCAAATTGGGAGTAGGCTCGACGTTCACGATCGATCTTCCTGTCCTGCAATAGCGGAGACCGGCGTGGCGAGGGGTTCCCCCTCGCCATAAACAATGCTATGATAGAAGAGTATATAGAACGTATTAATCCATGTTGCGTTGAAGCAGCATGGCAGCCAGGGGGTCAACATGACACAAAAAGTGTTGGTCATTGAGGACGAGCCGACATTGGCTAGACTGCTATCGTACAACCTGTCGCAAGAGGGTTACGATACAACGGTAATCGATCACGGCGCGGAAGGCTTGCAGGTTGCGCTGCAGCGCTCGTTTGACCTTATAATTTTGGATATTATGCTGCCCGGAATGAATGGATTCGAAATCTTGTCACGTCTGCGTCAGAATGGCAATCGCACGCCGGTGATCGTACTTACGGCACGCAACGCCGAGGAGGAAGTCGTGCAGGGCTTGAAACGCGGCGCGGACGATTATATGACGAAGCCGTTCGGCGTTGCGGAGCTGCTCGCACGAGTATCCGCGGTACTGCGGCGGACAGGGCAAGACGACGGGAAGCTGACGGAAACGACGGACAAAGTCATCACGGCCGGTGATCTCTCGATCTATCCGGAGCGTTACGAAGTTATCCTGAACGGCGAGACGGTGCCGCTTCGGCCGAAGGAATTCGAAGTGCTGCTCTATTTGGTGCAGCGTCCCGGCATGGTCATTACGCGCGACGATCTCATGAACGTCGTATGGGGCTTCGATTACATCGGCGGACAACGGACAGTCGACGTGCATGTCAGTTCCCTTCGCAAGAAGCTGGAGCTCGGACAACAGTCGGTGGAGATCGAATCCATCCGAGGTGTCGGTTACAAACTAGTCATGCCCAAGAAGCTCGGATCATCGAAGTAGATGGTTCGGGTTTTTTTGTTATTTAATTATAGAAGTCCATACTTTTTTTATCTATGACCAAGCGCCAAAAAGTGGTACATTTTCTATGGAAGTTGTCAGGCAGGAACATGCAAGTGTCGCGTACATAATCTTGGAGGTGTTGGGACATGATTTCTTATGGATGGTGCAGGGGCATTGAGGATGCGGAATTGTTGAAGCGTCTGGGTTTCGATTACATCGAATGCGCGGTCGTTGCGCTGAATGTAGAGAACGCGGCGGCATGCCGAGAGGCGTTGCCGGCTTATTTGGACAGTCCGCTTCCTGCAAGCGCATTCAATGTTTTCTTCCCGGGGGATTTGAAGCTGATTGGACCCGAGAGCGACGCGGAACGGACGAGAAGGTACATCCATGCCGCCGCCGAAGCGCTGCACCGGATCGGAGCCCGGACCGTCGTGCTGGGAAGCGGGCGTTCGCGCAACATTCCGGAAGGCTGGGAGCGTGCTAGAGGCGAGGAGCAGATGCTGCATACGCTGGAGTGGATCGCGGAGGACTTCAAAGGCACCGGTCTCACGCTTGCCCTGGAGCCGTTGAACAAGAAAGAGTGCAATTTCATCAACAGCGTCGACGACGGCGTCGCGCTTGCGAAGCAGATCAACCATCCTGCAATCCGCGTGTTGGCCGACTTCTACCATATGGACGAGGAGAACGAGGCGCTGGATACGATCGCGAGGAATCGGGACTGGCTGGCGCATATCCATCTGGCGGATACGGGCCGGCTGTCGCCTGGAACGGGGGAGTATCCGTATGCGGAATTCGTCGCCCAATTGAAGGCAGCCGGTTACGACGGGATGATCTCGGCGGAATGCTCGGTGAGTGAACCGGAACGGGAACTGGAAGCCGGCTTGACGTTCATGAAGCGAACGTTCGGTTAAGCAGCCGGAGCCGTAGGTCCGTGCATCGCATGCCGGCAGCGCGGCTTATGCGCGGTTCCATTCCAGCATTTTCTTCTGAAACTGTTTCGGCGAGCAATCGTTGTATTTCTTGAACATCTTGTAGAAATGCGCCATGTTCGGCATGCCGATCCGGTCGCCGACCTCCGAGATGCTGAGGTCTTTCGTTAACAGGATGCGCTCCGCCCACTTAATCTTGCGGTAATTGACGAATTCCGTGAAGGACATGCCGATCGCCTTCTTGAAAAATTTCACGAAGTAGTAGTAGCTCATATTCGCCAGCTTCGATACTTCCTCGACCTGGATGCGGTCGGTCAGATGTTCTTCCACGTAATCGAGGACGCCCCGCAGACGAGCGCGGTCGAAGTCTTCATGATCGGCCAGCACGCGTTTCTCGTCGTTGCGGATGAGCAGCAGCAGGAACTGTTTGATCAGCATGCTGACGGCAAGCTCGTAGCCGTTCTGTTTGACCGTCACTTCGTGAAGTATGGACTGGATGCAGGACGCGGCCTCGGCGCGGGCGGTTTCGTTTTCCTGGAAAATATAATTGGCCCGGCTCAGCGGATTCTTCGTCTCGGAGAAAAACCGCATGTACGGCATCGAGCTTTGGTCGATAAACTGCTCCAGGTCGAACTGCAGCACGATGTAGTCCAGGGGACTGCTCAAGCTCCGGTCGCGGTGAAGCTGCTTGGAGCCGATGAGGGCCACGTTGCCGCTCTGAAGCCGAACGACTTCTTCTTCGATATTCACGTCAAGCTCCCCGTTCAGGACGAGCAGCAGTTCAATTTCCCGGTGATAGTGCCAATTAATGAACAAGTCGTTGTTGCGCTGGGACTGAAACACTTTGATTGACAATAGAGGGTTTTCATAAATGACCTTCTCATTGAAGAATTCCATGGTACCATTCCCTTCGACAGCAAAATCACATAAAAGCAGGCCATTAAAGCGCCTATATTTTTGATTGAATCTTGCACTATACTAAACCTAGTGTACGTCTCGTTATTTGCTATGTAAGCGTCAATCATAGTTTCGGCTGTGAACGCAACCCCATTCGCTGATAACGCACATACAACAAATTATATCATTTCCCGACTTATGGAGGTAGAAATTTAATGGCAAAGGCACGCGTAGGTATTATCGGCTGCGGCGGTATCGCTAACGGCAAACATCTTCCTAGCTTGGCGCAAGTGAAAGAAGCCGAAATCGTAGCGTTCTGCGATATCATCGTTGAGAAAGCCGAGCAAGCGAAAGCGAAATACGGCACTGAAGAATCGAAAGTATACGCTGACTATAAAGAACTGTTGAAAGACGCTTCGATCGACGTCATTCACGTTTGTACGCCTAACGACTCCCACGCTGTCATCTCCATCGACGCTCTGGAAGCAGGCAAACACGTACTTTGCGAGAAGCCAATGGCTAAAACAGCTGCTGACGCTCGTAAAATGCTTGAAGTTGCAAAACGTACCGGCAAAAAACTCAGCATCGGCTACAACAACCGTTACCGTGCTGACAGCCGTTACCTGAAAGAAGTTTGCGAAGCCGGCGAGCTGGGCGAAATCTACTTCGCAAAAGCACATGCGATCCGTCGCCGTGCCGTTCCGACTTGGGGCGTATTCCTGGACGAAGAAAAACAAGGCGGCGGCCCGTTGATCGATATCGGCACGCATGCGCTTGACCTCGTCCTCTGGATGATGGACAACTACGAGCCGGCAGTCGTGCTCGGCCGTGCATACCACAAGCTGTCCCAAACCGAGAATGCTGCTAACGCATGGGGCCCTTGGGATCCAGCGAAATTCACGGTAGAAGATTCCGCGTTCGCTATGATCACGATGAAAAACGGCGCAACCGTTATCCTCGAATCCAGCTGGGCACTGAACTCCCTTGATATCGACGAAGCTAAAGTATCCCTGAGCGGTACGAAAGCCGGCGCCGACATGAAGAACGGCCTTCGCATCAACGGCGAGCAAAACAGCCGTCTGTACGTGAAAAACGTTGAGCTGAACAGCGGCGGCGTAGCATTCTACGAAGGCGCAAGCGAAACGGCTGAAGTTCTTGAAGCAGCTTGGTGGATCGATGCCGTACTGAACGACAAAGAAACGTTCGTGAAACCAGAGCAAGCGCTCGTCGTTTCCGAAATTCTTGAAGCGATCTACGAATCGTCCCAAACAGGCAAAGCAGTTTACTTCGAATAGGATTTACCCATAGAGAGAAGCCCAAGGCGGATAATGCCTTGGGCTTCTTTTGCTTTTGATGTTGTTGTTATTGTAGTTATTATTGTTGTGGTACATGGCTCGGTTAGCTCATCGAGACTTAAGCGAGCACCCATGCCGACATCGTGACAGGGCCACCCAGGCCGATATCCGAATCGATGGTCGATACGAACAATTGAATCACGTGGTGGCCGACAGGCAGGTTTTGGAGGATCGTATGGAAGGAGAGCACTACCGAGTTCGGCGGATCAACGAACATCCGGGCAGCCCCTTGCTCGACGGTATCTACTACAACGGTCCCGGTCAGCAGGGTAGGTTCGACGGGAGTCTCGGTACCGATCGTAGACATAATCTCAAGCGAAGACACTGGTGCGGATACGTAAATTCCCATGGTCAGCAGCAACTGAGGAGCATCCGACGTGATGGTCAAGATCGTTCCGTCAGGCACATTGTTCAATCTGGCGCTATTATAATTGATGACCGAAGGCAACTCTATCACCTCTTCTAGTTCTGAATAGGACAGCATATGAAATGTTGCTAGATTTGGTGATTGCTTCGGGTAAGGGGAAGGCAAGGGCAAGAGGTAGAAGCTGAAATTTAAAACTATTAAATTATCAGAAAATTATGAATATTAAAGGAGAACGAATAGCTGATCGCGAATGCTAAAGCTAGCTATCACGTTAAGATCTGGAAGCTTGCTGTATGTTCGCAAAGCAGCTGGCAGAAGCAGATGGAGAATCGGCTTCAGAAGCAAAATTATTTTGTGCAGTGACAGCTCGGTGATCTCTATTCGATACTGCTTGGGCCTATACAGGCGTATACATTTGATATGACCGGCAGCATCGCGGCGAATCTTGATGGAGGTGATGAAATTGGCGGTAACTGATGCATCGGAAACGGCGGTACAGCTGAAGAACTACATTGACGGTCAATGGACGGAATCCGGCGCCGGCGTCTTCGAGGAGGTCGTGAACCCGGCTACCGGCGGGCTATTGGCGCACGTGCCGTTATCAGGCCGCGCGCAGGTTGAACTTGCCGTCGAAGCGGCAGACCGTGCATTCCAGGAATGGCGGCAAGTGCCGGTGCCAAGGCGGGCGCGCTATCTGTTCCGCTATCAGCAGCTGCTGATTGATAATTGGGCTTCTCTGGCTGCCCTAATTACAGCGGAGAACGGTAAAAACTACGAGGAAGCGTACGGGGAGGTACAGCGCGGCATCGAGTGCGTGGAGTTTGCTGCGGGTATCCCGTCGCTCATGATGGGCACGCAGCTGCCGGATATCGCGACAGGCGTTGAATCGGGCATGTACCGCTACCCGCTCGGCGTGATCGCGGGCATTACGCCGTTTAACTTTCCGATGATGGTGCCGTGCTGGATGTTCCCGCTCGCGATTGCCTGCGGCAATTGCTTCGTGCTGAAGCCGTCGGAGCGGACGCCGCTGCTGGCGAATCGGCTGGCGGAGCTGTTCGGGGAAGCAGGTTTTCCGCCAGGCGTACTGAATGTCGTTCACGGCGCGAGGGACGTCGTTACGGCGATGTTCGAGCACCGGGCCATCAAGGCGATTTCTTTCGTCGGCTCGCAGCCGGTGGCGGAGCATGTTTACAAGGCGGGCACGGCTGCAGGCAAAAGAGTTCAGGCGCTCGCTGGGGCGAAAAACCATTCCATCGTTATGCCGGACGCGGATTTGGACAATGCGGTGCGGAATATCGTATCCGCCGCTTTCGGCTCCGCCGGGGAGCGATGCATGGCTTGCGCGGTCGTCGTCGCGGTCGGCGACGTCGGGGATCGGCTGGTCGGCATGCTCGCGGACGCGCTTGACGGCATGTCGGTCGGGGACGGGATGGAGCAGCATTTTCTGGGGCCGCTCATACGACAGGGAAATAGGGATAGGGCGTTGCATTATATTGAAGCCGGGCTGCTGGAGAACGCGCGGCTCGTCCGGGACGGTCGGACGCATCCGAAGTCGGAGGGGGACGGTTACTTCCTCGGTCCGACGCTGTTCGACGACGTGAAGCCGGGCATGCGGATTTGGCAGGACGAGATATTCGCGCCGGTGCTGGCGGTGGTGCGGGCCAAGGACTTAACGGAAGCGATCGCCGTCGCCAATCGTTCGGAATTCGCCAACGGGGCGTGCATCTACACGGACAGCGCCAAGGCGATCCGGCAGTTTCGCGAGGAAATCGATGCCGGAATGCTCGGAGTCAATCTCGGGGTGCCGGCGCCGATGGCGTTCTTCCCTTTCTCCGGTTACAAGAAGTCGTTCTACGGAGATTTGCATGCGAACGGTCGCGACGGCGTGGAGTTCTACACGCGGAAGAAGATGATTACGGCGCGGTATTAATCAGACGAAGGTCGAACGCCGAACGGTAAGAGTCGAGTGCTGTAAGCCGAGCACCGAATACGAAAGCCGAAAGCCGGAAGCCGGAAGTTAAATGACAAACGAAGCTGAGCAAAGGGGCTGATGAAATGCCGGATTTCTCTCCGGAACGGGATGAGCTGCTGGACAAAGACAAGAAGTATTTGTGGCATAGCATGGCGCCCTGCAATGCCGCAATTCCGCCGATGGTCGTGACCGCAGGCGCCGGCTCGTGGATTACGGATATCGACGGCAACCGCTATTTGGATGCGATGTCCGGATTGTGGTGCGTCAATGCCGGATACGGCCGGAAGGAGCTGGCGGAAGCGGCCTATGAACAGCTGCTTGCGCTTCCGTATTACCCGCTTTCCCAAAGCCATGTGCCGGGCATTCAGCTGGCGGAGAAACTGAGCGAATGGCTGGAAGACGACTACGTCATCTTCTTCTCGAACAGCGGCTCGGAAGCTAACGAGGCCGCCTTCAAGATCGCCAGGCAGTATCATCAGCAGAACGGCGATCCGGGCAGGCACAAGATTATTTCCCGGTACCGCGCGTATCATGGCGGTTCGACGGGCGCCTTAGCCGCGACAGGGCAGGCACAGCGGAAGTTCAAGTACGAGTCGCTTGGCGGCGGTTTCCTGCATGTGCGGCCGCCGGACAGCTACCGTCGTCCGGACGGCATGACGGAGGAGCAGTTCAACCTGCTCTGCGCGCAGGAGATCGAAGAGACGATCGTCTGGGAAGCGGCCGAATCGATTGCCGCGGTTATTATGGAGCCGGTCATTACAGGCGGAGGGATGCTCGTGCCGCAGCAATGCTATGTGGATCGCGTGCAGGAGATATGCAAGCGTCACGGCGTGCTGCTGATCGTTGACGAAGTGATCTGCGGCTTCGGCCGGTCCGGGCGCAAATTCGGCCATCACAATTTCGGGCTGAAACCGGATATCGTCACGATGGCCAAAGGGCTGACGAGCGGCTATCTGCCGTTGTCGGCGACGGCAGTGCGCAGGACGATTTACGAACGGTTTGCCAGTGATGGCGAGTACGGGCATTTCCGCCATGTGAATACGTTCGGCGGAAATCCGGCGGCTTGCGCGCTGGCGCTTAAGAACCTGGAGATTCTCGAGCAGGAAGGCCTGGTGGATCGTGCCCGGGAGCTGGGAGCAAGGCTGGAGTCGGAAATGCGCGGCTTGCGCGCGCATCCGCTCGTCGGCGATATCCGGAGCTTCGGCTTCCTGCTCGGCATCGAGCTCGTTGCGGATAAGGCGACGAAGCAGCCTGCTTCTGCTGAAACGGTGAAGGGCATAATCGGCCAGTGCAAAAGCCGCGGTCTGATCATCGGGCGAAACGGCGATACCGTCGCCGGCTATAACAACGTCCTCACGTTCTGTCCGCCGCTGTCCTCGACGGACGAGGACATGAACTTCCTATGCGCGACGTTCACGGACGTGATGAACAATCAGTTGAAGGGAACGCCGGTAGCGTAGGTGTAAAAGTTGGCAGCATCGGCATAAACGCCGAAGGCGCATTTTCCAAGGCGCTTCGCATAGACTTTCTCATTCCATGAAATGGCGGGAGGCGATAGCGATGCATCAGCTGACGATTCAGGCGGAGCGGATGGAACGGCGCATCGAACAGCTTGCCGCGATTGGCAAAATCAGCGAGACGGGCGTCTGCCGCCTGGCCTTGTCGCCGGAAGACAGGGAAGCGGCGGAGCTGGCGAAGAGCTGGATGGAGGAAGCGGGGATGGACGTCCGCATCGATGCATTCGGTAATCTGATCGGCCGCATAGAGGGGCAAGATCCTAACGCGCCCGCCTTGATGCTCGGTTCCCATATCGATACGCAGCCCTATGCAGGCCGGTTCGATGGGACGGTTGGCGTGCTGGGGGCCATTGAGGTCGTGCAAACGATCGCGGAACAGCGCATCGTGCCTGCGATTCCGATTGAAGTGGCCGCGTTCTGCGATGAAGAAGGCTGTCGCTTCAACAAAGGCTTGTTCGGCGTAAGAGGGCTGCTTGGCCGGTTGGAAGAAGGGGAATTGGAGCGGGCCGACAAGAACGGCGTCACGCGCAGGGAGGCGCTGGTTGCGTTCGGCGGCGATCCGGAACGATTCTCGGCATCGCAATACCCGCCGGGTCGAATAAATGCATTCCTGGAACTGCACATCGAGCAGGGGCCGGTGCTGGAGTCGCTCGGCAGCCCCGTAGGCATCGTGACGGGCATTTCCGGACCGCTCTGGTGGACGGTCGACCTGCGTGGATTTGCCGGGCATGCCGGATCCGTGCCGATGCCGCTGCGCAAGGACGCCCTGGTCGGCGCCGCGCGAATCATTGTCGGCCTGCAGGAGCTGGCCTCCGGCGAGCCGGGGGCGCCGACGGTGGCCACGGTGGGTTCGCTGCGCGTCTTTCCCGATTCGCGGAATATCATTCCGGAGCATGTGCAGTTCACGATCGACCTGCGCGACATCGATCTGGCGCGAAGGAATGAGCTGGAAGCGAAGCTGCGGCAGCTGATCGCCGCGGCGGCGGAAGAGAATGGACTCCGGGCGGAAATCCGAGAGGATACGAACAGCGAACCCCGCTATTGCGCCGAACCGATTCTCGAGACGATCAGAGCGTCGGCGAGCGAGATGTCCCTGACCGTTCCGGAGCTGATGAGCGGTCCTTTTCACGATTCACTCGCGATGTCCTACTACTGCGATTACGGGATGATTTTCGTTCGGTGCCGGGAGGGAATCAGCCATAATCCGAAGGAATTCGCGAGCGGAGACGATATCGCGCTGGGAACGGAGCTGCTTTACCGGACGGCGTTGAAGCTGTGCGGCGCATCATCATCCATGCCGACGGGAGGAGGGCTGCAGGATGGACCATGATCGGAGTTTGACGAAGCTGTCGCCGGAAGCGTACGCGGCGAATTTTGCAGAGACGGAGCGGGCCTTGACCCGGCGGGCCGCCATGGAGGAGTCCAACCGCTGCCTGTACTGTTACGATGCCCCTTGCATCAAGGCATGTCCGACCGGCATCAATATTCCGTCCTTTATTAAACGGATCGCGACCGACAATTTAAAAGGGGCGGCGACGGCCATAATGAATGCGAATCCCGTCGGTGCCAGCTGCTCGCGGGTTTGCCCGACGGAAGAATTGTGCGAAGGCGCCTGTGTCTTGAACGATGCCTCGGAGCCGATCCGGATCGGGCTGCTGCAGAGGTATGCGACGGACTGGGCGATGCAAGACGGCCGGGCGCTCTTCCAGGCAGGCACCTCGAATGGGAAGCGAGTTGCGGTGATCGGCGGCGGACCGGCCGGCTTGTCGGCAGCGCGCGAGTTAGCCCGGGCAGGCTTCGCGGTCACGATTTTCGAAGCGAAGCAACTAGCAGGGGGACTCGATACGTACGGCATCGTCTCCTTCCGGCTGCCGCAAAGCGTATCGCTGTGGGAAGTCGAGCAGGTGCGGAAGCTCGGCGTCGAGATCCGCACGGGGATCAAGGTCGGCGCCGACATCTCCGCGATCGAGCTCATCGCGCAATATGATGCGATCGTGCTGGCTGTCGGCATGGGGAAGGTGCCTAACCTTGGCATCGAGGGCGAGAAGCTTGCCGGCGTATACGACGCGATACAATTCGTGGAAGCGACCAAGGCGGGCGATCCTTTTATTCCGCTGAAGGGAGCGCGGGTGGCGGTAATCGGAGCCGGGAATACGGCGGTCGACGCCGCGACCTGCTCCGTGCGGCTCGGCGCAGCCAATGTGAAGATGATCTATAGGCGCACGAAAGAAGAGATGACGGCGTATGCGTTCGAATATGAATTCGCCAAGCAGGACGGCGTGGAATTCAGCTGGCTGACCGCTCCCGTCCGAATTGTCGGCGGCACGGACGGCCGTGTATCGCATCTGGCCTGCGTTCGGATGGCGTTATCCGGAGAGACGGGGGAAGACGGCCGGGCGTTGACCGTACCGGTGGAAGGCTCGGAGTTTCGGCTGCCGGTGGATGCCGTTATTCTCGCAATCGGCCAAACCCGGCATCTGGAGCTGATCGAGCAATTCGGCGTCCGGCATGACCGGGGCGTCGTTCTTGTCGACGAAGAGACGCGAAGAACTTCGCATCCGCAAATTTACGCGGCAGGCGACGTCGCCTTTGGCTACGGGCAAGGCGAAGCGATGGTCGTCTCGGCAGCCGAACAGGGCAAACGGGCAGCGTATGCGATCGTGCGGCATTTTGACGCGCCGCATCGATCGGCAGCGATGTGATGCGGCTGATGCAGCAATGCAGCGATGCCGAGGCGAGAATAACGAGCTGAAGGGGGCTGTTTCAATGGCAGATTTGCGCATCTCGATCGCGGGCATCTCATCGCCCAATCCGTTCTGGCTCGCATCCGCGCCTCCGACGAATACCGGCTACCAGGTACAGCGCGCCTTCGATGCCGGCTGGGGAGGCGCGGTGTGGAAGACGCTCGGCGATCCCATTATCAACACGTCGTCCCGGTTCGCCGCCGTTCATTTCAACGGGCAGCGCGTAGCGGGCTTCAACAACATCGAGCTGATCACGGACAGGCCGCTGGACGTGAATTTGCGGGAAATATACGAGACGAAGAAGCGGTTTCCTAACCATGCGCTCGTTGTATCCTTGATGGTGGAGCCGAAGAGGGAGAAATGGCATGAAATCGTCAAGCGGGTGGAGGCGGTCGGCGTCGACGGCCTGGAGCTGAATTTCGGCTGCCCGCACGGCATGGCGGAACGGGGCATGGGCTCTGCTTCGGGCCAGCAGCCCGATCTCGTCGAGAAGCAGACGATGTGGGCGAAGGAGGTCGCCGAGACGCCGGTCATCGTGAAGCTGACGCCCAACATTACGGATATTACGGTCGTCGCCCGGCATGCCGTCATGGGCGGGGCGGACGCGATCAGCCTGATCAATACGATCAACAGCCTGGCCGGCGTCGATATTCATACGTGGAATACGATTCCCCATGTCGGCGGAAAAGGCGCGCACGGCGGCTATTGCGGACCGGCCGTGAAGCCGATTGCGCTCAGCATGGTCGCGGAATGCGCGAAGGACAAGGCGATCGGCGTACCGATTTCGGGCATCGGCGGCATTTCATCCTGGCAGGACGCCGTCGAGTTTATGCTAATGGGCGCGTCGGGCGTGCAAGTGTGCACGGCGGCGATGCATCACGGCTTTCGGATCGTCGAGGAGATGATCGACGGGCTGAACAACTACCTCGACGACAAAGGCATCGCGTCCGCCGCGGAATTGACGGGACAGGTCGTCAGCCGCTATTCCACGTGGGGCGAATTGGACCTGAATTATCAAGTGGTCGCCCGCATCGATACGGAGACCTGCATCAAGTGCAACAAATGCCACATCGCCTGCGAGGATACGTCCCACCAATGCATCGATATGCTGACGGACGAAGCCGGCGGCAGCTATCTTCAGGTTCGCGAGGAAGACTGCGTCGGCTGCAATCTGTGCGCGATCGTCTGTCCAGTCGACGGTGCAATTGCCATGGTCGAGGTAAGCGGCGGGCATGAGCCAATGTCATGGAATGAGATGCAGCAGGCCGTTGCAAGGACGAACGGAAGTGATCCGACTTCAACGAGCGAGAAGGAGGCGGTCTGATCGATGCGCAAATTGATTAAGAGCGGGACGATCGTTACGGCGGCAGATACGTATATCGGCGATATTCTAATCGATAACGGTTTAATTGCGATGATCGGCATCGGTCTCAACGCGAACGATGCCGAAATCGTGGATGCATCGGGCTGCTACGTGTTTCCGGGCGGCGTCGATCCGCATACGCATCTGGATATGCCGTTCGGCGGGACGGTGACCCGCGACGACTTCGAATCCGGCACGATCGCGGCGGCGTTCGGCGGTACGACGACGATCGTCGACTTTTGCCTGACGGCCAAAGGGAAGCCGCTCGCCGATGCGGTGCAAACCTGGCATGCCAAGTCGGGGGACAAAGCGGTCATCGACTACGGCTTTCATCTGATGGTGTCCGAAGTGACCGACGATGTCTTGCTCGAGCTTCCCCGCATCATCGAAGAGGAAGGCATTACGTCGCTGAAAGTGTTCATGGCGTACAAGAACGTGCTGCAGGCCGATGACGGCACGCTGTACCGGATGCTGCAGGTCGCCAAGGAACAAGGCGCTCTCGTCATGGTGCATGCCGAGAACGGCGACGTCATCGATTACCTTATCCGCGAGGCGCTGGCGGCTGGCAATACGGCGCCGATCTATCATGCACTGACGAGGCCGGCGGTTCTGGAGGGCGAGGCGACGGGACGCGCGGCCGCCCTCACGGAGCTGGCCGACTCCCAGCTGTACGTCGTGCATGTCACCTGTGCCGAAGCCGTGTGGAAGATCGCCGAAGCTCGCAAGAAAGGGCTTCGCGTATATGGCGAGACCTGTCCCCAATATCTTGTGTTGGATCAAACCGATTTGGAGAAGCCGGATTTCGAAGGAGCCAAGTATGTCTGGTCCCCGCCGCTGCGCGAGAAATGGAACCAGCAGGTGCTGTGGGACGCGCTGTGGAACGGACAGCTGCAGGCGGTCGGGTCGGATCAATGCTCGTTTGATTTCAAAGGGCAAAAAGAGCTCGGCATCGACGATTTCTCGAAAATTCCGAACGGCGGGCCGACGATCGAGGACCGCTTCAGCCTGCTCTATTCGGAAGGGGTTCACAAAGGACGGCTGTCCATTAACAAGTTCGTCGATATCATCGCGACGGCGGGCGCGAAGCTGTTCGGGCTCTTTCCGCAAAAAGGGACGATCGCCATCGGCAGCGACGCGGACATCGTCATCTTCGATCCGTCGGTCGAGCGGACTTTATCGGCCGAAACGCATCATATGAAAGTGGATTACAACGCGTTCGAGGGGATGCAGGTGTTCGGCGAGCCGGTATCCGTGCTCGTTCGCGGCGAATTCGTCATCCGTGACCGCGCCTTCGTCGGCAAGCCGGGCTCGGGACGCTACTTGCACCGCAGACGGTTCGGCGATGCCGAGAAGCAGGCCGTGAAGAAGCCGCCGGCGGGAGGCTCCGGCTGATGTCGGCCTATGCGGAGTTTCTGCGTGAGAAGCGGGCCGTGGAGATGCTGCTTGCGGACGGGTATACCATTGTCGGCGTCGCCGATCAGTTGGATGGCATGACGGTCCAGTTCAAGAGGCCGCCGTCGCTGGAGGTGCCGGGGGCTGCCGAGGAGCTGCGGATCCGGAACGCGGATGCGCGGAAGCATGTGGGCTCGTTGTTGGTTGCGGGGCAGCGCAAGGCTGCGGGGGGATAGCAGAAGGGCAGCAGGGGGTCTAATAAAATGCGAAGATTCATACAGAGCGCGGTCAATTGAATGCCGTTGCTCTGTATTTTGCGTGCATCAAAATCAATCGCGAGACAACCTATGTGAAGCGTTGAGGGGGAATCGAGCTATGACTCACAAGGGATGGGATACAACTCCGATTGAAGTTGGTTGTAAACCGTGTTACTCTTACAACGGTAAACTCGAAATCTAGATGATGCCATTCACCTCATACTTGTCCCCATTTTTGTTATAAGAAAGGTCATACGATGATAAAAGTTGATAACTTATCCTTCTCCTTCCCGCAAAAAGAACTATTTAAAAACATTTCATTTACGCTTGAAGAGGCGCAGCATTGCGCTTTTATAGGCACGAACGGCAATGGGAAGAGCACTTTGATCGATATATTGATGGATCCGGACAGATATCTGTTCGAGGGCAAGTTAGAAATAGACCCGACTTGCAAAATCGGGCATGTAAGCCAATTCTCGCAACTGGACAAAACGAAAGAAACGACCGTTTTTGAATATATCGGGGAACAATTTATTAAAATACAAAATGAAATCACATCGATTTGCATGGAGATGGAAACATCATCGGATATTGAATCGTTGCTCGAAAAGTATCAATTGGCTTTGGACGCGTTCGATGCAATCGGCGGGGACGATTTTGAAAGCAACATGAATAAGAAACTGAATCTAGCAAACCTCATGAAGCTCAAAGATCTTCGGGTATCCGACCTGAGCGGCGGGGAATTCAAGCTTATTCAAGTGATGAAGGAAATGCTTCATCGCCCGGACGTCATGATCATGGACGAACCTGACGTGTTTTTAGACTTCGATAACCTAAATGCGCTTAAGAATCTTATTAATTCTCACAAAGGAATACTGCTGGTCGTTACGCACAACCGGTACTTATTGAATCATTGTTTCAACAAAGTTATCCACCTTGAAGACATGGAGATCCAAGAATTCGACGGGCGATATCTGGATTATAACTTCTCCTTGCTTCAGACTAAAATCGAGCTGCAAGAAATCGCGGTCGCGGAGAAAGAAGAAAGCGAGAGAAACGAGAAAATCATCAATAATCTAAGAGTGATCGCAACGTATAATTCAGAAGCCTCTAGAGGCAGAGCGTTAAAAGCCAGAGTCAGGTTCCAAGAAAGATTGGAAGCGCGTAGAATTAAGGCGCCATTCGTTGCGATTAAGCAGCCTGATATCAGGTTTGGTATCGAGAATGAAATTGAGGACGCCGTTGTTGTCAATGTCAATAATTACAGCGTTACCTTCGATGAGTTGCTATTAGACAATGTTAACTTTGAGATAAAGTCTACGGATAAGGTAGCCATTATTGGTTCCAACGGTACCGGGAAAACGACTTTGCTCCGGGATATCTTTAAGAATAATAAGGATTCCATTGAAATAAACGCCGATGTTAAAGTGGCTTACTTATCTCAGGTTCAAGACGAGATGCTCAAGGATTCCAATACAATCGTAGAAGAATTCATCGATGCCGGGTTTGCAACTTACGATGAGGTTAGATCGTATCTTTCAAACTACGGCTTTGAAGGAGAAATCGTTAATCAGAAGATAGCCTCTTTATCCGGCGGAGAGAAAAATTTGCTTCAATTGGCTAAGGTTTCTGCCAGTAATGCTAACGTACTGCTGCTTGATGAACCGACAAGCCATTTAGACACTTATACGCAAATCGCGCTGGAGAAAGCCATCGTCGACTATAAAGGTGCGATTATCATGATTTCCCATGATTTCTACACGGTCGTGAACGGCATGGATTATGTTCTTATCATTAACGATAAGACGATCAGAAAAATGAGCATGCGAAAATTCAGGCAGATGATTTACGCCAGTCACTTCGATAAAGACTATCTGGAAGCCGAACAGAATAAAAAATCGGTCGAGATGAAAATAGAATTGGCTTTGAAAGCTACTGATTTTGAACGTGCCAAAGGTTTGGTTGATGAGCTGGAAGCGTTGATTAAGCTGCTTTAATTGAACCGATTATAGATAACTGTTTTCGTACGCCAAAGGACCTCGGCTTCCGCTGCTTCAGTGGAGGCTGAGGTCCTTTCGATCTTGACAGAGCAGCGCGTGTCTCTATTAAAGATGAAACGCTGGTTGACATTTTCCGGTAGGTCGGCGATTATTGGAAAATGTAAGGGTGGCAGCGTAGCATTCGCGTAATTCGATAGGGAAGAGTAGGTGTGCCAGATCAGCTTTCGCTTCTGCCGCTACATAATCCGATGTCGTAACGACATACACATTAAGGGGGAACCGATTAAAATGGAAGCTGCAAGTCAAGCTGCAATACATGCAGAAGGGCCGGATTTGAGCACGATCAAACGAGCCCCGATCGTTATCGCGCTGATCATCGGCGCGTTCGTTGCGATTCTGAACGAAACGTTGCTCGGTAATGCTTTTCCGGATTTAATCACGGCGTTAAAAGTAACTCCTTCTACGATTCAATGGCTGTCTACCGCTTATATGCTTGTAGTCGGCGTGCTCGTACCGATAACGGCGATTCTGCAAGAGTGGTTCACAACGCGGCAAATGTTCATCGGCGCGATGACGTTATTCCTAATCGGTACGATTATTGCGGCGTTGGCCCCGGGGTTTGAAATGCTGCTGGTAGGGCGGGTCGTACAGGCGCTCGGTACCGGATTGATGCTGCCGGTTATGATGAACACGATTCTTGCGATTTTCCCGCCTGAAAAGCGCGGCGGAGCGATGGGGTTAATCGGTCTGGTAATCATGGTCGCGCCGGCAATCGGACCGACGGTATCGGGTCTCATCCTCGATCAGCTTGAATGGCGCTGGTTGTTCTACCTCATTATTCCGCTTGCGGCCTTCTCGATTATTTTTGCATCGATCTATATGAAGAACGTATCGAAAATTACGAAGCCGAAGGTTGACATCCTGTCGATCATTCTATCGACGATCGGCTTCGGCGGCGTCGTGTACGGATTCAGTAAGTCAGGCGACCTTGGCTGGAGCGATCCCCAAGTGTATTCGATGGTTGCGGTAGGGATCCTTGGTATACTGATTTTTGTCGTGCGTCAGCTGACGCTGAAAAGTCCGGTTATGGATATGCGCGCATTCAAGTTTCCCATGTTCGCGCTCGTTACGGTGCTTATGCTCGTGATGATGATGACGTTGTTCTCGACATTGACCTTGCTGCCGTTGTACTTGCAAGGCCCGCTGATGTTAACGGCGTTCACTTCGGGACTGATTATGCTGCCAGGCGGCATTGTCAACGGGATGATGGCGCCGGTAGCCGGCGTGCTATTCGACAAATTCGGTCCGCGCGTCCTTGTTATTCCAGGGCTTGCTATCGTTGTTCTTGCCGTCTACATGTTCACTGGCGTTGATATGGAGACGACGAAAGGCTACCTGATCATGGTGCATATCATTTTGATGATCGGTATTTCGCTGGTGATGATGCCTGCGCAGACGACGGCGCTGAACCAGCTGCCGCGTTCGTTGTATCCGCACGGAACGGCGATCATGAATACGCTTCAGCAGGTTGCAGGGGCGATCGGCGTGGCGCTGTTCATCAGTATCATGTCCAACGGTACGAAGGATTATCTCGCAAAGTCGAGCAACCCTGCAGATCCGCTTGAATCGTTAAGAGGTATGGTTGAGGGCTTGCACAATGCTTTCTGGGTAGGTCTTTGCATAGGCGTTCTCGCGCTCGTGATCGGGCTGTTCATTCGGCGCACGAGTCCGCCTGAAGGCGAAGAGCCACGCCAAGGCATGGGACATTGAGAAGCTGTTTTAAATGAATCGACGATAACTGTTTTCATGCACAAATGGACCTCGACTTCCGCTGCTTCAGTGGAGGATGAGGTCTTTTTTGTAGCCTTGCCGACTGCGGATAAATTAGTTAAAACACTTCAATCTTCTCATTCGTCTCCATTGGTGAGCGGCAGGAAAGGGTGAAAGAATGGAGATAGCCAGGTTATGGGAGGAATATGGAGGAGAACTGACCGGCTATCTGCGCAATAGAGCTCCGAATGCCGGAGATGCCGAAGACATTACCTCGGAGGTGTTCTTGCGTGCATGGAAAAGCGAGGTCCTGTTGGCAGGGATGACGAACAAGCAGTGCCGATTATGGTTGTACACAACTGCCAAACGAATCGTGATTGATCTGGCACGCAAAAAAAGGCTGGAAACGAGAGTTCAGCCGGTTCCCGAACGGGTTGAGGACGATTTATCGGGCATGGCCGTTTCGCAGGCCATTGGACGCCTCCCTAAAGAATTGCAGGATATCTTTGTGATGCGATATTTTTCGGATTTGGACAGTACGCAAATCGGACAGCAATTGGGACTTTCGCCAGCAACGGTGCGAACCCAGCTGCGCAAAGCGCGCATTCTGCTGCGAAAGTATTGGACGATCAATTAGGAGGGAAGTAGCATGGAAAAACATTTAACGGTGAATACAACCATTTTCGACATGATCTCCACAACGCCGGAAATCATCAACGCCTACGACGAGATCAGGGTGAACTGCACCATCTGCCTGACCACTTCAAGAACGCGAGAGCTTCTGGCGGGAACAAAATTCGCTGTGAACACGACGCAGCTGGTAGATGTCGGTACCGAAGAGCCAATTAGAGTGATGACTTATAACGGGCTGGAGGTATTGAATGCCAAGGTGACCGCTCCAACGGAGCCGACAATCGTTGTTGCTAATGGCGCGCTAATCATCGAGGACAGCGACAAAAAAACGTTCGATCAGTACAAGGGCATTTACGTGAACGGTTTCGTACTTCACCCGAGGACCCTCGATACTTCTAATTTTGTAATCAATGGAACGATGATTCCTTACCCTGACGGTGCCGTTCTTCTGTTTCAGGGACTCAAACTTACGAACGCGTTTCTAAAATCGGCTTCGCAGGGATCCGTTTATTTCGTTCTGGGAATCCCCTCGAATATGGACAATTTCGGAAATGAATTGTTGGGAAAATCTCAGGTCATGTTGAAAGAAGCCGGAATTACGGCCGTTGATCCGCTGGATCTTGAAGTGTTGAGCAACAAAAACATCCGATTCGACACCTGCTGGGTAACGGTTAGCGAAGAGAATGCCGAGCAGCTGCTGCCGCTCATAGAAGGCTATATCGGTATGACGATCATACCTTCGGGCTTTAAATTCATGCGGGGCGGCGTATTGGACAGCTTGGCCATTCGCAGGTTCGGCAACCGGATTTATGTTGACGGCGATCTGCAAATCCATGCGGGGGAAGCAGATGCGCTCGCAGCAATTGAACAATTGCAAGTCAACGGAAGCGTCTTAGTAGCAGACAGCCTTGCCGATGCTTTTTTTGCCAAGTGTTCGCACTACGGAGAGCTTAGCGTTTACAAAGGGGAATGGATCGAGCATGTCGGGTCGGAAGTGCTTCTGGATCGTGAGATGCTGGAGACATTAGTGGACGGGGCAACATTTAGATTCGAACAATCCATTGTCGAGGTTGCGATCGATATTCCGGTTGAGCTGTTGTCAAAGCATCTGCACGGCATCCTATTGCAAGACAGTTCTCTCACCTTGGGACTCGATCAACATAAAGCGCTGCACAAGAAAATCGAGAATCATAACAGTGATCTCATGATTCGCGAGCATAGCCAGCAACCTAAACCGCAGCAAGAAACAGCAACAAAATCAGAGACGATTGCCGAGACGCGAATCAACACGACGTATTATAAATTATGAAATGGAAAGGGCCATCCCACAGGATGGCCCTTAAATATTAAGCTTTGTTATTCAATATAACTGCGATATCGCTGCTAGTGACGAAAAGGAAGTCGCTCTTGTTGCCGAACTTGAAGGCGACGAGGCCGACGTCAAGCAATGTCGCCACTTCCTTCTGGTTGAACGTGAAAGTTGCCTGTCCGTTGACCGGGTTCGCGATTTTGTCTTGGTACTTCAACAGACGGTTGCCGTTCGGTGGATTAAAGACGTCCATATAACGGCTCTCCTTGCTCTTATAGACGATGACAAACTGCGCGCCGGTTTTAGAAGGCGACAGCTTGACCGACACGATGGACAAGTCGCTGCTTTCAATCATGTAGGAATAATCGATATTGCTCGTCTTGCCAGCCTTTACTATTGTCCCGGGAAGCGACTGTCCGCTTGGCGGGAGCGGGATTCGTCATTGAGCAAATGATCGAGCAGCCTGATGCTGAACGGATACGAGCGCTGGACGATAACGACAGCGAGCTTGCGAGGAAGGCAAGGATGCTGCCTCTAACGTTCGTTATCAAGGCAAGGAAACGATAAGCGTACATCAGCCGGGCGCAGTCTGCTTGCTGTGCGCGGACATGTTGGCCGCCAAGACGACATTTTTGGTATAATATGGCTTGTTAATTGTGAAGAATGGTTAGAGGATCAGGAAATGCGGAATCTTGTTACTTGTAAAAAAAGAGAGAAAACGAGGGATGCACATGTCGTATGTCGTTGATTTTAAAACTGTGTCTACGGTTGGTTTGGAGTCTTCGCCCGTAGCAGAAGCGCTTGCCGGTTTACGAGCGAACGAAGCCCGTTATTTCATGAACAAATACAAGCATGAGTTTACGGTCGTACCCGCTAGCGAAAGCCAGGAGGCCCTTGATTATGCGAACCGGATCCTGAAAGAAGAGCGTGACATCGTGTTTGCGGCCAAGCCGTTGGAAACATCGCGTTTTCAAGTGGAAAACATCCAATTCACCTACGTCTTCTACGAGGATGGCCTCTCAATCAATGTCATGTACACGGTGGACGATCCGAAGAAACGGGCCGTTGGGTTCAAGCTGTCCGAGGGGATGGAGATTCCCAAGGAATTAGAACCGAAGTTCAAATTCGCCAGGCAGAAGTCGAAACTTGCGGGAACCATTCGAGGTTCGTTCTTCGTCATCAAAGGCGAATACTAGAGCGAGGACAAGCCCGATCGAAGCCGTGCCGGAAGCGGCAAGCGAAGTGATCGTGCTGGCGGATCAATCCAAGGTCGGCGTGAAAGCGTTCGCCAAAATCATTCCGATCGATAAGGTGGACGTTGTCGTATCGGATGTCGGCTGCCCCGAAGCTTGGCAGGCGGAGCTGGCGAAGAGCGGACTTAACTCGATGTCATGAATAACGGGGGAGAAACGGCCTCGCTGCGAAGGATTTCGCGGCGAGGCCGTTTTGCGTGCGTTCTGCTAGCCCGAGTACCCGGAGGCTCAGTCCGAATCAGGCTCGGACTTAGGATTAGTCTCCGGCTCGGGCGCCGTTTGCTCATTCCCCTGGGTAAACCACAGTTCGTCGTCGCAATCGACTTCGCCGTTGTAATTAATGAGAATTTCCTCGTCTGCGGCGATGTCCGTATACGCGAAGAAATCGATGGCTAGTTGGTCGAAGTTGATCTCATAGTACGCATTGGGCGTATACGAATGGTTGAACAGGCTGCCGTAACCGAGCGCGATGGCGCCGTGATTGGCGCCGAAGTTGAAGGCATAATCGCCGAGAATCGTTTTCTCGATGTCGTCATGCTCTTCGGCCAGGTAAGTGATGGCGGGGGCACGATGAATCATCGTACCCTTGGGGATCGCCTCCGATGCGAATACGCCTCGGTTGAATTCTCCGTCAGTAAGCGGGGATTGCCGAATTTCAATCAATGGTGGCACCGTCTTTCTTATTTATCGATTCTGTGATGTTTGCCCCATGATAGCATATTTCATAACATAATGCTTCCTTTTGGATTTGGATCCGCTTGGGCCGGGGCAGAGCGATTAAACCCTTTAACGATCAGCCATACCGCCAAAATCATCTCGTTCGCCGCCACGGGAAGCGACAATAGCGCGCCCCAGACGGAAACCTGAGCGAACGCGCCGAACATTTCAAGCAGCGACGCCGCGAATACGAGCGTTGCTCCCGTCATGCCCAGGATGGAGATATAACGCGGTACGAGCTTCGTTCGATAGAAAATATAACTGTACATCATCGTATTAATCCCCAGCATGAAATTAGGGCCAAGCAAGAAGGTCCAGTCGTGAACGGCATGCAATACAGTGCCCGAAGCTAGGTAGGCGTCCTCGTCCGCAGCTCCGTTAGCCGCATACTCCTGACTCATGGTCAACAGGGCCAGCATGCTGACGATCCCGATGATGATGATGACGGCTTCCATAAACCGAAAGCAAACATGGCCCAGAGCCAGGCTTTCATTGTACCTGCGCAGGAACGGAAACATGGTAATGGACGTGCCGATCGCCGAAACGACAAGAATCAATTCCATCAGCGCGCCGAGAATCACTTGGTTGGCATGCGCCGCGCCGTTATTCAGGTAATCGGAACCGCTCAGGATCGGATCGTACAGCACAAGTCCCGCGATCGATGAAACCGCAGCTAATATAAACAGAACGCCTACGACTTTTCCGGCTGCTTGGCCTGATTTCATAGTTAACCTCCATCGTGATCTTAATTAGTCTCTTCCCCGTAAAAGAATACATCGATGATCTGTAAACCGAAGGCATGAGCAATGCGAAAAGCCAGCTCCAGCGAGGGGGAGTAGTTGCCCTTCTCGAGCGCCACGATAGTTTGCCGGGTTACGCCAACCTTGTCGGCCAGCTGCTGCTGCGTCATTTCATCATGGTTGAATCGTAATTTGCGGATGTGATTGCCGACAAGATGTTTGCCCATCCTAGACTCCTTTCCGATAGTGATACAGCTTGGATATGGATCCGGCGAGATCGGATATGAACCCTGAGATAATCAAGATGATGAACATCGCCTGTAAAGGCTGGTCGGCGACCAGCGAACCCATAGCGAGCAGAAAGCCGAGGATAAATACGAAGAAGCCTAAGCGATTCGCCTTCAATTCAATTAATTTATCCAGTTCATCCGCGAATGACGGCTCCTTCTCCCCCGTTGTCAGGCGATAGATCATGTTGAACGCGATGCTGATCGCGATATGCGCGAGGATCGAGACCAAAGTCAGGACGAGCACGAAGGAGCCCCAATAATGCAAGGTTTCCTGCGCATTCAGTCCTTCCGCCGGATAGCGCGCATGCTTATACGCACTGAAAGATAGGAAAATGACGCTCGTGCTGATGATCGATACGATGCTCTTCTTTTCTTGATAGGTGATCGCCGACACCCCCGCATGGTAATTTTATCAAGTTAAGCTTGATATACATAATGTATGAAATACCATTCATTATGTCAAGTTTATTTTACACACAAGGGCAGGTGAAGCTGGAGCTCCAGGGCAGTCAGACGAGCATCGTTCCGTTCGCGGTAAAAGGACTTTCCAGCTGCGCGAAGAATGATATACGTAGCTGGTTTAAAGTGAAACCGAATACGTCCTCAGTATTCCGATTGGGAGATGCAGCTATGGCGATGAAGGAGCAGACGATTCTACGTTCACAGGGGAACAAGATCAGGACGACGGATAAAGAAATCGCGATTGTCGGGAAAATCGAGGAACCGCTGGTTTTACTATTGGGAGACGTATTAAGCGCCGAGGAATGCGATGCGTTGATCGCGTTAGCCGAAGACCGCATGCAGCGGGCGAAAATCGGCCAATCCCACACGGAAAGCGATATTCGAACAAGCAGCAGCGCGTTCTTCGAGGAAAGCGAGAACGACTTGATTCGAACGATCGAGACGAGAGTTTCCGAGTTGATGAATATCCCGGTTGCCCATGCGGAATCGCTGCAAATTTTGAACTATCAACCCGGTGAGCAGTATCAGCCGCATTACGACTATTTCACGTCCGCCAATGTGGCCAACAATCGCATCAGCACCTTGTTGATTTATTTGAATGACGTGGAAGAGGGCGGCGAAACGTATTTCCCCGCGCTTCAATTAACGGTCACGCCTCGAAAAGGAAGCGCCGTCTACTTCGAATACTTCTATAACGATAACGACATGAATGAACGTACCCTGCATGGAGGCAATCCCGTCGCGGCCGGCGAGAAATGGGTCGCGACGCAGTGGATGAGAAGACAGCGACACCGTTATCTATAATACATGCCACAGAGAAGGGCCGGAGACCTCAACAGCAGAGGGGTTTCCGGCCCTTTTGCGGCGTGCTTGCATAGGGCTTGGTCCCGTGTCTCCCGCGTCGCCCATCCGTCCGCGCCAGCGTGCAAGTGCGCGCGTCAACGTGCATCAACGCACGGCATCAACGCACATCAGCGTACATCAACGCGCATCAGCCCGTAATGACCCTCTCCACCGCGTAGCGGTATTTGGGATCCTTCAAGCCGCCGCCGATGAGGAAGAGGCAGCTCGTCAGGCCAATGCGTCCGAGGAACATCAGCACCATTAGTATCGCTTGCGAGAACGGGCTGAGCTCCGGCGTGATCCCGGTGGACAGGCCGACCGTTCCGAAGGCGGAGCACACCTCGAGCACGACGGCGATGAGGGGATGCTGCTTATCCGCGACGCTGATGGCGACGATCGAGCTGACGCACATGAGGACCGCGAGCATCGAGATGGCGAACGATTTTAAAATATCGTCGGGATGCAGCTCGCGCTTGAAGGCCTTGATCGAACGTCTCCCCCGGATGAAGTTGTACAGGAACAGCATGTTCAGCGCGAACGTGGTCGTCCGGATTCCCCCGCCCACGGAGTTCGGGGAACCGCCGATGAACATGAAGAGGCTCATGAGCATCAGCGTCGGAATCGAGAATTCGTTAATATCCATCGTCGTGAGTCCGGCGCTTCTCGTCGTTGCGGCTTGGAAGAAGGCGTAGAAGAAGCTTGCGTGCCATGACTTGCCTATCAAGAAGTAGGAGCGCTCGAACAGCCAGATGAGCATCGTTCCGATCGCCAGCAGGATGAAGTAGGTAGAAGTCGACAGCTTGGTAAACAGGGAGAAGCGGAATGGCGGCGTCAGTTTTCTCCTTCTGCCGGTGAGGAAGGTTTTCACTTCGATTAGCACGGGAAATCCGATCGCGCCGAAGACGATAAGGGCAACCGTAACGAGCTGCACGAAATAATCCCCGGCGTAAGGCACGAGGGACTGGCCCGTGATGTCCATGCCGGCATTCGTAGTTGCGCTGACCGATGCGAACAAGCCTTGCATGGCCGCTTCCTCCCACGTGTCGTAATAGCGCAGGAAACGGACGCCCAAGACAATGGCTCCAATGATCTGCGCTGCGACGGTAATTCTCAAAATTTCGATAACGAGCTTCACGAGTCCGGACAGCGCGAACTGATTGTTATCCACCATGATCAGGCGTCGTTCGCGAAGTCCGATTCTTCTCCCGATGAGCAGCCAGAAGAACGTGCTCATCGCCATGATGCCGATTCCCCCGAACTGGAGGACCAGAATAATGACCAAATAGCCGAATTCGCTGTAGGTTTCCGCGACGTTGAATACGCCCAGGCCCGTGTCGCTGACGACGCTGACCGCGGTGAAGACCGTGTCGAAGAACGAGACGTAAACGCCTGGCCTGCGCACGGCGGGTATGCTGAAGAGGCCGATGGACAGGGTAACGGCAATTAGGTAGTATGCGGTCATGGCTTGCGCAGGGGAGAGCTTTTCGATCGATTTCCGCAGGGATTTCCACATGATCATTGCAACCTGTCTGTCGTTTGGGATGAAGTGCGATAACCATTTTTTGCCCATATGACCGGAGGATTATACGGCGAAGCGGCTGTCGGGAATCGTCCTGCGGCCGATTGCACAAGAAAGGGCAATGAATGATCGAATCTTGTTATATTCGCCCTCCGGCGCTGCTCCTATAATGTAAGAAAAAGGATTGGCTGCCATGCGGCAGCCGGTAAGGAGCGTGGTAAGATGGCGTCGAACGAGCAAGCGATCGGCCTTGAGGGCCTCCATTATGTGAACTGCAGCGGCGAAGGGGAAGGACCGGATCGTATCACGTTGCACACGAAGGCTGGACGCTCGGGCATGGTGGTCGAAGGCAAGCCGTTGCGGCTGGGCGGAGCCGATTGGCAAGCGGCGCGCTATCTCGTCTTTGACGTGGAGGTTCGCGAAGAACACTGCGCGGTGCTGCAAATCGACTTCTGGGAAGAAGACAGCGATTCCGCGGAACGCGGCGACTTGTACTTCATCGTCGGAGTGCTGCCCCAGTTGACCACGCGGGTGGCGATTCCGCTGGAAGCGCTCGATTCGCAAGTGATGTTCCAGCCGCGCCGGCCGGGCCGGCTGAAGATGGTGCTCTTCGGGAAGAAGGTCGATCTTGCGCGGGTGAACCGCATTCAGATCGGGCTTGCGCCTTCGTCATTCGATCAGACCATCGCGTTCTCGAACGTGCATGTATCGGATCGCGAGCCGGAGTATCCGCTGCCGGATCGCAAGCTAATCGACCCGCTCGGCCAATGGCTGCCGAGAGACTGGCCGGGCAAAGTCGCCTCGGAAGCGGCGATGGTCGAGCAGATGCGGACCTATCTCGCCGGCTGCGAAGGCGGGGAGACGCTGACTGACTTTGCAGGAGAGTGGAGCGCTTACGGGGGATGGACGGGGAAGCGATTCGATGCGACGGGTTTCTTCCGTACCGAGCATGACGGCAAGCGGTGGTGGCTGGTCGATCCGGACGGCTGCGTATTCTACAGCAACGGCCTGGACTGCGTTACGCCGGATATCGAATGTCCGGCGACGGGGATCGAGTCGTTCTTCGAGTGGCTGCCGGAGAAGGACGGGGAGTTTGCCGACGCGTGGAATCTCAACCATTACGCGAGCAGCGCGCATTTTATCGATTTCGCGATCGTGAACATGATTCGCGCTTTCGGGCCGGACTGGCGCGAGGCGTGGGAACGAATGACCCGCCGCCGGCTTGTCGAATGGGGCTTCAACACGATCGCCAACTGGTCGGACGGGCCGTTCATTCGCAAGGCGAAATTGCCGTACGTGCTGCCGCTTAACGGGTTTCCGGAAACGGAGCGGAAGGTGTTCCGCGACTTTCCCGATGTGTTCAGCACGGAATATCAGGAGAATGCGGAGCGTTTCGCCCGGCAGCTGGAGGCGTACCGGGACGACCGGTATCTGATCGGTTATTTCCTGCGCAATGAGCCGCACTGGGCGTTCGTCGAAGGCTTGATCATCGCCGAAGAACTGCTGGCCAATCCGGCCGACCTCGTGTCGAAGCGGGAACTGATCCGTTATCTCGAAGAGCAGTACGGCGGCGATATCGGCCGATTGAACGAAGCATGGCGGAGCGGATTCGGCAGCTTTGACGATTTGCGCCGGCCGATGCGCAAGGCCGCGAGGCAGTCCACGCAAACGGCGGCGGATTTGCGGGCGTTCTCGCGGATCATGATCGAGCGGTATGTGGGCATTCCGAGTCAGGCGGCGAAACGGGTCGACCCGCATCATCTCAATCTCGGCATGCGTTACGCCTACATGGCGGACGAGGACTTGATCGCCGGCTACGAGCACTTCGACGTGTTCTCGATCAACTGCTACCGGATGGATCCGCGCAACGATATCATGTGGATCGGCGACAAGACGGGCTTGCCGGTCATCATCGGCGAGTACCAGTTCGGAGCGCTGGACCGCGGGTCCCCGGCTACGGGACTGCGAGGCGTCGCTTCTCAGGAAGACAGGGCCAAGGCGTACCGTTTCTACGTGGAGAATGCCGCGGCAACGCCTTATTGCGTCGGCAATCATTATTTCGTGTTGAACGACCAAGCTGCGCTCGGCCGGGGCGATGGGGAGAATTACAGTGTCGGGTTCGTGAATATCTGCCAGCAGCCGCACCCGGAAATGGTCGAGGCTGCGCAGGAGACGCACAGGACGATCTATGCGGTCGCATCCGGGGAACGGCAGCCGACGACGGTCGAAGCGGAAGAGATTGAGATGATCGCTTACTAGCTTAATGGCGTATCGAGTAAGCAAAACAATAGCAAGCACATCAATAATAAGCAAAACAATGTGAGCGAATCAGCAATCATAAAGAAGGCCTGTCTCGTAAGCCAATCGGCTGCGAGGCAGGCTTTTGTTTGTCATAGTTGCTGGAACTGCTAGCCTCGGCAGCTCAGCAGCTTAGCAGGTTACCCGGCTAGTCGCCGTTATTCCGGGCGTTCGTGTAGCCGGCTACGCCGGAAGAGCCTTCGTCCGAAATCTCGGCCAGCGATTTAACCTCGCCGTGCGGCTGCTGGTTCTGCTTGCGGCTCTTCCACGCGTTCTCGCGGCGGTTCTTGGATGATGTCATTTCGTGGCTGCTCCTTCGCGTTCTATAGTTGTCGTTCCGTGCTGCCTCGGCATTTCCGGCTGCGGGTTCAGCGACGTCTATAGCGTGCGCGTAACCGTCCGAACTTATAACGGCTGATTCGGTTTCGGCTTGCGGGCACCCCACCAGAACAGGAAGCCGACAGACAAGGCGACGACGAGGAACGGGGCGACGAAAATCAGAAATTTTTCGAGCATGAACGATCTCCTCCAGACGTTAATTTGCCTTATTTGGCTCGCTTGCCTTGCACATACTTCGTATCGAACAGGAACAGCCGCATCAGCAGGTACAGCGACGGAATGAGCAGCAGCAATCCGAGAATGAACACCGAGATGAGCGCGATGGCCATCGGTTCGCTGGTGAAGTTGTCGTGGATCGTCAAGTACGGATACAGGACGTACGGCATGTGGGCCGCGCCGTAGCCGAAGAACGCAAAGCCGAACTGCAGCATGACGAAGACGAAGGCGACGCCAAGCCGTTTGCGCGTCCATACGTGATAGACCGCGATCAGGAAGCAGGCGAAGGACAGCACGAACATCCAGGCGAAATGCTGCATCCGCTCAAAGTGAGCCGGGTTGTGGTTGCGGATCGCGAAGAACACGAGCAGGCTGCACAGGATCGTCGGTCCGCTCCAAGCGAGCGCGTATTTGCGAACGACCTCGAAGGCGCCGCGGTCATTGGCTCGATGGGCGTAATAGCTCAGGAACATGGCCGAGATATACAGTACGCTGACGAGCGCGAGCAGCACGACCGTCCACGAATACGTCGACGCAAACAGTTTGCCGTACAGGAACGTCACCTTGCCGGGCGCGACTTCCTTGATGTAGCCGCCTTCGGAAATCGTCATTACCGTGGACAGCGAGGCCGGAATAAGCAGGCCGCTTGCGCCGTAAAGCAGCATGTAGAAGCGGTTGTTCTTGTTCGTCCCGTACGTATTGAAGGCATAGTACGAGCCCCGGACGGCAAGCAGGACGATGGCGACGCTGCCCGGCACGAGCAGGGCGGTGCCGTAATAGTAGGCCGTGTCCGGGAAGAAGCCGACGATGCCGACGAAGAAGAAGACGAGAAAGACGTTCGTGACTTCCCATACCGGCGACAAGTAACGTTCGATGATGTTGTTGATCAGATGCCGTTTGCCCGTCACCGCGCTGTAATAGCTGAAGAAGCCGGCGCCGAAGTCGATCGAAGCGACGATGAGATAGCCGAATAGGAAAATCCAGAGTACGGTGATGCCGAGCACTTCGTAGCTCATAGCTCGTCGCCTCCTTTAAAGCCTTTTGCCGCGATCTCGTCCTCCGCCCGATTGCTGCGGAACATGCGGATCAGCACCGTGACCGAAGAAACGGCAAGCGCGATGTAGAGCAGGACGAAGACGACAAGCATCGTGTCCACGTGATCGGATGTCGTCGCGCCTTCCGACGTCCGCATGATGCCGCGTAGGATCCAAGGCTGTCGGCCGACTTCCGAGAAAATCCAGCCGTGCTCGATCGTCATCATCGCCAGCGGAGCCGCCAGGATAATGCCTCGAAGCATCCACTTGTTGCTGAAGGCGGCGCTGCGTTTGCGGTACAACAGAAGCATGAAGGCGCCGGCGATTACGACCATAACGGCGACGAAGCCCATTTTCAAGTCGAATAAATAGTGAATATAGAGCGGGGGATGTTCATCCTCCGGAATGTCGTTCAGGCCGGTCACTTCCGCATTCGGCAAGCCGTGGGCGAGAATACTTAGCGCGAACGGGATTTTCAAACCGTATTTGATTTCATTGTCATCGGTCAGAATGCCGCCGAGCACGAGCGGTGCCTGCTTGGTCGTATCGAAATGCCATTCCATCGCGGCGAGCTTCTCCGGCTGGTATTTGGCGAGATACTTGCCTGACAGGTCGCCGATAACGGCGCTGGCAATAAGGAACACGAACGCGCACATCATCGTCAGCTTGAGCGCTTTCTTATAGTAGACATGATTGCGGCCTTTGAGCAGCGACCATGCGGCGATTGCCGCAAGCACGAAAGCGCAGGTCAAGTAGGCGGTCACGAGCACATGCGATACTTTCGTCGGCATGGCCGGGCTCAGCATGGCGCCGAACGGGGAGATGTCGACGATCTTGCCGTCTTGCACGGAGACGCCGGCGGGTGCGTTCATGAAAGCATTGACGATCGTAATGAAGCAGGCCGACGCCGATGAACCGATTACGACGGGAATGAGCAGCAGCAGATGCGTGGTCTTCTTCTTGAACCGTTCCCATGTGTATAGATAAATGCCAAGGAAGATCGCCTCGAAGAAGAACGCGAACGTCTCCATGAAGAGCGGCAGGGCAATCGACTGGCCCGCCACCCGCATAAAGGTCGGCCAGAGCAGGCTGAGCTGCAACCCGATGGCCGTTCCCGTTACGACGCCGACGGCGACCGTGATGACGAAGCCGCGCGCCCAGCGCCGGGCCATGAGCAGGTAGTGGTCGTCATTGCGTTTAATGCCCATCCATTCCGCGATGGCAATCATGAGCGGCACGCCGACGCCGATCGTGGCGAAGATAATATGAAAAGCGAGCGTGAGTCCTGTGAGCATCCGGCTGTACATGACCGGATCGTAACCGCTTAGCAGCATCTTAATCCCTCCCGAAGCTTGGTATGGTATAGAAATTTTACAGCCGCCGTACGCATCATTCGAACAGATAGCGGGACAAGGACAGCAGCATGATGACGGCTACGACGATACATAGTACGATGAGGCGTTTCTCCTGTTTGGCGACTCGGCTGGGGCTGATGTCCTTCCCGGAACGGCGTTCTCGGGCCATAAGAAATCCCTTCTTTCTGTTGGAAATACGGTGAGCGCTGTAAGCATGCAAGGGGATCAAGTCAGGATGCAAGCGGAACGGCGAGCAAGCTGGTACGATGTTCCATATACTTCGTTCACCTTTATACGGCTATTATAAACGAGAGTTGTGATTAATTTCACAATATTTGTGGCGGGAGATTGAACTTTTGTGATTCTTTTCACATACTTTACGTTAGCGTGAGATTTGCGCCTTGCTGCTCGACTTGAGATATAGGTAGTTGATGCTGGAAAATAAAGATTGTTAGTGGAAAATAGAGTGCGTTAGTGGAAAATAGGGATGATTTTAAGCATATGGATCAAGTTGAACAATGGGACTTGGTTTAAATATAAACCAAAAGGTGACTTCTGATGAGTCACCTTTTTTAATTTATAAATAATTCTTATAAATCAGACTGCTGTTTATCGAAAATTTCACGCAAAATAACCTTAGCTTTAATGATGTCACTGTCTGAAAGCCCGGTAAGAAGATCTACAATTTCTTGCAGGTCTCTTTGTTTGTTGGTTTTTCCTAAATCGATGTCTGTGTATCTAAACAGTTCAAGAATCTCAACATCAAAACCGCGTGGATTCAATACATCGATTACATCCTATAGTCTGAAAAACACATATCGCGGCAAATCGGAGTACCTTATCTTTCATTGATATGCTTTTGTATTTGGTTTATTTGGTGCTTCATCTCCTCTGTTTGTATCTGTATTTCTTTTTGCTGACGTTCTTGTTCTTGTTTTTCCAATTGGGACTGAATTTGTTCTTGTCTAGCTTATTCAAGTGCAATAGTTTGGCCGATAGTCGTTATCACATCTCCGGCTGTTGTAAGAAGCTGTCCAATGAATTGTAGGATATCGGGCAAGTTATTTCCGGCTTCAACTATGGTACTAACAACATCACTTTTTTGTTCATACCAATCTTGTTACCCATACATAGATATCCCCTCGACTTACCCAAAACTGATTTGGTCAATCCATCAAGATAACTAGCTTACTGAAAGATAAGGCAACGATCTCCGCTTCTAAAGGATGAACTATATAACACAAACCCATTTGGAACAGATTTTCGCTGTTTGTATTGGAGTTATCACATATTTTGTTTGAGGGAATCCCTGCACAATCTTTCCGTCGTACGTTGGAACTTGCCAAGACAGAAAAACTGGGCTTATAACCGGTTCTAGCTGGCTGAGCATCATAGAATGCCATTCGTTTTGAAGGACAGGCAAGGTAATCCGCCTTATTTCGTTGATTTCCGTCTGCAAATGCCCTATACTCGCGAATGAAAACGTTCGCAAAATGAAATAGGTGAGGTTATGAAGGTGCTTAAAAATCATTGGCTTCAAATGGCTCTCAGGCAAAAGCTGATTGTGGCATTTGCTTGTTTCATCGTGATTCCGTACATCATAATTGGCGGCACATTATCCTGGCTGTTCGTCCAATCCAATAAGCGGATGATCCTCGACGCGACCTTGGCTAACAACAGGCAAATTGCTCAAAATATCGATACATCGCTATCCCCGCTATTGCGGTTCACTATGGTTCCTGTGCAAAACAAAGCGCTGTTCCAGTTGATGCGGAAGGATTACGAGGCCGCTGCGTTTCCATTGCTGGAAAGGTCGCAAGCGTTTGACGAGGTCGGGGATTTGATCCGAAACAGCATTATGCTGTACACGGATTTGATCGACTCAGCCGTTATCTACCAGAGCAAGAATAACATGATCCTCGGAAGAAGCAATAATGACTATATGAATCATGCTTATTTAGAGCACGAATTCTATCATGAACCGTTTGTTCAAAGTATTCTAAGTCAGCATGGAAATTATGTTTCCGTAGGCATCCATGAGGAAAGACTGCTTTCCATAAAGCCTACGCCCGTCGTTTCCATTGGGCGAGCGGTTGTCGATCCGTTCTCGAAAGAGAAGCTCGGGTTTATTTTGTTTAATATCAATGCGGAAAATTTAAAGTCGCTGTGGAGCGATATTCAATTTACAAAGCATGCGCGGTATTACCTGGTGGATCAGAACGCGAATATTATATACAGCAAAGATGGCGGCGACATCGGTAAATCGGCCGAAGCCGTGCTGGGCAAGAGCTTCCAGGCCATTGCCGGAGGCAAGGAACAATTGTATCAAGACAAGCAGAACTATGCGATTAAAGCAACCTCAAGCCTGTCCGGCTGGAGCGCGGTGACCGTCATACCTAAACATGAGCTGTTCGGCTTCGTGGACACGATCCTGCGAACGATCGCCATCTCGCTATTCGTACTGCTTGGCTTATCGATCGCCGCGTCGATTTATATTGCCACCGGCGTCACGAAACCGCTGCGCCGCTTAGAACGGCAAATGAAGCTCGTTTCCCAAGGCGAGCTCGATATATCCATTGACATTCAGCATGGCGAATTCGGCAAAATCGGTGTCACGATCAATCGGATGCTTCAAGACATCAGAAGGATGATCCGTACCATCTATACGGAAGAGCAAGAGAAACGAAGGTTGGAAACCCTTGCTTTGCAATCACAAATAAGGCCTCATTTCATGTACAATACCTTAAACGCGATCAAGTGGATGGCCAACATGCAGGGAGCGTCCGGCATCGAAGAGGCGCTGACCGCGTTTTCGTCGGTGATCCAGTTTACAGCCAGAACGCAGCTTGATTTCGTCAGCGTCAGGGAAGAAATTCAATTCATCCGCGATTATGCGAAAATTTTGGACTTCCGTTATTTGGGCAAGTTCGAGCTGACGCTCGATATTGATGAAGGTGTTTGGGAGTATCAAATCTTGAAGTTTCTGCTTCAGCCCTTGGTCGAGAACGCGATCTTTCACGGCTTCGATGCCATCCCCTATAAAGGAAAGCTTGAGATCCGCGTGCACGAAGAAGAGGGGAACATCAGAATAACGGTGACGGATAACGGGAGAGGCATGTCGCCTCAGCAACTGGGGAGCATGAATGACAGCAGACAGGTGGACGATAATTTGAACGCCATTGGCATATCCAATATTCGCAAACGAATCGAGCTGCACTTCGGGACAAGCTACGGATTGACAATTACCAGCGCGGAGAACGCCGGCACTGCGGCTTCTCTTCTTGTACCCGTAATTAAACCAGCATTCAAGGGAGACTCACGATGAAAATCATAATCGCGGACGACGAGCCGCTAGTTCGAATCGGCATCAAGTCGTCGTTTAATTGGGCGGAAGCCGGAATGGAAATCGTCGGAGAAGCAGCGGACGGACAGGAAGCGCTCCAATTAATCGAGGAGCTGCAGCCGGATATCGTAATTCTGGACATCAAGATGCCGAAGAAAGACGGCATCGAGGTATTAGCGGAGCTTCGGGACCGCGGCATGAGAACCAAGGTCATCATGCTAAGCAGCTTTGACGATTTCGTTCATGTCAAACAAGCGATGCAGCTAGGCGCTTTGGATTATTTCCATAAACCGAGCATGAACGTTCAGGAAATTATCAGCTTGCTTCAAAACATCCAGGCGGAAGCGCGAGAAAACAGGATGAGCGGTGCGGAAGCAGCGGAGGTCAAGCCGGGGAAGGCTGCGATTCTCCGGGAGCTGCTTGCAGGAAGCGCGGAACGCGCGGAAGAAACCAGGCTGAAGGAAAGCAATCTATACGCGGTTGTGTTCAAGGTCAAGCGGTTCGGACAGATTCTGAAGCGGTACACGCAGGGGAATGCGGCCTATTTGCCCACCACCATTTTCAATATCGTCAGCGAGCTGTTGGCGAAGGAGCAGGAAACGGAATGCGTGCCGATGGAAGATAATGCGTTCCTTGTTGTCCTTTCGCACGGCGATTCCAACAGCGCGCAGGCTTCGTTCACGCATGTCAATGAAATCGTATATATGATTCATAACGCCATGAAACGGTTTCTCAATATTGATCCTATTTTCGGCATTAGCAATGCCTTTCATGCATATGCGGAGCTTCCCCAGGCCGTTGATCAGGCCAGAAGAGCGCTCGACATGAAGTTTTACCATCCGAACGATCCAGTATTGTATTATCAGAACCGCAAACGCGACGATGAGTCGGTCCAGGAGCAGATCGGTGCGGCGATCGTGGCTATGAAGGACTGCTTGAAGGAGGAGAAATACGATGCTTTCGCTGCTGCGCTCGCAAGTTGGGAGAAGTTGCTCCAGGACTGTGAAGGGATGAATGAAAGAGAAGTCAAAAAGGTGTACGAGGGTCTGCTGTTCATGTTGTCGGTCGGAGACGACGAGAGTCTGCCCGCCGGAGAATACGCTCAGCTTGAGGATTTTACAGAATGCTCCTCATACTACCACGCCGTGTTTAACGAGAAGCTGCGGACCCGTATTATGGGGAAAAACAAGGAATATAGTCCTCTAATCCGGAACGTGGTTCAATTTATCGATACCCGTTACAGCGAGAAAATCTCGCTTAAGCTGCTTGGCGATACGTTTCATTCCAGCCCGCACTATATCAGCAGACTTTTCAAGCAAGAGGTGGGCAGAGGCGTATTCGATTATCTGAACGTCGTGCGAATTCGGCAGGCCAAGGAGCTGCTAAAGGACTACCGGAACAAAATCTATGAAATTGCGGAAAAAGTCGGCTTTAACAGCCAGGTGCATTTTGCGATCGTGTTTAACAAATATGAAGGGATGTCGCCCTCGGACTTCCGCAAGGAGCTTAATTAGATAATATCGTTAAAGAAAAAACATTTTGATTATAAAAAGGCGCGCCGGGCTGCTGCCCCGAGCGCTAAACAAGTTCATTTCGTTAAATGAAAGCCGATTTGAATGATTTTGATCGCGAAGACCAGCACTTATGCTTAGAGAGCAAACAAATAAGTCAGACAAAGGGGATACTTGGATGAGCAAGAAACTGAGGGCTGGAAAAGCGATTGTGCTGATGATTTGTATGGTTGTCGTGCTGGCTGCCTGCGGAAGCAAAGGCAACAACGAGAAAGATAGCGGACAAGCTTCGCCGGGTACCGGCAAAAAAACGACGGTGACGATGGGCTTCTGGGGAACCGCGGAGGATCTGAAAATTTATCAGGATGCCGCCTCCAGTATTTCCAAGCAATACCCGAACATCGATCTCAAGATCAAGCAATATCCGAGCAGCGATCAATTCTGGAATACGCTTCCGGGTGAAATTGCAGCAGGCGTAGCGCCCGACTTCATTAAAACGACGAACGAAGGCTCTTACGAATACATTACGAAAGGCTTGTTCGCTCCGCTGGACGATTTGATCGGTCCTGCCGGCGTGGATCTAAACCGTTATGTGTCTTCCGCGAACGACATTTGGAAGGTGGACGGGAAGCAATACGCGCTGCCAAGCAGCGTAATACCGGGGATGTTCTTCATCAATGAAGAGCTGTGGAAGCAAGCGGGCCTTGGCGCGTACCCAACCACGTGGGATGAAGTGGAAGCGGCTGCGAAGAAGCTGACGACCAAGGATGTGCACGGCATCGTTATCAATATTGATCCGTACCATATTACCAACTATGTGAAGAGCTACGGCGGCGGCTGGGACAATGGCAAAGCGATCAACTCGCAGGCGAACGTTAACGGACTTCAAAAGATTTTCGATATGTACAAGGACGGCGCAGCCGTAACGCCGAAATCGCTTGGCTTCGGCTGGGACGGCGAAGTGTTCGCGAACGGCAAAGCGGCCATGACGACGGGCGGTTACTGGTATAAAGGCTTCTTGAAGGATGCGGCTCCGAACTTGAAATACGTCACGCTTCCGATTCCAAAAGGAACGACGGAGGGCAGCACGATGATCGCGGACGGATACGTCGTACTGAAAGATGCGAAAGATAAGCAAGCGGCTCTGCAAGCGGCTTATTACATGACGAACGATCAAACGCAAACGGCGTTCATGAAGAACGGCAGCAACTCCGCCGTCAAGACGCTTACGCCGCAATATTTCCAAGAAAATCCGGAATTCAAATCAGTCGAGCCGGCTTTGAAAACGGCAACCGACTTTGCTTATCCGGCCGAAACGAAGAAATTCAAGGACGAGCTTGTGAATCAAATCGAAGCTACGATCCTCGGCGGGGCTAAAAAATCACCGAAGGAAATCCTGGATGCGATTCAACAACAATTCAAGTAAGAAGCGCACAGCAGACCGTTCCCGTTTCATACGCAGCGGGAACGGTTTTCATTTTTACAGCCAAGAGGCTAGCTGCAAGGAGGGAATTGGATGCGTGCTGGTGGAGATACAACCGCGGAGAGGCGGATAACAACCAAAGAAAGCCAATCATGGCTGCGTAAAGTCTTGGATTCGGATCTATCAGTAGGCTGGCTGTTCAGCCTGCCGTTTCTGATGCTGTGGGTATGGTGGTTCTTCTACCCGTTCCTGCAGTCCTTTATTCGAAGCTTCCAGGACGCGAACTTCGCTGCATTGGACCAAGCGAAATTCATTGGATTGCAAAATTACGTGAAGATCCTGCAGGATCATGAATTTTACCGTGCGGTTCTGCATTCCTTGGAAATCGTGGTCATCGCCGTACCGCTGCAAACCATCATCGGCTTGATCATGGCGATTCTCGTGAATCAAAAGATCAAAGGGAAGGGTCTGTTCAGGACACTGTTTTTCATTCCGTACATCACTTCCCAAATCGCGATTACTACGGTGTTCATGACGCTGTTCAAGCAAGGCACCTTCGTGACCGACTTTATCGGATTGTTCGGCTTTGGCAATGTGACCTGGTTTGCGGATACGCATTATGCACTGGTATTCATTGCGATCCTATTTATTTTCCAGCAATGCGGTTTCAGCATGATCGTGTATTTGTCCGGCCTGCAGGAAGTGCCCAAGGACTTATACGAGGCAGGCCAGATCGACGGCGCATCCAGATGGGCGCAATTTCGCTACATTACGGTGCCCTATTTGAAACCTATTACCTTTTTCATCGTTTCGGTGGCGACGATTCTCGGTTTTCAAATTTTCGACCAAATTGCCGCCATTTCCAGATACGGTGCGCTTGGATCTCCGGCGGGTGCCACGAATACCGTCGTAACTTATTTCTATCAGAATGGAATTCGCTATCTGAATATCGGCTACGGCAGCGCGGCCGTGGTGCTGTTCTTCTTCATCATTTTGATTATTACGTTCCTTCAGAAAAAACTGCTGGATGAAAAGGGGTGAGCACATGACTAGCAGAAAGAGCCTCACTCTGATCGGCAATTATGCGCTCCTGATCGTGCTCGGATTGCTCTTTGCCCTTCCGTTTCTCTATACGCTGTACACCTCGGTGCTTCATCTGGAGGACGTCAACAAATGGGCAGGGATATCGAAATGGACGTTTGCCAATTATCGATTGTTCTTTACCAATGATGCCTATAATGTGCCGAAATGGCTTGTCAATACGATCGTAATCACGGCGCTCGTCATCCTCGGGAATTTCATCATTAATCCCATGGTCGGATTTGCTCTTGCGAAGCTGGACTTCCCTGGCAAAAACTTGATCTACTGGATCGTCGTAGCTTCCATGATGGTGCCGTACCATATGATTCTGATTCCGGTCTACGTGAACGTGGCCCATCTCGGCTGGCTGAACTCCGTCCTGGGATTAACAGTGCCGTTCCTATACCAATGCTTGTATATTTTCATGCTGCGACAGTTTTTCATGAGCATTCCGAATGAGTTTATCGAAGCGGCTAGAATAGACGGACTTACGAAAATGGGCGCTTTCTGGCGAATCGTATTTCCGCTTGCCAAGTCGTCGCTCATTACGATGTCGATTCTGGCCTTCTCCGGAACCTGGAACAGCTACCTCATCCCGAGCACGTTTACGAGCGACCCGGCGAAATATGTCCTGGTGGTCGGATTGAACAGCGTGAAGGATCAGTTCTTTGAGAATACGCCGCTTATTATGTCAGGGGTCGTGC
This sequence comes from Paenibacillus rhizovicinus, assembly GCF_010365285.1. NCBI lineage: Bacteria > Bacillati > Bacillota > Bacilli > Caryophanales > Paenibacillaceae > Paenibacillus > Paenibacillus rhizovicinus. The sequence continues at coordinate 5,387,199 of NZ_CP048286.1, forward strand.
TGACGACATTGCCGATCTTGATTTTCTTCTTTATTTTTCAGAAGCAATATATCGAAGGCATATCGAGCTCCGGCGTGAAAGGCTGACAAGCCTTTTCCCGCCGGTTGCTTTTTGTAGGGACACTTGAACAGGAAGAAGGAGGAAGTCGCATTCATGGACTACCGAGTCATTAAAGAAGGAAACGTATTTTTTCTTACCGACCTCCGCGGCGATGTGACGGGCAACGATGAGGCCGGGCATGGCTTATATACGCAGGATACGCGCTTTCTTAGCCGAATGGAGCTCTATATAGACGGGGAGAAGCCCGCGCTTCTTCATTCCGATGCCGACAAAAGCTATTACGCGTCCTTTCGGTCGATGAAGGTCAGCAAAGACGATGGCGCAATCGAGCTGCTTCGGGAGCGATACATTTACGACGGGATTCTTTATGAGCGGGTGTCGCTGACGAATTTCTTTCCCCGGTCGGTAAGCTTCGATTTCGCGGCGGCTTTCGATGCGGATTTTCAGGATATGTTTATCGTCCGCAAATACCGTACCGGTGAGGTTGGCGAAATCGTCGGGCGGGACATCGGCGATCACGCGGTGAGCATCCGTTATCAGGGCAAGGATGACATCCTGCGGGAGACGCATATTGCGTGGGACTGGCCTGAGGCCGCGAAGCCGGCTCCCGACGGCGGCATTCATTTTACCGTTTCCTTGGCGCCAGGGGAATCCAAGCAGATTTGCTTTACAATTGCACCGATGCTTAACGGGCAAAGCTCCAATGTCCACACCTTCGATCAAGGGTTGCGGCTGCTGGATAATGCCTATGAAACGTGGTATGCGGATACGACGGCTGTCGCATCGAATGTGCCGTTGTTCGACGAGCTGTACAACCGCGGCGTCCAGGATATGCGCATGCTGCTGACAGACTTGGGCTATGGGCAAACGCCGGTGGCAGGCCTGCCGTGGTTTGCGGTGCCCTTTGGCCGCGACAGCCTCATCACGTCCTTGTTCATGCTTCCGCTGAATGCCCATCAGGCGAAAGGAACGCTGAGAACGCTGGCCGCCTATCAGGGAACGAAGAACGATCCGTCCCGGGATGAACAGCCCGGGAAAATCATGCATGAAATCCGCTTCGGAGAGCTGGTGAATACGAAGCAATCGCCGTTCTCGCCATATTACGGCTCCGTAGATGCAACGCCGTTATTCCTAGTGGTCCTTGGCGAATACGTCCGCTGGACGGGAGACACGGCGCTTGTCGAGGAATTGAAGCCGAATGTGATCCGGGCGCTCTCCTGGATCGACAGCCATATCGGCGGCGCGGAAGAGGGCTTCCTCACGTATCGTCAGGAAGCGGAGAAAGGATTCCCGAACCAAGGCTGGAAGGATTCCAGCAACTCCATCATGCACGACAATGGCGAATATGCTTCATCTCCCATTGCGCTGTCCGAAGTTCAAGGCTATGTCTATCAGGCGAAGAAGGCGCTTGCCCCCATTCTCAAGCAGTTGGGTGACATCGATCTGGCGAAGAAGCTGGATGACGAGGCGGAGTCACTGAGGTTAAGGTTCGAACAGGCCTATTGGATGGAAGACGAGCGCTTCTACGCAATCGCCTTGGACCAGGAGCAGAGACAGGTGCGCTCCGTGACGTCCAATCCCGGGCATCTGCTGCTTTCGGGCTTGCCGAATCCGGCCCGCGCGAAGCTTGTGGCCGGCAGACTTACCGCCGAGGATATGTTTAACGGCTACGGCGTCCGCACCATGAGCACGAAAGCAGCCGGCTATTACCCGATGAGCTATCACAACGGCAGCGTATGGCCCCATGACAACGGCATGATTCTGCTTGGCCTAAGTCGGCTCGGGATGAAGCGAGAAGCCGAGCAGCTCCTGTCCGGATTGCTCGAGGCGTCCAAGTCCTTCGAATACCAGCGGCTGCCTGAACTATTCTGCGGCTATGACAAGGCAGTATCCGGCAAGCCCATCCCTTATCCGACGACATGCTCTCCGCAAGCATGGTCCGGCGCGACGACGTTCGTGTTCTTGCAGGCCATGCTGGGCATAACGCCGGATGCGCAGGCAAGACAAATTCGTATGAATCCGTTCCTGCCGGACGGATTCGACGAGCTGACGGCACGGCGCATCGCAATCGGGGAAGGACATTTGTCCGTGAAGCTTACCCGAGCGCTCGCGTCGGCCGAGAATTGCGTCCAATGCGAGATCATCGGGAATACGACCGGCTACGAGCTTATTCTGGAATAAAAGGAGCCCGAAGATGAACAAAACATGGTGGAAAGAAGCGGTCGTATACCAAATCTATTGGCGCAGCTTCTTCGATACGAACGGAGACGGCTTTGGCGATCTGCAGGGAGTCATCGAGAAGCTGGACTATGTCCGCAGCCTGGGGGTTGATGTAATCTGGCTGAATCCGTGCTACGGGTCCCCGGATGTGGACAACGGCTACGACATTTCCGATTATCGATCCGTCATGGCCAAAGCGGGCACGATGCAAGACTTCGACCGGCTGCTGGCGGAAGTCCATGCCCGAGACATGAAGCTGATTATGGATCTGGTCGTCAACCATACCTCCGATCAGCATCCGTGGTTTCAGGAATCCCGTTCCTCGAAGTCCAATCCGAAGCGGGATTACTACATTTGGCGCAGCGAGAAGAACAATTGGCGCTCCTACTTCACGCCTTCAACATGGGAGCTCGACGACCGGACCGGCGAGTATTATTTTCATTCCTTTGCCACGGAGCAGCCGGATTTGAACTGGAGCAATCCTCGGGTTCGGGAAGAGATCTATGACATGATGCGCTTCTGGCTCAATAAAGGCATCGACGGCTTCCGCATGGACGTCATCAACCTGCTCGCCAAGCAGGCAGGGTTTCCGGACGCGGACAACCCGGACGTCATTTCCTATTTGGGCAATAATCCCGGCATCCACGGGTACCTGCAAGAGATGCACGAGCAGTATTGAAGCATTACGATGTGTTTACCGTCGGCGAGATTCCGTTCGTATCACCGGAAGACGGCGTGCTCTACGTCGGGGAAGAGCGCGGCGAGCTCAATACGCTATTCCACTTTGAAGTATGCGATCATATGGCGCACTGGGATATCCATCGCTTCAAGGAAATTCAGCAGCGCTGGTACGACGGCATTTGGGGCAAAGGGTGGAATTCGCAGTTTCTGAACAATCACGACCACACCCGGCTCGTGACTCGCTTCGGCAATGACACGGCCTATCGGACGGAGTCCGCCAAATGCTTCGCGACGCTGCTTCACACGCTTCCGGGGATGCCGTATGTGTATCAAGGAGAAGAGATCGGCATGACGGGTGTTCGCTTTCCTTCGATCGACGATTACAACGACATTGCCATGAAAAATAAGTATCAGGAAGAAGTGGCCAAGGGAAGAGAGCCGCAGGAGGTGTTCGAAAGCCTGCTTCATCTCGCCAGAGACAACTCCCGAACGCCGATGCAGTGGGACGATACGGCGAATGCAGGGTTCAGCAAGGGACAGCCTTGGCTGAAGATGAATCCGAATTATCGGGACATCAACGTGAAGCAAGCGCTCGCGGATCCGGATTCGGTGTTCTATTACTACCAGAAGCTTATCCGAATGCGCAAAGAAAACGACGTAATGGTATACGGCGATTACGAGCCGATTCTGGACGATGATGCGCGCATCTACGCCTATTACCGCACGCTTGGCGATGTGAAATGGCTTGTACTGCTTAACATCTCGGAAGAAGAGACGCTTTGCCGTCTCCCGGATGCGGCAACCGCCAGGCTCGGAGAGACGATCATTCGGAATTATCCGGAACGGATGGAAGACGCCGCGGACGGCCTTCTTCTTCAACCTTACGAAGCACGGATCTATCCGATCAACTAAAGCGAAAACCAGACATCCCGCGGGTTGTCTGGTTTTTTTGTAGCGGCTCTTCAGGAGGCGGAGCAGCTATTAAGACGGTTTGATGTAATATGATGAGTTAAACTCGATCAATGATGGTCGGGTAATTTTTTTTTTTTTCGTTACTGTGGCCGGCCATGCAGAGAAGTCAATAAATTGATATGTGTAATGGAAAAGGTGCTGCTCCGACAGATGCACCGAGCAGTTTTTCTCTTTCTGCATCCGCTTCCGAGGGCTAACTAAGAAAATTGTCTTTATGCCATATATTACTTCCATTCAATCCTATCTGCCCTAGATAAACTAATCTAGAATGAAGTCAATTCTGAATAAAGCGAGGCCAACCATACAATGAAGATGAATATCAATCCTTTTTTAGCAAAAGTAATTCGTTCCATCGAAGCCCACAAAGCTGAACCGCATGGCGGCTATCGTCAAAAGCTCTCAGATCCTGTCGTTGCAGATATGTACGGAACGGCGGATGCGATCATTCTGCTGTATACGTTAAACCAAGTGCCGAATGCGGGCAGCAGCGAACACGATGCTTTAGTGAAAACACTGCAAAGTTTTCAACAGCCGGACAGCGGACGATTCCCAGGGAGAGGCCATCATCCCGTCCATGGGACGGCTTACGCCCTCTCTGCTCTAGAGTTGCAACTAAATAATGTTTAGAGCGATGTTAAATTTAGTTGATCCTGTAAAAAGTGACGATTTACAATTTCTTCTTGCTTGGCATACAGTTATGCAAGATAACAGTTCGAAGCTGAAAACAGTTTGAAGGGAAGCGGTTGCGGTTCGGTCCAACTCGTGATCGATTTGGCATGCAACGTCTCCAAATTCTCGATAATTTTAGGAGCAGCTCATGTTGAGTTCTCTTGTAAATGGTATTTCAGTTCCTTCCATTTTACATGAACCCGGCATGGGCCTTTTGCTTTGTAACCGACATGTTTCCTATACGATTCGTCATCTACTATTTCTCTGAATGGAGATTATGGAGGATTGAGGCAGTATGATTTTAAAATTCATTAAGGAAAAAAGGAAAATATTTAGATCGTTACTCCTTTCGTATTTAACCATTATTTTAGTATCGCTCATTATAAGCTCCGTAGCCTATATACAATCCGTTCGAGTCATTCAAACGGAAATCAATAAAGCCAATCATGCCATGCTAATCCAACTGCAGGATACGATAGATAACAAACTGAGCGACATCGACAAAATAATGAACACGATCGTGTTGGATAAGAACGTTATTGCACAATGCAATCTTGTCGAGCCTATTCCGCCGGCTTACCGTTTATCCATGCTGCAAGTAATCCGTACCATTGGGACCTCTAAAGTCACAAATAGCTATATTAAGGATGTTTTCATCTATGTTCCCAAAAGAGATCTCATCGTGTCCGACAAAGGGACAAGCAACGGCATGGAATACTTCGATGCTTATTATCCAGGTGAGGTGCATGATAAAGAGGCATGGATAAACTTTTTAAAACGGCTGCATAAGAGGGATTTTTATCCCATGTCATCAAGAAATACGGAATACCCCAATTTGGGCGGCGCGGTGCTTCTTCAATCCATTCCGTCTTATGGCGTCGAGGAAAGCAATGCAACGCTTGGGATTATTCTTGACCGTGCATTTCTAGAAAACGCATTAGGTAATCTGAATAAAGGTTTAGGAGGGAACTCGATCATTATAAATAGCCGGAATGAGGTAGTTGCGTCTTTAAATAATCAGAGCAATCTGAGTCTTCCCGCTTTAAACCTGATTGGAAATCAAGGTTCGTTAAAATTAAAGCTTGGCGGCTCCAAAGTGGAATTAACGTATATCAAATCCGCAAATGTAGACTGGAGCTATATAAATATTGTTCCGAGATCGTTTTTTTCCAAACAAGCAAAGGATGTTATTAAAGTCATGTTAGTATGCACCTTTTTATGCCTGGTCGGAGGGACATTCGTAGCGCTATTATTCGCTAGAAAAAATTATAATCCCATTGATAATATAATGATGATGTTTTCGAAAGTAGGCAAAATAAAATATGATCATAGCTTAAATGAATTCAAATTGATTGAAAAATCGATGTTGAGTATTATCGATGAAAACAAAAGCATGACAAGCACATGGGAACAGCACAAGGAAACGCTTAAAGATAATTTTCTAAACAGATTAGTAAAAGGATCTATCAAAAGCAGCCTGCCTCTCGATGACAGATACAGTACATATGGCATAGATCTCAATGGTGATCATTTTGTGGTAATCGGGTTCTACTTAGAAGACGTAGGTAAAATCCATTTTTCCGAAAATGATGAAAGCGATGACAAATCCATAGAACTAGCACAGTTTATCGTTCGAAATATAATGGAGGAATTGGTTGGGAAACATTTTAACTGCGTTTTTTTCGAAGTAGATAAATCCATCGTGTGCATAGCGAATATCGATCAATCATCCGAGGACACGGCCTTCATTCAAAATGAAATCATCAGCGGGAAAAACTTGATTTTCGATAAATACGGCATTCATCTAACTGCCTCGATAAGCAATGTACACTCTACGATCAGCGGTATACCTGAGGCATACAAGGAGTGTCTTGAAGCTGCGGAATATAAAATCGTCGTAGGCGATAACAATATCATTCTCTATAGCGATATTTATCCTCCCGACAGAATTAATTTCACCAATACGTATCCGATCGAGGTTCAACAACAATTTATTAATAGTATAAGAGCCGGCGACTTTGCACATGCAAAACAAGTCATGCAGCATGTATTCGACCAGAATTTCGCGAATCCCAATATTTCGCTGGATATGGCTAGATGTCTGATGTTTGCTATCGTAAATACGATGATAAATGCATTTAACGATAGAGGTTTGATATACGATAGCCAGTTTATTGAGAGCCTGAATCCTTTTCGAAAATTAATCGAATGCACAACGATTTTTAAAATGCAGAAACAAATGATGGATATTCTATTGAAAATAGAGCAGGCTTACAATGAAAAAAATCAGGTGGTAAATGCAAGCAAAAGCATGGAGATTATTGCCTATATTGAACGCCATTACAACGACAGTTCTTTAAGCGTGGCATCTATTGCTGCTGAATTCGGGCTAACGCCTGTTTATATATCGAGATTTTTCAAGGGTCAGACAGGGGAAGGCGTCTTGTCTACCATTAACAAAACCCGATTAGAGAAGGCAAAAGCTTATCTGCTGGACGATGAATTGAATATCAAGGAGATTGCCGAATTAACAGGATTCTTGAACAGCAATATGTTTATTCGTACTTTTAAAAAAAATGAAGGGGTAACCCCGGGGAAATATCGCGAACTTCATCATGTTTTAGATCGAAGTTCAATTTAGGCGATCGAGTAAAAAATGACAATTGACTAAATTATGCGTCCGTCCTTTTATGCTTGCGTATCTATTGAAAGCGTTCAATAGCGCATCCAAACGTCGATCGTTTGACTATTGGCGATGAAGATTAAAGTGACGATTTACGGTTCCTCCCTACCTGACATACAGTCTAACCAGGGTAACCGAGTTAGGATCTGTTAACTTGCTACCTGGATTGGAAACACAATAACCCAGAGGGGGAATGGCAATGAAGAGAATGAAGAAATTAGGTCTTACACTATCTTCAGGCATACTTGTCGCTTCAATGGTTCTATCTCTTGCAGCTTGCGGGAGTGATACGAACAATTCCGCAAATACACCGGACAGCACGCCAAACACGCCAGACAGCACTGCAACGAATGGGGCGGGGTCGTTACCGGATTTTGCAAAATTCCAAGGCGCGAAGCTCACGTATTGGCATCCGTTTAGTTCAACCTATATCAAAAGCATAAATGATAACATGGTTGTTCAAGAGATGGAAAAAAGAACGGGGATTAAGGTGGATTACGTTACGCCGCCTTCGGGACAAGAATCAGATGCGTTTAACTTAATGATTGCCTCCGGAGAGCTTCCGGATATTATTCCTGATCAGGGATATAAAGGCGGCGGACTCAAAGCCGTACAGGATGGCGTCTATTTAAAATTAAATGACCTTATTCCGAAGTATGCGCCAAACTATGCGGCAGTGTTGGCTCAGAATCCCGATTTCGCTAAACAGGCCAAGGAAGATGATGGTACGATATGGAGCTTCAAGATGCTGCAGACAGATGAAGAGCCTTCATGGGCAGGTCCGGCAATCAGAAAAGATTATCTTGACGAATTGGGACTGCAGGTGCCGAAGACGATTGACGATTGGACCAATGTTCTCAAAGCGCTTAAGGATAAGAAAAAGCTCGAGACGCCGATGCTCTTGCAATTAAAGAGCAAATTCGGTGCTGCAGAAGCTTTCGCCGGTACCTTTGGTTCTTCCTATTCCCAATTCTTGAATAAAAACGGGACTGTTGTTTACGGTCCGATCGAGCCCGGGTTCAAAGACTTCCTGACCTTGATGAATCAATGGTATAAAGAGGGTCTAATTGACAAAGATTTCGCAACTCGCGATGATACGAGCGCCGATGCACAGGTTACATCTGGAAAAGCCGGCGCAGTTGCCGTTGCTTTTTACGGAAGCTTCGGTCCGTGGGCGACTTCGGGCAAAGCAACAAACCCCAATTACAATTTAGTGCCGACGACGTATCCCGTACTTAAAGAGGGAGATGACCCAGCTAAGACGATACACGTCGGAAATAAGAATTGGTATTCAAAAGGAAGCGATATTGCGATATCCGCAAAAAGCAAAAACGTTGAAGCCGCATTAAGATGGCTTGATTACCGCTATTCGGCAGAAGGGTTTATGTTGTTCAATTATGGCGTTGAAGGCGTATCCTACAACTGGGTTGACGGGCCTATGAAGAAGAAGGACGGCTCCGGATTCTTCCCGCCAGCTTTGAGTGAAAGAATTAAAACGCAGCATCCCGAGTTTACGGATCTTTTAACGAAGAATCCGGACGGAGTGGATTTCTGGACTGCGATCGATAAATATAAATCCCTTTATGAGGCCTATCTTAGAAATCCGCTTTCTTATGTAATGGCTCCTGAAGTTTATGATGCAATGGATAAATGGAGCACCCCGGCAAAGGATTACAATTTGCCGCCTTTGTCATCAACCGATGAAGAAGTCAATGTAAATGCCGAAGTGATGACTCAAATCAACACGTATCGGGAAGAAATGGTTTACAAGTTCATCATGGGTGAAGAACCAATTGATGATTTTGACCAATATGTCGCGCAAATTAAAAAAATGGGTATCGATAAGATGATTAAAATCACGCAAGATCAACTTGAACGGTACAACAATAGATAACCAATCGTCGTATATGGGATGGCAAATCGACAGATAACCATCCCATATCGTTTTAATAGGGCAGGAAGGATGATTCATTTTGATCGTAAAAACCCATAACCGGAAAATGAATATTCTAAAAACGGATTTCAAAAAAAATAAATACATTTATTTAATGGTTTCTATTGTTGTTGCGTGGTACATCATATTTGCCTATATACCTATGTACGGCGTGATTATTGCTTTTAAGGACTTTAATCCAGGACGTGGAATTCTCAATAGTCCATGGGTGGGACTCGACCATTTCAAATCATTTTTCATTGATCCCAACTTTCGGCGCGTAATTACCAATACGTTTCTTATCAATATCTATGACATCTTATGGGGTTTTCCCGCCCCTATTATCCTTGCTTTGCTAATGAATGAAGTTAGAAGCAAGCTATTCAAAAAAACGGTTCAAAACTTGACCTATCTGCCGTTTTTTATATCGATCGTCGTCGTATGCGGTATCATTATCGATTTTACCTCGACCAATGGACTCATTAACCAGCTGCTTTCTCATTTTGGTTTTGAAAAAACGAACTTACTAGCTAAAAAGGATTTATTCAGAACCATATTTATTGGTTCCGGCATTTGGCAAGGTATAGGTTGGGGGAGCATTATCTATCTTGCTGCCTTGACGAATATTGATCAGCAGCAATATGAAGCGGCTACGATTGACGGAGCCGGACGTTGGAAACAGTTATTGCATATTACGTTACCGGGCATATCCTCTACGATCATGATCCTGCTAATCCTCAGAATGGGCTCCATTATGAGCGTAGGGTTCGAAAAGATCATTCTTCTGTACAATCCTTTAACCTATGATACGGCCGATGTTATTTCTTCCTATGTTTATAGGAGAGGTCTATTAAATGCCGATTACAGTTATAGCACGGCTATCGGTCTGCTAAATTCACTGATAAATTTCTTGTTTCTAATAGGAGCCAATTGGCTTTCGAAGAAATATTCGGAAAATAGCTTGTGGTAAAGGATGTGTCAAAATGATTCATAATCGTTCGATGAGTGAAAAAACGTTCGATTTGTTTAATATTATTTTCTTGTCTGTGCTTTCCATCGCATGTATATATCCGATGCTATATGTAATCTTCGCCTCATTAAGCGATCCGAGGCTATTGATGCAGCATGAAGGACTATTGCTAAAGCCTCTTGGGTTTACATGGAAAGGCTACTCGTTAGTGTTAAATAATCCCAATATCAGCATCGGCTATTACAATACCGTTTATTACGTTGTGGTTGGAACATTGATTAGCATGATTTTTACTTGCTTCGGAGGATATGCGTTATCAAGAAAAGGGGTTCTATTTTCAAAATATATATTGATTCTAATCACCATAACGATGTTCTTTAGCGGCGGTCTTATTCCGTTTTACTTATTGGTTAAAGATTTGGGCATATACGATACGAGATGGGCTATTATTCTCCCAAGCGCAATAAATACATGGAATCTTATTATCATGAGAACCTCGTTTATGCAGATTCCCGAGAGTCTGGAAGAGTCTGCTAAGATGGACGGTGCAAATGACTTTACGGTCCTTTTTAGAATCATCCTTCCATTATCGATGCCCATTATTGCGGTTATGGTGTTATTCTATGGTGTAGCCATGTGGAATTCATGGTTTAATGCGGCCATATTCCTTAGAGATCGAAGTACCTTTCCGCTTCAACTGATCCTTAGGGAAATCCTTATTCAAAATGATAAAGGCAGCATGTTGCAAGTACAAAACGGAATCAGTGGTCAAGCGGAGGACATGTATAGGGCGCTCATCCAATATTCGACCATTGTGATTGCGACGTTACCCATTCTCTTCGCCTATCCGTTCTTGCAGAAATACTTTGTCAAAGGTATAATGGTCGGCTCATTAAAAGGCTAGTGACAGAGGTTAATTTATAAGGGATGAAAATAACAAAAATATTCCTGAAAAGCTTAGACCAGGACCTCTTTCGGTCCGGCTAAGCTTTATTTATTTCTAAGAAACTAACTAATTTGCGTGTTACGTTTTCCTGCGTGAAGACCGTGGCCCAATTAACCCGTTAGCCACGGGTTTGATTTATCATCATTCCGTATTCGCGTTGAAATTTATATTATAAACTTATATAAATCCGTGATACAATTTTATCCATTGTGAACATTACAGCCCATGAACATGGCGGACACTTCATACTTTGGGAGATTCCGAACGAATGGGTTAATGATTTACGTCGTACCTTCAGAGGACGTCGATGAGAGGTTCAATAAGGAACTGGCCGGCGTGCGCATGCTGTCGCAATTGACCAAAATCAACGAGAGGATGGAAGGTTATGCAAACATTCGTAGTTCTAGGCAGTATCATGATGGTACTCGCGGTGGCGATCGGCGCCTTTGGCGCGCATATCATGAAAAGCAAGCTGGAGCCCGACAAGTTGAAGATTTATGAAGTTGGCGTGCAGTACCATATCGCGCATGCGTTAGGCATCGTTCTAATCGGCCTGCTTGCTAGTCATGATCCGGATTCCGCAATGATCAAGGCGGCGGGCTGGCTTCTGTTTGCGGGAATCTTGTTGTTCTCGGGCAGCCTGTATGTCCTTAGCGTGAAGAGAGCAAGATTTCTTGGCCCCATCACTCCGCTTGGCGGGCTTTGTTTCATGGCTGGCTGGGTGCTCCTTGCCCTAGGCTTCATGTAAGTGTAAGTATGGAAGCAAGGTGGGGCAGGGATGAACGATAAGCCTTTATTAGTCATCGTCGGTTCTGGGCCGGGCGTAAGCTCCGGTATAGCTAAGAAATTTGGAAGCAATGGTTTCCGGGTCGTTCTCATAGCTAGAACCCAGCCATCACTTGAACGCGTCTTGGAAGATCTTCGACAGTTAGGGCTTGAATCGCACGGAATAACGGCAGATGCATCGGATCCGGACTCATTAAAATCAGCCTTCGATCATATAAAAAATGAATATGGAGCCACCGATGTGCTGGTATATAATGCAGCCCACATCGTACCGGGGGATCCCCTTTCGTTAACCGAACAGCAGCTTATGGAAGACTTTAAGGTGAACACTGTCGGCGCGTTGACCAGCGCTCAACAAGTCGTTCCGGATATGATCGAACGGCGGCAAGGGGCGCTCTTCTTCACGGGAGGCGGTATTGCGCTGACTCCGAATCCGCTTTATGCTTCTTTATCCATTGGCAAAGCCGCAATCCGCTCGCTTGCGCTTTCAATGGCGGAGACGTTGTCTCCTTACGGGATTTATGTCGGTCAAGTTCTGATTGCCGATCATGTTCAACCGGGAACGTTTTACGATCCGAATCGGATAGCCGACGTGTATTGGGAGTTATATCACAACAAGGACCAGAGCGAGTACTTATTTAGGGAGTAGTTATTGACGTCGAAAGCAGGATATTCGACTGCAGGTGAACGAGGGGCTCAGACAAGGCAACGGCAGCGGCAGCGGACATTGATGGCCGGCTGCCGTTGTTAGGCGGAATAGCAATCACGAGGCGGAGCTGATAGCGCTCCGTCTATTTTGTGTCCCCGTAAACATGAATCGAATTTCCGCAACGTGAACGACGCCTGGATCCGTTTCGATCCAGGCGTCATCGGCTTGCTTATTGGCCGCGCGATGCATTAAACCGCATCGGCGGCATGAAACACTTGACTCTGCTTGCCGTTACGGAGCACGGCAGATTTGGCCGGGATAACCTCGGCTCCGGCTTTGTAGTCATGATCCGAGAAATTGACGGTAACGGACAGCTCGCTGCCGTACTTCGCGCTTTGCACCAAGCGGTCGGAGCTTAGAATCGAGAACCCGCTCATTTCCTGCTTAACGGCCTGTTCGTGGAAAGGAGACCATACGTTCAGGAACGCCACGATGCTCGATTTCTCTTGATCCCATGCTGCCCGGTCCAAGTGGTACAGCGGCGGAACGTTATACAACAGCTCGTACAGCATCCGTTCCTGCTCGTCCCCCTTGATCTTGTCGCTGCCCCATTCCCAATGATTCGTCGTGATGACCGCGTCGTTGTAGACGAGCTTATAGAGCGGAAGGGAGTAGGCCGGATCTACATATACGGACTCGTACAGCGGTTTGATCGGCACCGGCTTGCCGTACCGGTCGGGGATGCCGGTTGGCGCGTAATAGCCGCCGACATAATAAGGGCTGTCTTTCTTCTCGCGCATGTCCGGGTCGCTCCAAGCGATAACCGGGCTTTCGATACCTTGTGCGAACGCGATGACGCCGCTGGCATAATCGTTGCCCCCTTCGGAGCCGACGACCATCCGCTTGTCGTTCGCCATGTAGCCGAGCCGCGCGAGCCGCGCGTTCAAGTCCTGCTGCTGCGTCGTGATATGCGCAGGGCTGTAATCGTCGTAGATTTCGCCCGTCGCGTCGCAGTCGATGAACCAGGAATTGTAGGCGACTCCGTCCTGCAGGATGCCTGCTACCCGCTGCTGAACCAATGGCAGCGACAGCGTCGGATTCAGCTTGCGGCCTTGTCCCAGGAAGCCGCTAACCTTGCTGCCGTCCTTGCGGGTAATCGTCGCGTTCTCGTACAGCGCCGGATCCGGAAACGAGGCCGTGTTCCAGTTGATATCCTGCGTTTCGTGAATGGAATGGTAGGAATCGTAGGGCGCGATCAGGTAACCGCTCTTGTTCGCTTCATCCACGAGCTGCGGATTCAGAAGGCCGTCCGCCCAGTTGGGCAGTCCGATCCAGGCATGGTCGATGCCCGCGCCATGCATGTCCTTAATCAGATCCGTCGAATCCGCCTGGCCCCATGTGGATGGATCGCCCGCGGCGTCCCCGAGTAATTGACCTGTCAGCAGCTTGTTCAAGTCGTACAGTTTCTCTTCGCTCAGCTTGTCCACGCCTTGATCAATCAGCTTCTGCGCATCGGCACCCGGGTCCGGGAACCGCTCGGCCGTGTACAAATCCCGCATTTTGAGCGCCTGATTCAGTGCGCTCAGGACCATGCCCTTCTGGTACTTGTCCATATAGTCCTGCGCGGAAGCCTGCTCCAACACGCTTGCAAGCTCGACATTGCCGTCCGCCGTGCCTGCCATCAGCTGCACGAGCAGCGTTCCGAGCTGACCCTTGAGCAAGGTCCGAAGCTTCGGCCAGTTCACGTCGGCGTCGGTCAGAATCGACTCGCTCCATAAGTAAATTTGCGGCGCGCCATACAGCTTGGCGACGTTCGGATTGCGCTTGGCTTTCTCCTCGAGCGTGACGACGTTCCCTTGTTCGGCAACGTAGCTTTTGTAAGGGTAGACGATATCGGCGGGATCGTTCTTGGTGACATAGAGGCGGAAGCCGTAGCTCTTGTCCGGATTGATGCTTGGGAACTCGTGCGTGAACTGATATTCAACGTTCGGGTCCGCATCGAAATGGACATCGTTATTGTATTTGTTCGTCACGACGTAGACGAGACTGAACGGATTACTTCCTGCATGCAGGGCGAAAAAGTCCATCGAAAACGATTCGCTCCACGTCAACGTCTGATCCTTCAGGAATTGGCGCCAATTCGTGTCCTTCGCGGGAATGCGCTTGCCTTCGCCGATGGGGAGCGTATATTGGTCGGCTTGGATGGACGGCCATTGGAACGATTCGGCTCCGGCGGATTCGATCTGGATGTCGAGATCGTTATTCTTCTTCGTGATGCTTACGCTCACTTTGTCGGGGTAGGTCCACTTTACGGCATCCTTCGTCTGAACGACATTCGTGACGGCCGTCTTGGGCAGCGGCTTCGAAGCCGGCATGCGGACGCCGTCCTTAATAATGGTCACGGCGAACGTCTCCGGATCGACGTCGAAATCGAACGGCTCCGCGGTGGATTTGACAGGCGCTTTGGCCGTCTCCGCATCCGCTGCTGCTTGTGCTTCGTTGCCGGCGGCGCGCGCCGGGCTGCCGGCAACGGACGGTGCGCTGGCATCTCCACCGTCCGCGCAGCCGGATAGGATGGCGGCCAACAGCCCGAAGGCGCATAAGCCGGTGATGGTTCTGTTCATACTGTTTTTCCTCCAATCAATAGTGGCTTTCGGCTTCATTGTAGGCGCGTTGTGTTACGCCAATATGGCAGAAGAAGGTGGAGGAAAGCGTATATACGTTGAAGACGGGGGCGAAGCGAAATTGTTTGCCGGCCCCGTGAATTTGTCATACTGGTGTAATAAACGGCGCCTATAGTAGAAGCGATACCGAAAGGAGGATGGACGTGAACCTGCTGCTCGCTGACGATGAACCGCTGATGCTTCAAATTTTGAACGCTTATTTTACGAAGGAAGGCTTTCGCACGCACCTCGCGGAGGATGGGGAAGCGGCGCTTGACCATTTCTATAACCACAAAATCGACATGGCCGTGCTGGACTGGATGATGCCGAAGCGGAGCGGGATCGAGGTGTGCCAGGAAATCAAGCGCAACAGCCGGACGAAGGTGATGCTGCTGACCGCCAAGGGCGATGCCGATGACGAGTTCGCCGCGCTGAAATCGGGAGCCGACGATTATTTGCGCAAGCCTTTCGATCCGCGGATCCTGCTGCTGCGCGTGCAGAAGCTGCTCCAGCTGGAGGCGAGGGTCCTGCTCGGCGAGCTGACGGTCGATCTCGACGCGCGGAAGATTTATCGCGCCGGCAAGGACGTGTCCGCCACGCATAAGGAATTCGAACTCATGAGATATTTGATCGTGAATAGAGGGCAGATCGTGTCGCGCAAGACGCTGCTGGACCACGTATGGGGCTTCGATTATTTCGGCGAAGAGCGGACGGTCGACACGCATATCCGCCGGCTGCGGGAGAAGATCGGCGACCGGTGGATCCGGACTTACCGGGGGATGGGCTACTGCCTGGAGGAGTCGCAATGAGCCGGTTGGCACGGAAGCTGATGCTGCAGATTACGATTGCGCTGTGCGCCGTGTTCGTTCTTTGGTTTACGGTGAATACGTATTTTCTTCCGAAATACGTCCTGCATCAGAACAAGGACAAGCTTGCGCGTCTCGTCGACGAGCTGGAGCCGCTGCCTTACGAGACGCTGGTGAAGCGGATTCCGTCCGTGGAAGCGGAGGAAGGCGTTGCGATCGCCTATGCGGAGCTGTCGAAGCCGGTCGACGACATCAACGAAGCTTTATTGTTCCAGCTAGGCCGCAAAGGCATCACGCTGAGCAAATTTTGGCTGACCGAGGAGAGCATCGCCGCGCTGAACGAAGGCGGTAAAGTGAACCGGATTTACGATCAGACCCAGCTGAAATCGAGCTTCCTCGTCAATTTCATGTCGGTTGGCGGGGTCGTCTTCGCGGTGGGCGAATCCATCTCCCATTGGTCGGATACGATCAGCTTCATCAACCGCTTCAACGTTTATATTTGGCTGGGGATGCTAGCCTTGCTCGTCCTGCTGTCCGCGTTATATACCGCCCGCATCGTCAAGCCGCTCGGCGAGCTGAACAAGGCGGCGGAGGCGATATCCAATCTGTCGTTCACGAAGGTCGATATCCGCACGGGAGACGAGATCGAATCGCTGGCGCGAAGCATCAACCGGATGAGCGACAAGCTCGAGGAAGCCCATCAAACGCTGGAAACGAAGAACGCTAACCTGCGGACCTTCATCTCGGATATTTCGCATGAGCTGAAGACGCCGCTGTCGCTCATAAGAATCTATGCCTCGGGCATCGATGACGGGCTCGATGACGGGAGCTATACCGCCGTTATTCGCGAACAAAGCGAAGCGATGGCCGGGTTGATCGACCGCCTGCTTGAGCTTTCCCGGCTGCAGGAGGATACGTACCGGTTTGAGGCCGTCGCCTTCAATTCGCTGTTAACGGCGATGCTCAAGGATTACGAGGCTGCGTACCGGCAGCACGGACTGGAGCTGGAGATCGACGAGCGGCTGCCGGATGAGGCGGTCGTGATGGCCGACCGGAGCAAGCTGGCGTCCGTCCTGCACAACATGCTGACGAACGCGCTCAAATATTCGAGCGGCAAGCGCGTCAGCGTATCGGCAGGCGTAGAGCGGGAGAAGGTGTATTTTCGCATTCGCAACGAGACCCTTGTCCGAGAGGACGCCGACTGGAGCAAGGTGTGGGAGCCCTTCTACGTCATGGACAGCTCGCGAAGCAAGAAGCTCAGCGGAACCGGCCTTGGTCTGTCGATCGTCAAAACCGTGCTTGAACGCCACGGCGCGGCATATGGCCTGTCCGTCAAGGACAACATGGTGACCTTCACGTTCTCGCTGCCGCTTATTGCGCTGGGCGCTGATTTCGAATAAAGATGGACGTATAGAACCGTCTCTCTGCATTAAGAACCGTCTCTCACCGTCTCTCTGCTTTAGAGAGACGGTTCTTTTGCGTACCATGACATGTTCGCGCCGTTGGAAGAGGATGCGGCGGCTCGATATAGAAGTGATAGAGGAGAACCGGACGAATGGGAATCAGAGGAGGATGAACCATGACCAATCTCCAAACGAAGATGCAGCGCGCGCTGGATGAGGCGGTGGCGCAAGGCAGAGAGCGCGGCGTTCAGCTGGTCGCTTATTACCGCGGCGAACGGGTCGTCGACGCCTGGTCCGGGATCGCGGACATTCGCACGGGGAGGCTCGTGGACGGCGATACGCTGTTCCCTGTCTTCTCCACGACGAAAGGCATTGCCGCAACCGTACTCCACCTGCTGGCGGAGCGGGGGCAGCTCGATTACGATCGGCCCATCGCCGATTATTGGCCGGCTTTCGGAGTTAACGGCAAATCGACATGCACGGTTCGCCATGCCCTGAACCATACAGCGGGCATCCCGTATATGCCGGAAGGCATTAGGCTCGAAGATGCACATGATTGGGACAGGATGTGCACGGCCGTCGCCGGGCTGACGCCGCATTGGCCGCCGGGAGAACATCGGGAATATCATGCGATCACGTACGGCTGGCTGGTCGGCGAAGTGGCCCGCCTTGTGGACGGACGTGAATTTTCCCGCATTCTTCAGGAGGATATCGCTGTACCGCTTGGCATCGCCGACGGACTGTTCGTAGGTATCCCGGATGAAGCGGAGCCTCGCGTCGCGTACTTGGAAGAGCCCGGGTTCGATGCCGCGACGCTGCCCCAAGAGGGACCGCAGTCCGTCCCGGCCTGGATCCAGCCGCTCGGCGGCTGGATGAACGGCGCCGCTGCACGCCGGGCTTGCCTGCCGGCATCCAACGGCATCATGTCGGCGCGAGCGGGCGCCCGTTTCTACGCGGCACTGCTGCCGCAAGGCGTGGACGGTATCGAGCTGCTGCCGCCGTCGCGAGTCAAACTCGCTACGGTACCGCTCGTCACGCCGGACGGCGTCGTTCATGAACTCGGGCTGGGTTACGATCTCGGCGGGCCCAATAACGTTACGGGTCCCCATGCGACCTCCTTCGGCCATGGCGGGTACGGCGGATCGCTCGCCTATGCCGATCCCGAAAGCGGATTAGCCGTCGCTTATGCCAACAATTTGTTTTCGAGCCAATGCGCGCGGGATGAAATTGTCGCATTGCTGAAACGCGAGCTGGGCATCGGCGAAACGCCTGTGGAGCAGAAGAACGGAATAGGAGGGTAATTATGGCCAAGATCGATATCTTGTCCGTCGATCCGGATTGGTTCGATGTTGGCGGCGGCGTGCTGTGCGATTTGCTTGGCGCGGGGAACGGCACGACGCCGGATTTTCTGATCGGGGGAGGCAAGCAGTTCGGACATCCCGAACGGGGCTTCATCATGTGGTATCACTGGGATGGCACTGCATGGCGGGAGACGGAGATCAGCCGCGACTTCCGGCACCAGGTCGGCGCCGCCGCAATGGACGTAACCGGCAGCGGCAAGCTCGACTTGGTGTTCGGGGAATGGACGAACGAGTGGGAAGGCGAATGGACGAAAGTGACTGGCAGACCCGGCGGAAACATCTACTGGGCGGAACAGCCTGCGGATCCGTTCACGGAACCATGGGTGATTCATTTTCTAGGCGACGGGTGCCTGAACGCGCACGACATATCCGTCGGGGACGTGTCGGGAAGCGGCCGGCAGGAAGTCATCGTCCGCAACAAAGACCGCGCGATATTTCGGTTTACGCCGCCTGAAGATCCAACTCAGCCATGGTATAGGCAAGTCGTCGCCGAGCAGCAGGAAGGAGACGGCCTGGACTTATACGACATTACGGGAACGGGGAGCTTGGACATCGTCACGAATACGGGATTCTACGAGAACGTCGCGGGGGACGGCTCCGAATGGCGCTTTCGCCCTTACGGCGTCGAAGATCTTGGCTTTGATCCCGAATCCCGCGTGGCCGCCGGCGATTTGACGAATGACGGAGCGGTGACGGTCGTCGTAACGGAATCCGAAGTAACGTCTTCGGCGCGCATCTTGCTGCTGACGTCTCGGGACCGCGGAGCGACGTGGACGCGGAACATGCTGATCGGCGCCGAGAGGGATTTTCGAGCGCTGCATACGCTGCGTTTGCTGGACTTGAACGGGGACGGCCGGCTCGATATCTTCACGGCGGAAATGGAAAACGGCAAAACCGACGGCATCGCCCGCCAACCTCGCTGGTACGCGTTCTTGAATAAAGGCGAGTTGACATTCGACGAAGTCGTGCTGCTCGATCGGAATCTAGGCGCGCACCAAGGCTGCGTCGGACCCATCTTCCGGCAGGGTCAACCGGCGTTCATGGCCAAGGAGTGGCACCCCAACGCGAGCAACGGGAAGGATGGCCGTAACCATGTCGTCACGATTTCCGACTTCGATTGGAGCCGGGATCGTTCGATTCGGCAGCTGAAGGGGAAATGATTTTTAAAGGACGGTTTTTAAAGAACGGATGGCTTTCAGGGCGAAATCGCTCGTTGAAGGGCAGAACAATTGAACGGAATGTTTCAACAAGCGGATCGGAGCTAATCTCTGATCCGCTATTTTTGCGGTTTCTTTATAGGATATGACCAGAAATCAAAGGATTGCATGCTACGAACCACACTGCCTGATCTCTTACAATACAGATATAACATTATGGGAACGCAGGTGAGGGAAAATGAATAGAAACAGCCGCTGGAAGCTGGCGCGCAGCAATTGGGACATGTATGCGCTGCTCATACCGGGATTAATCTTCTTGCTCTTGTTCAAATATACGCCGATGTACGGCGTTGTGATCGCCTTTCAGGATTTCAATATCTTCAGCGGCATCAAAGGGAGCGAGTGGGTGGGCCTGGATCAATTCCAGAAACTCGTGCACTCGGACGATTTCTACCAGGTGCTGACGAACACGCTGCTCATCAGCTTGTATAAGATCATCATCTTATTTCCGATTCCGATCGTCGTCGCGCTCCTGCTCAACGAGGTTCGCAAGATGCTGTTCAAGCGAGCGATTCAAACGATCATTTATTTGCCCCACTTTCTGTCGTGGGTAGTGATCTCCGGCTTGTTCGTGACGCTTCTGTCTCCGACGGACGGGCTGGTTAACCAGATCATTACCGCCTTCGGAGGGAAGCCGCTCTCCTTTCTGCAGGATAATTCGTTATTCCGAAGCGTCGTTGTCTTCACGGCGGGATGGAAGGAAGTCGGCTGGAACGCCATTATCTTCATCGCTGCCATCGCGGGCATAGATCAGGAACAATATGAAGCGGCTTCCATCGACGGGGCCGGCCGAATTCGCAAAATGATTTCGATCACGCTTCCAGGCATTATGCCGACGATCGTACTGATGTTTATTCTTCGCATCGGCAGCCTGCTTGAAGCCGGAACGGAACAGATTCTAACGATGTACAACCCGCTCGTCTACGACTCGGGCGACGTGATCGGGACCTTCGTTTACCGGATGGGTCTCGGCCAACAGGATTACAGTTTCAGCACGGCGGTCGGGCTGTTCAACTCGCTTGTCGGTTTTATTCTGATCATTAGCGGCAACATGCTCAGCAAGAAGTTCTTGAAGAGAAGCATCTGGTAGGGAGGGCAATGACATGCACAGCAAAAAAATCAACGAGTATGCGCTCGACACCGTCATTTATGTGATTTTGATCGCGTTGGGATTGTCGACGCTTGTTCCCTTTATCACGGTGTTATCGAAATCGGTCAGCGAAGAATGGGCGATCACTTCGGGGAAAGTCAATCTCCTTCCCGTCGGCTTCCAGCTGGATACGCTGCAATACGTCGTGACGAACCATCAATTTCTGCACGCCATGCTCATCTCGGTTCTCGTGGCCGTCATCGGCACGCTGGCCTCGCTGCTGATTACGGCGATGACGGCTTATCCGCTCTCCAAACGCGAACTGCCGGGCATGGGCATCGTCATTGTACTGTTTGTCTTTACGATGATGTTCAACGGCGGCATTATTCCCAACTATCTGCTTATCCGGCAGTTGAACTTGATAGATAATCTGGGTTCTCTTGTGCTGCCCGGCTTAATCAGCGTATTCAATATGCTCGTCATCAAAAGCTACTTCGAAAGTCTGCCGCAAAGCTTGGAAGAGTCCGCGAAGCTTGACGGCGCGCGCAACTTTACGATTTTGTTCCGGATCATGCTGCCGCTCAGCGGCCCCGTGCTCGCGACAATCGGACTGTTCTACGCGGTTTATTATTGGAACGATTATTTCAACCCGATGCTGTACATCAACAGCACCTCGCTGAAGCCGCTTCAGCTGTACTTGCAGGATATCGTAATGAACGCGGATTCCTCGAGCTTCAAGATGAGCGCGGAGGACATGATGAACGTGCCGGCCGAAGGAGTCAGGGCGGCGACCGTGATTGCTTCTACCATTCCGATCCTGCTCGTCTATCCGTTCCTTCAGAAGTACTTCATTAAAGGCGTACTCATCGGCTCCGTGAAAGGTTGAGCCCCAACGATCTCGTCTTCATTTCTTGAAGCTAGCCGATAATTAGGAAAGAGATACTCTTCGACCATGACGGCTGAGCCTAAAGATTGATGATAAATTATAACTATATGGAGGGTCATGCATGAAACGAATGACAAAAATGCTTTCGATCGCTGCAACGACGGTAGTTCTGGCTAGCTCCCTGGCCGCATGTTCATCGAATAACAACGGAGGCAATAACTCGGCATCATCGAATGAAACGGCAGCAACGACAGACAATTCGGCAACGAATAACAATGCTGCGGCGACGGATACCAGCGCCACGCTTCCCACGCTCAAGCGGCTCGATGTCTTCCAAGGCGAAGATTATGCCACGTATCCGGCAGGGAAGCTGCTGGAAGAGAAAACGGGCTACAAAATGACATACGATATGCTTCCGCAGGATAACCCGACGCAAAAGCTGAATCTGCTTATGGCATCCGGCGAACCGTACGATATCGTGACCACGTACAACGACATGGCCATGTACTCCGATTATGCGAAGAAAGGCGCTCTTACCGATCTCACGCCATTAATCGATCAATTCGGTCCGAATATCAAAAGCGCGATTTCCCAGCAATCGAGGGATGCGCTCAAGGTGGATGGCAAACTGTACGGCATTCCGAACATTATCACGTATCCCGTAGGATTCGGCATTCTTATCCGTACCGATTGGCTCGATAAAGTCGGCATGAAGATGCCGGCATCGACGGATGAATTCCAAGCCGTGCTGCAGGCGTTCAAAGATAAAAATCCGGGCGGCCACGGCAGCCAAGACGTTCCTTTCACGCTCAAAGGCGACCTGCCGATGATCGATGATCTTGTCGGCGCTTTCGGCATGCCTAACCCTTGGAACGATGTCAATGGACAGCTTACTCCGCGCTTGCTTGATCCGTCCTTCCCGGATTACGTGAAATATGTTTCCGGCCTCTACGCAGGCGGGCTGCTGGACAAGGGATTCGTCGTCAACAAGGATGCAACAGCCAAAGAAAAGTTCTCCAGCGGTAAAGCGGGCGCGATCGTCGTTCACTGGGCCGACATTCCGGGCATTTCCGATGCGCTGACCAAAGCCGCTCCGGATGCGAAATTCGCTTTTGTACCGGCCCTTAAAGGCCCTAACGGCAAATCCGGCTTTGGCGCGAACAAAGGCTTTGACCGCCTTAGCTTTGTTCCGAAATCCGCGAAGAACCCGGAAGACGCAATCAAATGGATCAATGCAAGCCTTGAACCGACGACCTTCAAAGAACTTGCTATAGGCGTGGAAGGTACGCATTATACGGTCGATAACGGTGCGTACATGCCGATTCTGCCGATCTTCAACGACGAGCGCAATCTGGCGAACGATTATATGGTCGGAACGGACGAAGCTAACTATCCGCAATACTGGCAGGCGCGCGTTCATAAAGATCCGGTCATGTTCGAGGCATTCGACACGCTCAACAACAAGACAGCGGATGCGGATAAAATTCTCAACCAACTTAGCGTAGCGCCGTACCTGGAGGCATACTCGAAAAACAACCAGAAGCTTGAGACGATGTCCGGCGATTATACAGTAAAACTTATCGCGGGCGCCGAGAAACTCGATGGCCTGGGCGATTTCCAGAAGAAATTCAATGCCGAAGGCGGAGAAGCGAGCATCAAGGAAGTTAACGCTTGGTACGCGTCGAAATAAGGAATCGTTCCGCAGGGAGGGCTTATTCCAAAGCCCTCTATTGCTTTCTAATTGGAGAGGAGACAGAACACTACTATGACGACCTATACCTTCACACGCGAAATCGAGACTTACAAGCAGGCTGACGTCGTTATTATTGGCGGAGGACCGACCGGTACGGCCGCTGCGATCAGCGCATCCCGCTGCGGCAAGAAAGTCGTGCTGCTGGAGAAGACGGCACAGCTCGGCGGCATGGGCACCATCGCTAACGTGAGTGTGTTCATGCCGATCGGCAACGTGACGGGCATATACCGCGAACTCATTGCCGAGATGCTGGCGGAGTCGCTTCCGGCGGGCCATGACGAATCGATCGCGCCGCAATATTCGCCGTTCCTCATGCGCCACTATATGAATGAGAAGATGAAGAAAGAAAAGGTGGATGTCTATTTCCACTGCGAATTTATCGGCACGATTCAGGAAGGCAGCCGGATCAAGGCGGTTATCGTATCTACCCGGGAGGGATTGAGAGCATTCGAAGGCGCGACGATCATCGACTGTACCGGCGATGCACGCGTCGCGATCGAAGCCGGCGTTCCCTATACGAGCGGCCGCGAAAGCGATGGACTGACCCAGCCGATGACGCTCATGTTCATGATGCAGGACACCGGCAAGCCGGTAACTCCGCTATTGCCGGAGGGCTGTTATGACTATCAAGACGTAGCCGATCTTCCCCAAGGCAGAAGATTGTATTGGGAACAGAACAATGACGGCTCGCTGCTCGTCAACATGTCGCGCGTCAAGGCGAATGGAGCCAAGATCGAGGACAGCAATTACGCAGAGACGGAAGCGCTCAGACAGGTGTTCTCCATTGCGTACTATCTCCAGAAGACCGGCTTCGAGAATTATGCGCTTACTCATATCGCTCCCCAGACCGGAGCTCGCGAGACCAACCAGATCGTAGGACGCTATACGCTTAACGAGCAGGATCTGACCAGCGGTGCTAGATTCCGGGATGTCGTTGCGCAGACGAATTACGAGATCGATATTCATAGTCCGGACGCGAAGAAAACGACCGACGAACGGCGAATCGACGGCTATGATATTCCATACCGCTGCATGGTACCGGAAGCGTTCGATAATCTGCTCGTGGCGGGCCGCTCGATTTCCGCAACCCACGTAGCAATGTCATCGATGCGCGTGCAGGCAACCTGCTATGCGCTTGGGCAAGCTGCGGGCGCGGCTGCTTCTCTCGCGATCGACAACGGCTGCAAAATGGAAGACGTGCCCATGGACAACTTGCATGGTATATTGCAAGATCAAGGTGTTAAGTTTATGAAATAGAGAAACGCCCGAGAAGGAGGACAAGTCATGTATAAGCTGCTCATTGTCGATGACGAGATTACGGTCAGAATGGGTTTGCAATCTTACTTCAATTGGTCCTCTTTCGGCATTGAAATCATGGGGGAAGCGGATGACGGGGACGTAGCCTTCGAGATGATCGAACAGGAAACGCCCGATCTCGTGCTGACGGACGTCCGCATGCCGAACATGGATGGAATAACATTGTCGCGCCTAATCAATGCGCATTATCCGTCCGTCAAAATCATCTTCGTCAGCGGGCATGGCGACGCGGATTACTTGAAGTCCGCGATGAAAGTCAGCGCGGTCGACTATATCTTCAAGCCCGTAAATCTGGAGGAGCTAAGCGCCGTGCTGAAGCGGGTCGTGAGCGATTTGGATGAGGCGCGCGCCGAGCAGGAGCGGCAGGAAGAACTGCAGGTCAGGCTGAAGGAAGGGATGCCGCTGCTGCGGGAGAAGTTCCTGCTGTCGCTCATCAACAGCGGTGTCCAGAAGCAGGACATTCGCGAGCGGATCGATTTTCTCGAGCTGAGCCTCCCCGAGGATGCTTGTTATTGGATGATCGTGATCTCGGTTGACGATTTGGCTAATGTGGAGAGCGTCCGAAGCGAGAGAGACCGGCAGCTGCTCTGGTATTCGATCGGAAACATTTGCGAGGAGCTGATCGACAGTTCGATGGGCGGCTATGCGTTCGAGCATCATACCGGTGAATTCGCGGGCATCCTACGCATGAACATGGATTACGAGGCATCCAGCGATGCAGCGGAAGTGCTGCTTGAACTGGCCGGTATGATCCGCGATAATCTCGAACGTTGGCTGAAGATCAGCGTGACCATCGGGATCAGCGACCGGGTAACCGGCCTCGGCAGCTTGGCCAACTGCTATAAGCAGGCTCGCGAAGCGGTCAATCATAAGTGGTACTTGGGCAAAAACCGCATCATTACGATGGATAGCCTGGAAAGCCCGGACATGGACACCGGCAGCCCCAGCCGGTACGAATTCGTCTACAATGAAGAGCTTATCTCTGCGCTAAAAGCGGCAGATGCCGGTCAGCTGCGGGAAGTGCTGGCATCTATCTTCGCAGACCTGAATCGCAACCGTCCAGACGGATTAAAGTACGGGCGCAACGCATGCATGCAGATTTTTCTGGCTGCAGGCCAACTGCTGCTGGAATTCAACATGCAGTCGGAAGAGCTGGAAGCGGCGGAAGCCACGGTGTGGGAGTCGCTGTTCGAGCGGGAGACGCTCGGAGAAATCAGCGAGATTCTGCAATCATATCTGCTTGCCGTCTGCGAGCGGATCCGCGAGAAGCGCACGGGCAAGGTCGCTAATCTCGTCGAACGTGTCCGGGCGATTATCGACCGGAATTATGCAAACGGCGGCTTGACGGTAACGGATATTGGCAAGGAAGTCTTCCTGACGCCGACGTATGTCAGCCTATTATTCAAGCAAGAGTCGGGACAGACGGTAGGCGAGTATTTGACGCATGTCCGCGTAGAGAAAGCGAAGGAGATGCTTCGCGATCCGCAATACAAATTTTACGATATTTGTTATGCGATCGGTTACACGGATCCGAGCTACTTTACCAAGCTGTTCAAGAAGGCGACGGGCCTGACGCCTAGCGGCTACAGAGAGAAGTATGTATAGGCAGGCTGAAGGAGGTGCGCCCCATAAAGCGACCGTATAAGAAGGAAGGCGGCGGATGGATTCGTCGCCTTCTTCGCCGTATCGCCATTCCCCGCCAGTGGCTGATCGCTTATATCATACTGATCGTTATCCCTGCTGCGGTGATTTTGTACGGGTACTATGAACGCTCAACGACCATTCTGAAGAATGAAGTCATGCGGACGATGCAGCTGACATTGGCGCAAGCCGGCAGCAATTTATCCTATCGGCTGGAGCATATCGAAGAGATAAGCGATGCCGCCTTCATGAATAATAAATTGCACCAATACTTATCCGTCAGCGACACGGACAGCCTCGTCGAGACTCAGCTTGAAGTGGTCAAGGACTTGCGGAACTTGGTCGAATCCGTGCAATCCAACTCGGACGTGTTTCGAGTAAGGCTGTTCGTGGACAAGTCGAAGCTGTACGCGGGGGAGAAAGTGAACTTTTTCTCGCTGGACGGCTTAATGGGCAATCCGTGGTATAAGGATATTATTGCGGCCAATGGCAGTATCGTATGGAGCGGTATTTATGAGCAGGCCTACCTGGAAGCGGGGAATGTGAACGTGCTCTCTTCCGCCCGGATGCTGCGCGATCCGGATCATTACGATCAAATTTCAGGCGTCATGATGATCGACGTCAAGGAGCAGATGGTCAGCGATCTGTTGTCCGCGCTTTCGTTCTCGCCGGAGACCGAGGTCTACCTCGTCGATGCGAAGGGTACGATCATCTACCATCCTGACCGGACGCGAATCGGAACCAAGGTGGAGCCGGAACTGAGCGGGCGTTTAAATGAAAGCCAAGACAGCGATGGACATGCCTTCCGGCTGAACAAGGAGTCGGATGAGGTAATATACACGACGGTCTCGCCTACTAACTGGAAGCTGGTGGCGCGAAATAAGGAAGGGCAGCTGTCGCCGCAGGCGGTAAAGATGACGCAGCAGTCCAGTCTGACTTCCCTATTGGAATATTTCGCGTTATTCGTCCTACTGCCGTTCGTTCTGCTGGCGATTATCGTCCGCGGCATGAATCAAAGAGTGAAGAAGGTCATTACGGTCATTCGAAGGGAAGGGACGGAGAGCCTGGACGAGCTGCCTCTCGCGTCCAACAGCGATTTCTTCGTGCTGGAACGCAGCGTTGACCATCTTATCCTTCGTGTTCGCACGCTGGTCGAAGAGAAATACCTGGCCGAGATTCATGAGCGCGAGGCGCAGTTACAAGCGCTCCAGGCTCAGATTAATCCGCATTTTCTATACAATACACTCGATACGATCAATTGGATTGCCATCGGCAAGGGCGCGTCGGATATCAGCCAAATGATCGACAGCCTAGCGAAGTACTTCCGCTTAAGTCTGAACAAGGGCAAGAGCATTGTCAGCGTGGAAGACGAGGTTCGGCTCGCGGAAGTCTACTTGAATATTCAGCAAAGCCGGTTCCCGAATACGTTCGATGTCCGGATTGACGTGGAGCCCCCAATCGCCGATTGTCAGATTCCCAAATTGATCATGCAGCCGATTATCGAGAATGCGCTGCTGCACGGGATTCGGAAAATGAAGCATAGGCGTGGACTGATCTCGATTACCGTGAAAGAAGCAGGAGGTGATTTAGTGATTTCCATATCCGATAACGGGATCGGAATGGACGAGGAACGCAGCCGGCAGCTGCTATGGGCAGCCCCGCGGCCAGAGGAGAAGACGGAGGGCATCGGCAGTTCCTATGGTCTGTTCAATGTCAATGAACGCATCAAGCTGTATGCCGGCGATCAATACGGACTCGAAGTTGCGTCCCGGCTTGGCGTCGGAACGACGGTCACGATCCGCCTCCGGGCGGAATGGCGGCCGACGGACTCCGTGTCATAATCGCGTTGCGCTGCCCGTATAAGGGGAGAAATAGGGGGAGAAAAAAGCCGGACGGAACACTCGCGCGAGTGTTCCATCCGGCTTTGCCAAGATCGGCTGCATTCAATACAGCAGCCCGAATAGCTTGTACAGCACTTTCGCTGCTTCGGCACGCGTCAGTCTGTCCTTCGGGCGGAGTTTACCGTCGCTGCCGGCAATGACATCGGCAGCGATCAGCTTCGCCGCGCTGTCCCGTGCATAGGCGGATAATTGGCCGGCATCCTTATAGGCTGACAATTCGGCCATGGCGGCGAACGGCTTGCCCGACAAAGCGAAAGCCCTGTCCAGCAAAACCATCATATCCTGCCGCGTGATCGGATTCTTCGGCTCGAAGGCGTTATCGGCCGTGCCTGCAGCCAGTCCCAGCGTCCGGGCGGTCATGACCGCGTCGTAATAATAGTCCGACCCTTTCACGTCGCTGAAAACGACGCTGCCGCTTGCGGGAGCCGTTCGCCCCAGCACGCCGATCAGCAGCTTCGTGAAATCCGCACGCGTGACTTGCGCGTTCGGATCGAAGGTATCTGTGGTCCTGCCGGTAATAATGCCTCTTATGGCAAGGGATTCGATCTCTTTGACCGCCCACGAGTTACCCGTATCCGAGAATGTCATCGACGCCGGCGCAACCGCAAACCTGCTGAAGTGATTCGCGTAGAAGCCGATCGTTCCCGCAGCCGCGTCATAGCGGCTTCCCGGCATGACATGCCATCCGTTCGAGTCGTCCACGTAATAGACGAGGAGGTTGTCCGGATGGCTCTTCTCTTCAACTGTCGGCTCGTATGGCAGCATGACGTGAACCGGCGTCAAGTCATTGCTCCAGGCAATCGGCTGACCGTCCAGCTCAAAATGGATATCCACCGCGAGGCGGCGGCCGGATTGATCCGCGGCATCCGCGGGCAAGGCCGCTCCGCCCGCCTTCTTCACGACTAGCGTGACCGCCGACGCATTCCCCGACTGCTGCTTACCGATGGCGCCGGCCGGAATCTCGATCGTTCCCAGCGAGGTCCGGATGAGAAGCTTCTGCTTTGCCGCCGTTTGGATCAGGTCGACGGGAAACACGATCGCGGCTTCTTCCGCGCGCGACGTTTCGCTCGTCAGATCGAAGGCGAGGACGGTGTAGCCGTTCGCATCCGTAACGGCCTGCTCCAAGGCATTCGCGATGGCGTTGGCATCCAGCTTCACCGTCGCTCGGCCGTTATCCGGATCAATGATCGGGTCCGTCGCCGATGTTCCGCCGCCACCGCCCTGCGTTCCGCCGCCGCCCGGCGTACTGCCGTTTCCGGCGGAAAGCCGCGTCACGTGAGCGATGGCATCGGGCGCCGTCGTCTCCTTCGCCGCGCCTCCGTTCGCCGTAATCGTCGTCACGCTCGCTTCTTTCAACGTCACCGACGCAGCCGCATCGCCTTCATAGCCGAACACGACCGTGCAGACGTTCACCGTGCCGGCATAGTTGTTCTTCGTATCGAAGAATCCGAAATAGGAGATGCCGTTCTTCTCCAGCACGTTGACCGGCGAGCCCGTAATGCCCGAGCCTAGCCGGACGCTCTTGATCTGCAGCCCCGCGTCTAGCTGCAGGCCGAATTCGGCGCTGCTGAACGCGGCTTTATTCGTAACGAGTATATCCAGCGAGAATTCGTTCGCGCCGCTTGGCACTTGGACATCGCGCTGCGAGAATTCCGCCTTCTGAAGCTGGCCGTCCGCGAAGGCCGCAAGCGGATAGATGAAGCAGCACACGGCCAGTAAGGCCGCGATTAACTTGACTCTCATGATTGAACGCCCCATTTTGCTTGAAAGTGAGGCAGAACGCGCATCCCTGCGCGTCCTGCCGTCCCGGAAGAAGCAGGATGACATCCTGCGGCCGGAATTATAGCTGCGCGTCCAAAATGCGAGCCATGATGATCGTAAAGTCCGTCGTGTCGACGACATCGTCGGCATTGACGTCCGCCTGTCTGGCGCTGCTCCAATCCGCATCCTGCGGCGTCGCGCGGTAATAGTCCAGCGCAAGCGACAGGTCTGCCGCCGTCAGGCGGCCGTCTCCGTTCACGTCGCTCAGATCGGCGTACGACCGAAGCATGACCGATGCCGAATCGCCGTCCTTGGTCGGCACGATATCGGCGTTCTCGCCGCTCGACGCGGTCGTCGCGCTCAGCAATCGCAACTCCGCCTGCACGCTCTTCGCGTTCGGATCCAGCGGATCGAAGGTCAGCTTGATAACGTCCGTATATGACGTTGTTGTCAGCGAAGTAGGGAAGCCGGCCAGAACATGGACGGTACCGCCGCTGACCCGGTTGTCGATGACGGCATCCGGCGCATCGACGGCTTCCACGCTGCGCAAGCTGAATTTCGAGCTGTCGAAGCCGAAATCGGCGCTCACGGCATTGAGCTTATCCGCGCCGTTCACCGCCAGATAGAACGCGATGCTGCCGCCGTCTTCTTTGATCACCGTGGCGTTCTTCGCATAGAGCTTCACGCTAGGGACCGTCGCTCCGCCGTCGCCGTCGCCGGGGTTGACGGGGGGATTGCCGTCGCCGCTGTCCGTACCGAGCAGCAGGACGTAGTCGATCTTCAGGCTGTCGAAATTGTCCAGCTCGTCGTCCTTGTTGATCTGCAGCTTCAACGTGGCGCCTGCCGGAATCCGAACGTCATTCAATACAACATAGCCGTAGCTGTTCGACCAGGAACGGCCGTGCTGCGCAAACAGGATGTTCTTCTTGACCAGGACATCGTTGACATACAGGGAGGCCTTCTGATCCGATTGCCAGCCTTGGTAGACGATCGCGATGCCGTCATCCGCCTTGGCGACGTTCGTAAACATCAATGCGTTGAGCGATTTATACATCACCGCGAACGCTCCGCCGGATGCCCAAGGATCTCCGTGATACCGGAAGGCGCTGCCCGCGAGAACGCCGTTCTCGCCTTCGAGCTTCGCGTAAGACTCGCCGCTGGCGACGATGTCGGCAGGCTCGATCGCAGGGGAGGTTTGAGGCGCGCCGTTGGGATTCCACAGCTCGCTGAACTTCGCGGATGCTTGTGGGAACGTCACGGTATCGTATAAATCATGGTCGCCGTCGCTTGCCGATACGTTGAAATACACATGCCAAGCCACGTTGTTATTCTCGATCCAATCATGCATGTTCTGGATGAAGACGGGGTTGTCCCCGCCGCCCATATCGTCGGATCTCGTTGCGAGACCCCACTCGCAGATCCCGAGCGGGACGCCTTGATCCGCCGCGAAAGCGGCGATCATATCAAGTCCCCAGTTGGCGTCCGAAGCTTCGGCGTTCCAAGCCAATTGCTGCAATCTCGCTCTATCGGCAGGGGAAGCCGTTTTGTAGGCCGGGCCGTACAAGGATTGCCCGTTGCTCTGCGCCCAGGTTTGGTCATAGTGGTCGATGCCGATGAAATCCACGTAATCCCGCCCAGGGAAAGCGGCCGGAAGATCGACGCCCCAGACTGCGGTCGACGGATTCCAGACGAATTTGAAATGCTGCCCCTCGATGCCGCGGAGCGTCGTGACGAATTGACGGAACGCTTCGGCGAAGTCCGCGCATTTCTGTTCGTGGTCGGGTTCGTTGGCATTGCCGACCGTCCAATAGTACCAGCCGCCGTTGAACTCATGCCCGAAGCGGATCATGGCGTTGTCCATGCCAGCCGCGATCAGGTTCTCGCCGAGCTGGCGGTAATACGCGTTGTAGTCGCCGTGCGCCGCGGCCGCCAAGCTGCCGCCTGATTTCGGGAATGGATACGTCGCCCATAACATGCTCTGCGCATAAGGGGAATCCTTCCAGGCGGCCAGCCGGTTGCCGCCCTCCAGGTCGGACCAAGTATTCTGTTCGAGGAAGTCCTCGGCCAGGTACGGGGTCGTCCCGGTCCACGTGCCGAAATCCGTTACGCCGTCCGGGTTACGGTCCCATGAATACGCGCCCAGATTGGCGATCCCTTCGTACTGCTGCGCCGGCGGATTGTCCGATTGATCGGGATAGCGGACGAACACGCTGCCTTTGTCGCCGCTCCAATATTTCAGCTGTTCCTCGAAGCCGCCATTGCGCAGCAGGTTTGCTCCGCCCGCAGGGCCGAAGGCAACGTCGTCGATGTACATCGTTCCCGCCGCTTCCGATTGGGGAAGCACGTTGCCCGCGCTGTCCGAGATCGAGAATACGATCGTGCCGGAGTAAGCGCCCGAGTTGAAACTCGTCGTCACGTACGTCCAGACATCCGCCGCTTTCGGACGCATGAAGTGCAGATTGTCGCCGCCGCTGAGCTTGGCCACTTTGATCGTTACGGCTCCGCCGCCTTTAATCCAGGCGCCGAAGGTATAGTCCGTATTGGCGGTGATGCCGCTTATCTGCTGGGTCGCGGTTTTCCAGTCGGACTTCAGCCCCTTCGTGATCGCTTGCATGGAACGGTTGCCCGCGTAGATATTCGTCGCGTTGCTTGGATCCGTCTCCAAGTAAGTCGTCGCGTCGTCGCTCGGGTCCTGCGGATCTACCGGGTCCGTAGGCTCCTCGGGCGTCGTCTGATCGGTGGAAACCACGGAGAATACGTCCTTCAAAGTATTGTTCCAGCCGGTGACGTTTTGCTCGAAGCCTGAATTCTGCAGCAGGTTGACGCCGGAATCCTTCACGCCGAAGTAGGCGTCGTCCAGGTACATCGTTCCCGCGACCTGATCTTGCGGGAAGGCGGTCGCCGCGCTGTCCACGATGGAAAATACCATTTTGCCGGATTTCGCGCCGGAATTGAATTCGACGCTTTCGTACGTCCATTCGTCCGTCGCGACGGGGCGCTTGTAGGTGACCGTCGATCCGTTCGACGATACCTTCATCGTGACGATGCCGCTGCCCTTCACCCACATGCCGAAGGAGTAGTCCGTGTTCGCCGTAATGCCGTTCACTTCTTGCTCCACGTATGCCCATAAGGACTGTTCGCCTTTAAGCGCTCCTTTCAGCATGTACGTGCCGGAATGCGGCGTCACGGTCTCCGCGCCTCCGTCATCCTCCGCTGCGAAGGCGAACGCTCCCGGCATTACCGTCAACATCAGGATTACCGTGCACGCGATCGCGAGCATCGCTTTGAGTTTCTTGACCCGTTTCATCAAATCATCCTCTCTCTGACTTGTTAATAACCGCACGGAAGGTACCCGCGCGATTATTGACGCAAACCTGAAATACTACTACATTTTAGAAAAGAAAGCGCTTAAATTATAGTTTCATTTTAGTTTCAATTATCGCTTCGAATCTCATGATCGCGGCTGTTAATAGAGAGGATGCGGCACATGCCCAGAAAAAAACAGGTGACCCTGCAGACGATCGCCGATGACCTCGGGTTGACGATCCACACGGTGTCCAAGGCGCTGCGCGGACTGCCGGGCATGGCGGAGGCGACGCGCAAGACGGTGGCCGGCCGGGCGCGGGAATTGGGCTACCGGACGAAGGAGCAGGAGACGGGGCTGTTCGGGGAGAGGATTCCGGCGGTCTACGGGAAGCCCAGGCGGTTCGCGATGCTCATTATTGGCGAAACGAACTTTCACCGGCTGCAGCTGGAGGGTGTCCGGATTCGGTTGAACGAGCTTGGCCACTCGCTGTATCCGCTGATCGTTCCGGGAGGCTTGACCGAAGGCGCGGGCTTCCGGCAATGGCTCGACAAGAACGACCTGTTCTTCGCCGATGGCTTGTTCCTGACCGCGGCGATTCCCGAATGGATGGAGACGCTCCTTCTGCAGCTGCCGGTCCCCAAGGTGCTGATTAATTATCCGCCGGACCTGGCGGAAGTGGACAGTATCATTTGGGATGTGGAGTATGCGGTTCAGCGTTCCATGGAAGAGCTGTACCACCATGGCCACCGCCGCATTCTGTACGCGGTCGATATCGAGCCGCTGCGCGGATTCCGCCTGCGCTGGAAGGCCTTCAAGGATGCGGCAGAGCGGCTGGGGCTGGAAGGATTGGGAGATCCCGGCGAGCATGTCAATAGTCCTGCCGGAGACAGAACCGCCTGGCTCGAGAACCTTGGCGGTAAACTAAGCTCCGGACGGTTCACCGCGGTCATCAGCGCCGTGCCGAACATGGCGGAGTGGATCTATATCGCGGCAAGCTTCCTTAAACTCAACATACCGGAACACTTCTCGCTGATCGGGATGGAGAACGAGGAGAATCCGTATTTTCCCGACATGTCGAGGCCCTATCTCCTCGTGCGGGAAGTCGGCGAACGGGCGGCGGAGCTGATGCTGCGAAGAATCGCCAACCCGCTGCTGCCGTTCGAGCAGGTGCGGCTCAAAGGCGGCTTTTACGCCGGGAGCACGATTCGCACGATCCGATCCTGAATCTCCAAACAACCAGGTCGTCGAGAGCCCAGTGACTTTCGTGTCGGATAACGGGCCTCCGCGATTCGCCACCGCATTCGTGAGGATCATCGCGGAAGAAGAGTAATTTAAGGCCACAATTCCGGTGCTGTTGCCGGAAATTGCGGCTTTTTCGTTTCTATGGATCGACCGTTCAATTACCCTCGCCGATTCGGTTTCAGATGAGCATGACAAGGCTCAATCGCTATTGATAGGGAAACATTCATAGCGAGCCTATCGGAATCCCAATTCAAGCTAAATCACTGAGAGCTAGAATAGGATCTTCTTGATGGATCAGTTATTTTCGAGAAACGGAGTTTCCGGATAACCGATGCCAACCATGCCGAAACCATGGAAATACCGATCGAAAATACGCAGACAACGGCAAAATGAAGCAGGCTGCTCGTAATAAACAGCCTTTCCAAATGCGTTGCTTCGGCTGCGCCTCGAACAAGAACGATGGCTAAAGGATGTAAAACATACACCCATGTCCGCCACTCGCGAAACCTTCTGCTTGCAGGTACCTTCCACTGCAGGGACCAATGGAATAGAAAATAAGTGGCAGGCAACGCGAACACATACATGCTGTCATGCCTCGGAAAGTCCGCCGAATGCAGGAGCATCCCCTCTGCGAGCATCAATCCAAGCGATGCGGAGAATAAGGTTGCATTGACGATTGCCGGTCTCGCTGAAGCGGGTTTCTTGGCGGCCCAAGCTCCTAGAGCCAAATAAACGGGGGCATAGAACAGACCATTGCGGGTGTAATCAAATACTGTAAACATGCCCTCATAGATTGGGTTGAGCCAGCTGCTATCGCGCATGATGCCATAGTAGCTGTCTCCAAGCAGTCCAATGCTATATAAGAGGCTTGCGGAAGCTAGCATGGCTTTGAACGGCATGAACTTGTACATCACGAATGTAAGGATCAGGCCAATAAGTAATGCAGGCAAATACCATAGATGATAGAAGGTCCCGTCGAACACGATGTCCTTCAAGAGCGAATACGGAGTCAAGGAATCGGTAAAGTAACCCATGTATAGATTCAGCGGAAGATATAGCACGATTGCGATTGCATATAACTTTAAGATTTTCAGCAGATAGCTGCGCAGAGCCGTTCGATCCGTTGACGGGTTTCCTGTCAGCTTGCGGAACAATAAGAAACCGGCCGTCATAAAGAAGATCGGCACGGCAATGCGGGTAAGCAGACCGCTTACGAGAAAATCGGCTGTAGCGCTGTAAGATTGAAGCGGGCTCGTATGATTGGCAACGACCATGAGAGCGGCAATGAATTTGAGCCAATCGAGACCGCCGTAATTCGATTTAGCCATAGGCACGCCTGCTTTTATCCCGAAATGCCGTCACAATAAACCCGTCTACGTTATTCCCCGATAAGAGATAGCGATCGCATAATACAACAGGAATGGTTGTATAAGCGCCTGCGTCCGCCGGAATGTAATAAATGTCTACGAATGAATGGTTATCCTCGAATAGAAGATGGTCGTTATCGTAGGTGCAGCTTCTGAGTGCGTCGATATATTCCTCGAAGCACCAATTTTGCCGTTCCATAATCTCGGCATGCGGATAACCGATATACCGGAAATGCCATGGCTCGCATGAGATTTGCGTGAGGGCTTCTTTCCCTTCCTTGTAGCGTTGTATGAAACCAAAGCCTGCGGCGAGCTGCTTGAAGGACTTATATACGCCGGAGTCCGGAAAAGCGGGCGCGATGAAATCGACATCCTTGCGCAGCATGCCAACGTCGATGGCCAATCCCGTTTGATGCTCGCTTCGATCAGGCAAAGCGACATAGCGTGCGGTGTAATCTGCGCCGTTATCGGCCAATGAAGCGGTATAAATTTGCTCCTGATCTTGCTTGGTTCTATAGCCGCTTACAGCAATAATATGGTCTATTCCTTGACTAGCCTCGAGCAGTTCAGTCAAATGACGTAAACAGGTCTGCTCCAGCAGTATGCCTTGTTTCAGTGTATGGATAGCCGGAATCGAGCTTAGCGGGATTAAACGATCGGAAGAAATCGTCTGTTGAATGGGATTCTCGGGATTGATCAGAACCAGATGCCCTTGGTGTATTCCGGAATTTGCAGCCTGAATCGTACGAATCGTTATATGACGGCCTGATTGATTTCGTTTGGCCAGGTTTGTTTGTCCCATCTTGGACGCATCTCCTCGAAATCGTTGTAGGTTCTTACAATTCTAACTCCAAGCGAAGTGGATACTTCCTGCGCCACGCTTCCGATATGGACGGCAAGCTCCGAGAATGTAATGCGCTGCTCGCCCTGGGAGCCGATTAAGGTAACATGCGTGCCTTCCGCACAAGGCCCCGGAAGCTTAATCATCAGCTGGTCCATGTAGATTTTGCCCACAACAGGGGCGCGCCGCCCGCCGACCAAGACATCCGTGCCTTGCATCCGCTGCGTCCAACCATCGGCATAACCGATCGGAACTGTTCCGATCCATTCATCCTCCTCGGCCCGATAAGAATTGTCGTAACCGAGCACTTCGCCTTTGGCCAGCTGCTTCACCTGGATAAGTTGGCTGTGAAGGCTTAAGGCCGGATTGAGCTTAACGGGACAGGACAGCTGCGAAGGATAGAAGCCGTACATCGCAGCTCCGATTCGGACCATATCCATCGCCAGATCCGGAAACCTCAGCGCCGCAATGCTGCCCGCGCAGTGATAATGACGGATGTCCAGACCCGAAGAAGAACCCCAAGCTTTCATCTCGATGAAGCGGGAAGCCTGCTGATTCAAGAAGCTGGTATCGGCCAGTCCCGCCGTTGCGAAATGCGTATAAAAACCGTCCACTTCGACATCTTCGGACCGCAGCCACGGAACAAGCTCATCCCATTCTTGTTTCGTGCGGATGCCGATTCGCCCAAGTCCCGTATCCATCTTGACATGAACCCGTAGCTTGCTTTCGGAGCCATACGGCTTAATGGCGCGCATCTCGGAAAACCTCTTGGCACTTGTGACGGTTAAGGCTAAATCATGCTTCAGCGCCAATTGCACAAGCTCAGGCTGGATTGGCGTCAACACGAGGATAGGATGCTTCAATCCAGCATCGCGCAGCCGGATTCCTTCTTCCAGATAGGCAACCGCTAAATAATCCGCACCGCCCCTAATCGCGGACATAGCCGACTCGATGTCGCCATGACCGTAGCCGTTCGCCTTTACGACAGCCATCAGCTTCACTGTATTTGGAAGAGATCGGCGGATGTTCAGCATATTCTCGCGAATACGGCTCAAACTAATTTCAGCCCAAGTGTTTCTTAACATCCCGTACACCTCGCTTATTTCCTATATTGAATGGTTTGTTTGTCTTTGTGCCTGGAGATCGCGTACCCAATTAATTGTTCAATCAGCTCGGAATAGGATGTTCCGTCCGTGCGTTCCCACATAACGGGATACATACTGAAATTCGTGAATCCGGGTAACGCGTTAATTTCGTTGAGATACAATTGGCCTGCTTCGTCAAGGAAGAAGTCAACGCGGGCAAGACCCTCGCAGCCATGGGCTTGATAAGCTTGGATAGCCAACGTGCGGATTCTCTGGGTCAGACCATCGGGCAGCTCGGCGGGAATTGACATGGCAAGCCGTTTGTCCATGTACTTGGATTCGTAATCGAAGAAGAGATGATCATGTATGAATTCGCCGGGCAATGAGGCAAGAGGCTTGTCATTGCCGATAACTGCTACTTGGATTTCCCGGCCGATCGCCTCGCGCTCGATAACGAGCTTCTTGTCATAGGAGAATGCCTCTCGGATACCGGCGATCAGCTCCCCGCGGTTCGTGCATCTGCTAATGCCGATACTGGAACCGAGGGAGGCAGGCTTGACATAACACGGATACCCAATGGAGTCTTCCGCTTGAAGCAGCAGCGCTTTCTGATCCGTTCTCCATTCCTCGTAACGGCACGCCAGGTACTCCGTCTGACGAATGCCGGCTTGTGCGAGCACCTGCTTCGACATCGCCTTATCCAACGTTAACGCGGAAGCCAGCACGCCATTCCCGACATACGGGACATTCAGAAGTTCCAGCAGTCCTTGAACGGTGCCATCTTCTCCGTTCGAGCCATGTATTAGCGGCAGTACGACCTTGTCGCCAGGCATAGCCATCACGCCGGATAGGATTTCACCGATGGACGCGGCAGGGTCGTGAAACTTGGGCTGTACGATCAAGCGTTCGACCGTTAAATCTTTCAGGGTATGTTGCTCCGGCGTGCACCACGAGCCGTCTCGCGTAATATACACGGGATAAATCTCGAATCGTCTTTCATCAAGGGAACCAAGGACGGTAACGGCCGTTTTGAGCGACACTTCATGTTCGACGGATTTACCGCCGTATAGCACGTATAGCTTTGTTCTCATATGTTCAAACCTCCGGGTTTATTCTTGTCCGTTGCTCTATAACAAAGGATAACGTGCGAGCCCGGAGCAGTTCGTAATACATCCTGAAGAAAACCTTAAGAATTTCTTATTTGTGTTTCGGAGCGATCCGCTACGGAGAAGATTTCTGATACACTGTAGCCACGTTCATTAACCAAATTAGATGGAGGCATTTATGAACACCATTCAAATTTTGATCACGGATGACGACATGGAGATCGCCGAGCTGATCAAAATCTATCTGACAAACGAAGGATATCAGGTGCTAATAGCCGGCAACGGCCGCGAGGCAATGGAGGTGATCGCCAAGGAGAATGTCCAATTGATGATTCTCGACGTGATGATGCCAGAAATGAATGGCTTGGAGGTTGTTCGGGCAGTACGTGCGCAGTATGGCATTCCGATCCTGATGCTGAGCGCCAAAGCAGAGGACATGGACAAGATTATGGGGCTGACGACGGGCGCGGACGATTATATGGTGAAACCGTTCAATGCGCTTGAGCTGATTGCTAGGGTGAAGTCTCTGCTGCGCAGGTCCATTTACTTAAATACGCAGCTTCAAACGGCACAGGAGCAAGACATCATTCAGATTCATCCTCTGAAAATAAGCAAGAAATCGCATACCGTTACTGTGGAGGACCGCGGCATTAATTTGACGTCCACGGAGTTCGATATCCTCTATTTTCTGGCAAGCCATGCGGGTCAGGTGTTCAGTGCGGAGGCGATATTCGAAGCGGTATGGAAGGACAAGTTTCTGGAGTCCACCAACACCGTAATGGTTCATATCAGCAAGCTTCGGGACAAATTGGATAGCGAGCTGGGCGGCGTGAAGCTGATTCAGACCGTATGGGGAGTAGGGTACAAAATTGAGCCTTAAACCGTGGAATAGCCTTCGATTTAAAATGTTATATTTAGTCGGCATTAGCATGCTTGCGTCCGTCTTGACAGTCGGTTTGTTATACCTGGTTGCGGCCAACGCATATAGTAGCGAATATCTTTATCTCCCCCCTATATTGAGGATGGCTCTGAATCAGTTCGGTCTTTTGGCTGCGTTTATTATTTCCTTCCTTTTTTTCTTTATTATGTATTTCTTCCTGCTCAGCCGCTCGACAATCCGTTATTTATTAAGTATTTCGCAAGGAATCGAACAAATCGCAGGCGGGGATTTTGATACGCGTTTACCGATACAAGGAAATGATGAGCTTGGGGGATTGGCGGAAAACGTTAATAAAATGACCGTTCAGCTTAAGCTCTCCATCGAGGAGGAGCGACGCGCGGAACGGACCAAAGTCGAACTTGTTACTAACGTTAGCCACGATTTGCGGACACCATTAACGTCAATCGTCGGGTATCTGGGGCTGATCGAAGCGGATCGTTACCGAGACGAGGTGGAGCTTCGGCATTTCGTACATATCGCGTACGAGAAATCAGTTAGACTGAAAACGATGATCGACGATTTGTTTGAATATACGAGGACGAGCGGAGGGATGGCACTTCATCCGTCTCCGATCAATCTTGTAGAGATGATTGGCCAATTGGCGGCACAATTCCGTCTCCAATTTGAGCAGGCGGGGATGAAATGCAGCTTGGCACAGCCAGATCACCCCATCCGAATCGATGCTGACGGGGACAAGCTTGTACGGGTATTCGAGAATCTAATCGACAATGCCATTCAATATGGCAAAGATGGCAGACGGATCGAAATCGAAGTCAGGAACGACGGGGTGCAGGCAGTCGTTGAGATAGCCAACTATGGCGAGCCTCTGCAAGCATCGGTCATTCCATTGTTGTTCCAACGGTTTTATCGCGGCGAGCAGTCTCGTTCCCGGAATACCGGCGGCTCGGGTCTGGGTCTCGCAATCGCCAAGAATATCGTCGAGCTTCATCATGGCACAATTTCCGCAGCGAGTGCAGAAGGCAAAACCGCTTTTATGGTGAAGATTCCGCTCGCAAGCAGCAACGATGACGCTGATAATAGGCGATGAGCAAAAAAAAAACCACTGGAAAAGAACAGCCCACTGCTATGCATAGTTGGCTGTTCTTTTTGTATTTTTCGCAATCCCACGTTCCTCACCTGTGGAAGAGCGGCTCAATAAACACCTGAAAGAGCTTGTCTTTAATTTCATCCGGCGAATAACCGCGATGTTGCCTTTGGAAAATATAAACATCAGGACGCAATAACGCCATGATGCCATCCGCCGTAAATACAGCGTCGAGGGCGGGGTTCTCGGTATTCTTCGCGACTTCGTTCAATAATTGGACGATAACGGAATGAATGGACTCGTAATGCTCCGAATAGAAAGGGACGTTTTGCTGCTCATCGCCGCCATTGTTCGCCTGGATGGCTGCAAGAACGGGAGAATGCGTCTCAAGCGATTCCAAATGATACAGAAGTACGGTTTCCAAACGATCTTTTATCGGACTGGAGGTATGGTCTCCCAAAAACGATTGGATCCGATCGTAGTTCTGGATGCAGCTTTCGCCGATGAGATCCCAGCACAATTCCCCTTTGTTGTTATAGCTTCGGTAAAGCGTGCCTTGACCGACTCCAGCTTCCCGGGCAATCTGACGCATGCTGACATGCTCGACCCCATATTCGGCGAATAAAGCAGCGGCCTTTTCTAAAATGACTTGTCTGCGTTCTTCCGCATCTTTGCGAAGGTTTTTCTCCATCATTATATTTCCCCCCGTGTTTTAATATTATCCAATTGACAACCGGACTGTGGTCCGGTTATATTGTTTAACAAGCGGACCGCGGTCCACTAAGAGCTCGAATAACTCTTATTAGAACATATCTTATCCATCTTGTACAGGCAGGTAGTCGAGTGTCCGCGATCGCCAATTCGATTAGAGGAGGAACTAAAATGTCCAATCATCAACAGCAAGCCAATCATAAGAAAATCGGTGTAGGTATTATCGGAGCAAGTCCGTCCAACCCGGGGTGGGCTGTCGCAGCGCACATCCCGGCGGTTCAAGCCTTGCCGGACTTCCGACTGGTTGCGGTGAGCACG
Source organism: Paenibacillus rhizovicinus (assembly GCF_010365285.1). NCBI lineage: Bacteria > Bacillati > Bacillota > Bacilli > Caryophanales > Paenibacillaceae > Paenibacillus > Paenibacillus rhizovicinus. The sequence continues at coordinate 5,429,529 of NZ_CP048286.1, forward strand.
AGCAACCGCGAATCCGCGGATGCCGCAGCCGAAGCGTTCGGCGTTCCCGGATTCGATAATTACCAGGATCTGATTCAGCATCCTGAAGTAGACCTTGTCGTGATCGCCATTAATGTGCAATACCATTACGATATCGCTCTAGCTGCTATCGAAGCAGGCAAAATGGTATACAGCGAATGGCCGCTAGGCATGTCCACGGAACAGGCGCAGGACTTGGCAAACCGTGCCAAGGAGGCAGGCGTTCGGACGTTTATCGGCTTGCAGGCGCGCTACTCTCCGGCAATCCAACACGCCCGCGATTTGATCGCTCAAGGCTATATCGGCAACGTACTCGCAACTACATTATCCGGCACGGGCTTGATCTGGGAACCCGTCACGATCCGGAAATTCGCTTATACGTACGACGTGAACGCCGGCGCGACCATGTTGGCGTCCGCGGGTCTTCACGCCATCGACGGGCTGAATTACGTGCTCGGCGATTACGATAACGTGTCCGCGAAGCTGGAAGTTCGTCACCCTGAGGTTCAAATCGCGGATGATGGGACGACGCTCAAAGTGACGGCTCCGGATCATATGGCCATCATCGGCACGCTAGAAAGCGGCGTGTTGGCAACGACCTTATACCGCAGCGGAACTTCGCGGGACTTCGACTTGCGTTGGGAGATCATCGGCACGGACGGCGAGCTTGTCATTACCGCCGATTTCAACGGAAATATGCAAAATACCGAGCTGAAATTGAGGGGCGGCAAAGGCGAAGACAAGACGCTCGGCGAGATCGTCATTCCAGACCCATATACCGAAGATATCAAATCGATTCCCGAAGGACCGGCAAGATCAAGCAACATCGGGAAATTTTACGCGAGCTTGGCTAAAGATCTTCGCGAAGGCACGAATGAAACGCCGGACTTCGCGCATGCCGTCAAACGCCACCTGTTATATGACGCGATCATGACGGCTTCCCGTACCGGAGTCGAGCAAAAAGTGAACTAAACGAATTGCACATGAAACGCAGCGGCTAAGATACAACCGGAGAGGAGAGGTTTTTCTTCCTTTCCGGCAAAACATCCAGAAAGCGGGGGAAATTCATGAAAGTAGAGGTCTGGACGGATATCGTGTGTCCGTTTTGCTATATAGGAAAACGTAAGTTTGAAGAAGGGTTAAAGAATTTCGAGCATCGCGATTCGGTGGAACTCGTATATCGCAGCTTTGAGCTTGATCCGCACATGGCCGTTCACGTAAGCGATGATATTTATGGGCTATCCGCCAAGAAATTCGGATCGACCAGAGCGCATATGAAAGCAGTGCATGATGATATCACAAAGCGTGCGGAACTAGACGGTCTGACGTTAAATTACGATACTGCAATACACACGAATACGTTTAATGCGCACCGACTACTGCAATATTCGGCGCAATTCGGCAAAACGAACGAATTGTTGGAACGGTTGTACAAAGCCTATTTTACCGATTCCTTGCATATCGGGGACGCGAATACGCTTGTGATGATTGCCAAGGAGGTCGGACTGGACGCTGCAGAGACGGCCGCGATGCTGGACAGCGAGCAATACGCCGCCGAAGTAAGGGCGGACGAGCTTAAAGCGCAAAAGTTAGGTATTCGAGGCGTTCCTTATTTCGTAATTAATGAAAAACACGCTATCTCCGGGGCGCAGACGAAGGAAGTCTTCGCCGAGGCGCTGGAGAAAGCTTGGGCGGAAGAGCATCCCGTCGTTCAATTTCGTTCCGCAGCCGGGGAGACGGAAGTGCTCGCCTGCTTAGACGGTTCATGCGCCGTGGAGCACCAAGAATTACAACAACTAAACAAGGAGAGTTAATGACGTGGGCGATCGGATTTCTAAAGCGAATAGGTTGTTATTGATTTTAGTTTGTCTTGCGCAATTTCTGGAAGTCATGAATTCATCCACGGTAACCGTGGCGCTGCCGGCGATTCAATCGGCGCTGCACATGAATGCGAATAATTTACAGTGGATCGTCACGGCTTATGTCCTCACCTTCGCTTGTTTTCTGCTTATCGGCGGACGTGCGAGCGACTTGATCGGGAGGAAACGCGTGTTAACGCTCGGGTTAGCGATTTTTGCAACTGCTTCGCTTGCCGGCGGATTCGCGATGAATCCGGTTTGGCTCATTGCGAGCAGAGCGATTCAAGGGATCGGCGCCGCGCTGTCCATTCCCGCGGCCATGTCGCTCATTAGCACGTCGATTCCCGAAGGCGCGCAACGGAATAAAGCTTTTGCCATCTTCGGCGCGTTGGGTTCGGGCGGATTCGCGGCGGGATCAATCGTTGGCGGGCTGCTGACGGATTCGATCGGCTGGCGCTCCTTGTTTTTCTTGAACGTCCCGCTCGGGGTTGCGATCATACTCGGGTTAGCGTTTGTCAAAGAACGGCCGATGGAGCAAAAGAACAAGCAATCCATTGATTTACCCGGCGCAATTGCCGTGCTGTTAGGCATATTCATTCTCGTATACGGGTTGTCCATGCCTGATGTCGACGGCAGTTGGCCGACCGTGAAAATTGCAACCTTAATCGCCGGAGCGCTTATTATGGCCGGATTCGTCTTCATCGAGAAATACGCCGAAAACCCGCTCATGCCACTGCGGTTGTTCCGTATCGGTTCGCTAGTATCGTCGAATATTATCGGATTCTTAATGTATTCCTTCATGACCGCATTTATTTATTTCTCGACGCTGTATTTTCATGCGCTTGGCTATTCTTCATTAATAACGGGCTTGGCTTTTCTGCCGCTCGGCGTATCGTCCGTTCTAGCCACCCAAATCACGCCTTACTTCATGCGTATATTCGGAGCGAAAATATTGTTGATTGTTTCGCAGCTCGTTAATGCACTCGGCTTGTTCTGGTTAAGCACCATGTCCATGGACAGCGTCTATGCCGCATTTATTTTACCGGTCTTCATTCTATTAGGCCTCTCGACGGCAGCCGGATTTACGGCTATCATCGTAGGTTCCGTGAGGGATGTGCGACTTGAGGAGCACGGCGTGGCAGGCGGTATCGTAAATACGTTCCTGCAGCTAGGAGGCAGTCTCGGATTGTCTATTCTGGCTACGGTCGCGAGCTCGGTGACCGCTTCGGCAACCGATCCATCGTCCAACGAAGCGATGCTGTCGGGATTTCAAACGGCATTAGTCGTTGGCGGTTGCTTTGCGTTATTCGCTTTGCTCTTGGCCTTGCCAGGCATGAGAAAGAAAAAGGCAGCGTTGCAGCAAGCTTAACAAATCGTGAACCACACCAAGGAGGAACCGACATGAACACGAATGCGACAAAGAAAGAAGTGCTGGAAGCCTATCATTTTAGACATGCCGCGAAAGCATTTGACCCAACCCGAAAAATATCCGAAGAAGATTTCCGGTTTATCCTGGAAACAGGGAGATTATCGCCTAGCTCCAACGGTCTTGAGGCATGGAAATTTCTAGTCGTGCAAAATCCGGAACTTAGGGAAGAGCTTCGGCCGTTCGCTTACGGCGCGTACAATCAACTGCCGACCGCGAGTCACATGGTCGTTATTCTTGCTCGTAAAGGACTTATCCCGGAATCCCCTTATATTTATGAGCAGTTGACGAAAGTTAAAAAATATCCCGCCGAAATGGTGCGAAACAACGTGGGAGCATGGCACGATTTCTTCGATTCGTTCCATCTCGATAACGAACGAGCGAGAACGGCTTGGGCTTCTAAGCAAACGTATATCGCATTAGGGAATATGATGACTTCCGCGGCGATGATCGGAATCGATTCTTGTCCGATCGAAGGCTTCGTACCTGATAGAGTCAACGAAATTTTGGCACAACGAGGATTGCTCGGAGACGACGAGTACGAAGTAAGCGTGATGGTCGCTTTCGGTTACCGGGCAAAAGAACCGCGTGATAAAACAAGAAGAACGATGGAGCAAGTATCCGAATGGATTCTGTAACGTCCGTAAAGCCATGACCATGAACAAACCATTAATTAACATATAAACAAAGGACGTGACGATATGTTGAAGAGCAAAACGGTTCAAACAAGTTTGATTTTGGGATTAGTTATGCTAACTATTATAATTTCGGGATGCACGGATCAAAATAATAAGGCACAGCAAGCAGCAGAAGACCAGCAAGCCGTGCAAATCACTGAACTTGAACAGAGATATCAAAACTTAGAGGACGTTGAAGAGATCAAAAAATTGAAGGCCCGTTATTTCCGTTTTATCGATGAAAAAAAATGGTCGGATTTTGCCGAGCTTTTTACACCTGATGCCAAAATTGAAATCGATGGCAATGTGTTTACCGGCGGGGAAGCATTCGCAAACGGGGCAGGAACTGTCATCGGTGCGGCCCCTACGGTTCACCAGGGACATATGCCCGAGATTGATTTGATCGATCGGGACAACGCGAAGGGAATGTGGGCAATGGAAGATATGTTGACCTACCCTGCCGTTAAGGACGCTCCACCGGGGCATGATGGGTATGGATCATACAGCGAAACATATAAGCGCGTGGATGGCGTTTGGAAAATTAGCAGCTTGGTTCTAACCAGATACCGAATGGACCCTCTCGCTAACTGGGATCCTAGTACAAATCCTATAACTGGGAAGTAACTTGAAATCTTTATTTTTATTATCAATTGATCGCTAAATATCATAATGGGAAAGAGCGTAGCATCGTGTGGGCTGCCAATCTGGCGGCCCTTCAGATGCCGAGGAAGTTTGGCTTGGTAATCATGATGAATGATACGTATGAAGTCAATGTATCAATATAGTAAGTACAGGAATGCGAAGAAATTTCGATGGCAACCCTAGCGATTTATGTAGGGTTGCTTTTTTTGCTGTTGGACAAATGGCGGGTAGAACGATGCGCCAAAGGAGGGGAGTACGGACGGAGGCGAGAATCACGATTATTCGAGTTTCGTATTTCCTTCGTTCTGAATAATCGTTTTCACTTTTAAATTCAATCGCAGCTTGGGCAAGTACTCGGTTCTCCAATGGCGCAGCTTGGTTCGAGGTATTTTGTTTCTATAGTACTGTCCCAACCCAAGGATATCGGCTTCACGAACTTGCGTTTTGCGAAACATACGATTAAACCGCTTCGTGAGGATTTCTTTCAGTTCTTGCTTAATGACCTCCGACGAAACGCTCCCTTTCGTTTCCAGAATAGAAACTTTCATTGTGATTTGAACATCCAGGTAGGGGGTATCTCGTATAAGTTTACTGTGATGATGCATCGAGCTTTTTAAGACCAGAACGCTCGCTTTGTCCATGACTTCGATTTTCCCTTGCGCACTTTGTCCGGTAAAAGAATTGAAAAGCAACGTTTCTTCCGGGGTGATTTGATCAATCATTTTTCCGTTCTTAATGATGGCCGAGCCCTCGTAATCGATTGTTCCGCTCTTTCCGGATTTTATGACAGGGATAGCTATGTCTCGGGTATAAGAATGAATACTTCTGTATACTTGCCATATGTGCGTTAAAGCCATCTGAGGGTTCCATCCCGCATTTTTCTCAAAGCAATCGTAAAGCGTCGTCCCCTTGGGCGACATGGATTTTTTCACGAAATCGAAAAAAGGACCCAAATCTTCATTGCAAATAGCAATGATTGCTTTCGGGGAAATATCCCTTGACCTCATGAAACTGGAGATGCTGTCCGTAAGGCCTTGTTGGGCGTATCCTTTTTCGATGAGTATTAGTTTCAGATGAAGCAGATCGACGCTGCTTTCCATTCTCTCGCTGATCTTATCCACGGCTTCGTTAATGGTTTTCCCCGATTGTTTTATGATTCTAATATTAGTTCCGTTCGATTGCGGTTCAGGAATTTGCAGTACAACGTCATATAAGTTGTCATGGTACGCAAGCCCCATGGTCACGGGCAACGAGCGGTGATCGATGTCTCTGTTGTCCCAACAACCGCATAGAACCCCTAAACATCCGACAATGCTTGTAATTCTCCATGCATGTTTAATCGATTGCCCCATAGCTCGATCTCCTTTTCATTCGCATTCCCAAAAAATAAGTCGAAAGCGGTACGGTAAGCAAGATATAAAATCTTAAGTATGTACTCCACCAAAAGATCTTCTCAATGTCTTTCCAGTTCGGAATCGCTAAGCAAACGATAAAAACGAATAGCGGAATCGCTAATAATAAATACAGGGGTTTCACAAATGGAAAACTCTGGTTCACGACCCGCATCGTGGACCAAATCGAAATCGACATAAGAATCATTAGAAAGGAAGTCAAGCTTAATAATAGAAATATCGTAATCCGGTCAAACATTACCCACGTGATCGAAATCGTATCAAGCGAGATAATAAACGGAAAGTAGAATGTGGATGCCGTAGCTTTGCCAAACGTCATTAACGGGATATATACGGAGAAAACTAAGAAGGGCAGTAAAGCCAAAGCCGCAATCATGATGAACTTCTTTCGATAAGCAACATAGGGCTGAACGAAGCCTAGGAACAGGAACCCTCCAGCGCATACAAAAAAACTTGTCAGGAAACTAGGGGCGGTTAGAAATGAAGCATCGCTTATCAGAGGGAAAACATAGCGCCAGTCGACATTTTGAAACGAAGCCGAGAAGAAAAATAATATGACCGGAACATTGATAAAGCTGAGCAGCACGCTGGTTCGTAAGATGGATGTGATGCCTTGAAAAGCTATATAGGTTGAAATCGCTAAGAACAAGAGCATGATTGCCCAAAGCGGCGTGCTGGATAAGAAAACAATCGTCATGATCTCCGACAAAGTACGAACCGCGATGATGCATACCATTAAGAGATATACAGCCATCGGAAGCAAGATTAAGAAGGGCATTCCTTTGCCGATTCCCAAGCAAAGGCTAATGATATCCTTTTTTCCTATGTAACCGAGTCCTGTAGTATAGAGGTGCAGGACAATGATTTGCACGATGAAGCCGAGGAGGATCGGAATCCAGTGACCGTCTTCCGTACAGGCGATTATATCTCCGGGATACAGAAAGAAAATAAGCCCGAGATTTGAAATAAAGTAGGTCAAGGCGACTTGCCAGCTTCTATCCATGATTGATTTCGTCCTTTTCTTTGGATAAGCCAAGAAACGGGATCCCGTAGGTATTCAAACTCGCTATATAAGCGCAAATCAATACCAGCCCTTCCAATATCCCGAGCACTCCGAATATGGCTGCTAAGACCACGATGACGTATTTTGATATTCTAAGCGCTAATGACTGCTGTAGACCGACGATCGTCGAATTCGCAATGGTAGTCGCCGCAAGTATGATGATGAGCAAATTACTGACCAGCTTGGCTTGCACGACGGCTTGTCCGAGTATGATTCCGCCGACCATGGTTATCGTTGGTCCTATATTTTTGGGTAATCGGATGCTGGCTTCGAGAATCAATTCAAGTACGAAAAGCATGAGAATGATTTCGATGATCGCCGGGTATGGAACGCCTATCCGGGTCTGCGCAATCGATAGTGCCATTTCGATTCGAAGCACTTCGGGGTTGACCGAGACGAGGGCTACATAGAGTCCCGGTAAGATTATGGTGACAAATGCACCCAAGACACGTAAAACGCGCAAAAAGTACATCAACGGCAGGGAGAGGTTACGATCGCTGTCGAGACAGAAGACGTCCCATAGTATACCGGGGATGACTAATGCGTTGGGAAGCCTGTCCACGAATAGAATGGCTCGGCCTTTTCTTAGAGAGTTAACCGCTTCTTGCGGCAATTCCGTTTGATTGAAATTCGAGATCAGACTCCATGAAGAGAAACCAAACACTTTTTTCGACAGCTGCTGCAGGTTCGCGGTTTGTTTATGTTTGTTTTTTTCGATTTGGTCGATGAGTTTATGGATTAGTCCCCTATTTGCGCGTCCTTCGTAGTAAACGAGAGAAAGCTGCGTGATTTCATCGCTGCCGATTTTAAAGGATTTTACCCGCAGGTTGTCGGTGAGAAGCTGTTTCCGTACGATACCGATATTGGTTTCGATATCCTCGGTAAACGAATTTAGCGAACCAAGAAATACGTTTTCATTGGTTGGCGATTCAACAGCACGATTGAGCGGTTTTGGAGCAGGCTCCATAATGACATAAGAATCGTCTTTTTCGAAGTATATCAAGAGCTTCCCCTGCAAGAGACAGGTTATGGCATCATCGACAGCCGTACTATTTTGAATATCGCCCAGTATATTCTTGAACTCATCAACCGTGAGGTTGGCATCTGCGGCGGCTTTGATATAAGTTTGTAGACTTAATTTGGTACGTACTACGTCAATCAACGAATAAAAACCCATTCGTACGATTGGCGTGTCGAGAAGTGTCTCTTGGAGATAGAAGAAGTCATCGTTGTTGCCAAATTTAAGTTGTAGTTGCTTCAGAAATGTGTTTATCGCTTTTCACCTTCTACAATGATTTAGATAGTGGGAGTATCTCCCCTTAGAAAGAAGAATATACAATCGGACCAATTCGTTCCTATCGGTTGCACCGATCAGAATTCGATTGGCGTCGATCAGCAAATCTTATCGTGAAATAATCCAAGAAATAATAGATTCATTACATAGCCGCTTATGCAAACGATTGACATACTAATGTAGAAATGAGTTAATTAGCTGCGGCAGGTGATAGGGACATGTATAAGGTACTTGTGGTGGACGACGAGCCATTGATGCTCGAAGGCTGGAAAACGATGGTGGATTGGCACGCTTGCGGATACGAATTGTGCGGCACGGCGACTGACGGCGAGGAGGCGCTTGCCTTAATCCGTGCTTGCGATCCGGAACTTGTCATCACCGACATCCGGATGCCTGTTCTCGATGGAATCGGGCTGATTCGGGCGATGAAGGAAATGGGACACGGCGCCAAAACGATAATTGTAAGCGCTTATTCGGAGTTTTCCTATGCTCAACATGCACTTCGCTATGAGGTAGACCGATACGTATTGAAGCCTCTTATGACGGATGAAATTCACAGCCTGCTGCTCGATATGGCAGCTTCATTGGAGGAATGCAGGCAGACGGCGGCGTCTTCCCGCAAGATGCAGGCAGACGCTGCCGCCGACGCGATCGTCGGCTTGCTCGGTAACGGAGGTCCGGCGGCTGCCGATACGGCTGCGCGGCTGCTTGGCGTAAACGAACGAACGCGCTTCCGTCTGATGGCGGCCGAGTCGATCGGTGAAAGCGGCGAATCTGAGTCTGGCAAAAGTCCGATTGCCGTTCTGATGAAAACACTGACCGAGGCATTAATCATTGACGGTATGCGAGCCTGGATATTCGAGGAGTCGCCGGGCCTGGCAGGGCTGCTGATTATAGATAACGATCTGAACGAGGAACAATTCGAAGTCTGGTTGGAAGAGACGGTCGTCAAGAAAGGCTGGCCGCCTCAAGAGCTGGCATTCTACTGCAGCGAAACTGCAATCGGGCTCCACTCTGTGCCGAATCTCTACCGGCAGGCGCTGGAGATTCGGAGCCGAGCGTTGCTTGGCTCGAAAGCAGGCATCTATAGTTATCGAGAAAGGAAGGTTACCGGCCAATGGAACTTGGAGGATATGACGGCTTATGTGAGGGCGCTGCTTCAAGCGATCGAGTCCAATGATCTGCCGGGCATCGACCGCTCCGTGGATGAACTGGTCGGACTGTTCGGCAAGAGCGGGGCAGAGGAAAGCTTGATGCAGACCGCCGTTCGTCATTTTCGCGGCGAGCTGCTTCGGCGATACGCAGAACGGGGAGCAACCCACAGGGAGGCTTCCGAGTGGCTGCATCAACTGCTGGACGGGACCGAATCAGCCGATATAGCTTCGTGGACAAGCACTTCGTTGAAGCGGTTGTCCGTGAAGGCGACCGAGCAGTTTACGGTGAAGGAAAAGCCGGCCCGGGCGAACAGCAATGCCATAACGGAGGCAATCGACTACTTGAAGCAGCATTACCGCGAGAAAATTCGACTTCAGGAGCTGGCTGGCCGGTTCCATCTCAATCCGACTTATTTCGGGCAGCAGTTCAAACGGGAGACTGGTCATAGCTTTCACGACTATATCCACCGCCTTCGGTTCGATGAAGCCTGCAAATTGCTTCGCAGAACGGATATGTTGGTGTCAGAGATTGCAGCGGCACTCGGTTATCACGATACGGAATATTTCACCACTAAATTTAAAGCGCTTTCAGGGGAATTGCCCTCCACTTATAAATCCAAACGACAAGGGTGATCTGGATGCGAAGTCAACCTGCAGTTCTAAGCGTCGTCAACGACATTCCGCTTAAATACAAATTCCTGCTCATTTATTTGTTATGCGTGCTCCTTCCGATCCTAACGATCAACATCTTCTTTTATCAGCAGAATTCCGCGGATATCAAAATTCGAGAAAAGGATAACTTGCATAAATCGATCGAACGGGCATCCGGCGAACTGCTGGGCATGATCGACGAAAGCGTCGCTCTCAGCCGTTCACTCGCAGGCGATGATTCGCTCTACAATGCACTTGATCACGCGTACATGTCGCCGGCCGACTACTATGAAGAATACGATGACTTTCTGCGGGATAGGCTGACCCGCTACATGTCTCCGAATATTTTGGAAGTTCGCATGTATACGACTAATAGCACCATACAGACAGGGGCAAACTATCATGTGATCGGCAGCGTCACTGAGGATCTTCCTTGGTTGGAGCAATTAAACCGATCGAACAAGGATATTCTTGTCGTTGCTTATAGTGAGAAAGACTTCCATCTGACCCCGGCGAAACGAATCAGTGTCGTCAGCAAGATGCATACCTTTCCCTCCTATTCCAAATATGACAAATACTTGAGGATCGACTTGAACATCGATAAGATGGACAGCATTCTGAATCGCGAACTTGACAGCCTGCAGCTGAGACTTATCAACGACCGGAACCAGGTTGTTGCCGCCAGTGCGGGAATCGAAGGTTCCGAGAATTCGCCCGTTCCGTCACTCTCGGATACTGCCGTAAGTTCCGGGTACGCGATGGAGGAAGCGATCGGGAATTACAGCTATATGCAGGGTTGGAAGCTAGTCGGAATCGCGGATACCCGGCACATTGACAGTTTGCTTCATAACGCCCGGCGCTCCATCATATGGCTGGCGATTATTAGTACGGTAGTTCCGTCCCTGCTTATTTTCATTATCCTTCGTTCCTACCACTATCGGGTAAAGAAGCTGTCCAGACATATGGAGAAGTTCCGCAATGAAAGGTTTGATCTGCTCGACATCCGGGAAGGGCGCGACGAGATCGGGAGTCTGATTCGCACCTTCAACGTCATGACGGGGAAGATTACTTCGCTCATCAACGATGTCTACAAGCTGGAAATCAAGCAAAAAGATCTTGAACTGGAGCGGGTGCGTACGGAGCTGTCCATGCTGCATAACCAGATGAATCCGCATTTTCTGTTCAATACGCTTAATGGGCTGCTGGTCGTCTGCACGAGGAATGGCTATTCCGACGTGGCGATGATCATTAAAAACTTGTCTCTGCTCATGCGGCAGCTGCTTAGCCGGTCGGAAGACCTCGTGCCGCTTCGGGAGGAGCTGGAATTGACGACCATGTACTTGCAGATCGAGACCTTCCGTTTCGGCGACCTGTTCGAGTATTCCTTCGACATCGATCCAAAGGCGATTCAGCTGTACGTTCCGCGAATGAGCATTCAGACGCTCGTCGAGAATGCATGCAAACACGGGCTGCAAGCCCGTAAGGACAACCGTTCGATCAAAGTGACCGCGAAACTGACCGAGCGAGCGTTGGAGATTAATGTCATCGATAACGGCGTGGGCATGGAGGAAGCGAAATTGAGACAGCTGATGGAGAACGTGAGGTCGGATAAGGGGATGGATGGCCATGTCGGTATCCGAAACGTCTACCGGCGGTTGGAACTGTATTACAACGAGAGCGTCTGGTTTCGGATCAACAGCGATCCCGAAAAAGGGACCGAGGCAGGCTTTCATATTCCGCTCTCGCGGCTTGAAGCCATGCATGAAATAAAGAAGGAAGTGTGAACATGTACAAAGTGCTGCTGGCCGATGACGAACCGCTTGCCTTAGAAGGGCTAAAGATCATGGTCAATTGGGAAAAGTGGGGCTTTCGGGTCGAGGGATTGTGCCGAAACGGCGAAGAAGCGATCGAACACATCCGCCTAAACCCGCCCGATCTAGTCGTTACGGACATTCGCATGCCGGTACTGAACGGGCTCGAACTGATCGAGGAGACGCGTCGCTTGGGTAACCGCTCCACCCTCTTTGTCATCGCAAGCGGCTACGATGATTTCGATTACGCGAGACAGGCGATGAGTTTAGGCGTCAAGCATTACTTGACCAAGCCGATCATTGAGGCCGAGGCGGACGAGGTGCTGGAGCGGATGCGCAATGAACTTATCGGGCGGGAAGAACGGCAGCTCATGCGCACCGGCGCGGATCGGTATGCCGTGAGGCAAGCGTTGTCGATGCTTCTCTTCGGCGGCGAGGAAGCGAATCGGCAGGAACTGATGCGGACGCTGAATCATCTGTCCAGCCAGGCGTCCAATTGGACGTACGTGCAAGTGTGGACAGGGGAAGAAGTTCTGGGCAGTGCCCGCGAGATCGCCTTGCGCATGGCCGAAGAATACGGCCGCAGCTATTTAATCGATAGAATGGGAGGTTCGTTCGGGCTCGTGCTCGGCTCGGATCAACCGGACAATGAAGAAGTTAGCGCATTCGCCGAGCGTCTGCATGCAGCCATGCGAGCCGCAATATCCGGGCGAATCGAAATGGCAGTCGGCTGCGATGTCGATGATCTGAACAAGTTGTCAACGTCCTGCCGCAGCGCCATCGAGGCAGCGCGGTTTCTTTTTTTCGGCGGTACCCCCATCGTTCATTACGCGAAAGTCCAGGGTCAAAAGCTGTCCTTCGAGCCTATGGAGCTGAAGGCGGTGGACAGCGTCGTCGAGACCATGGAGAACGCTCGTCCCGAGGAACTTGCGTCTGCGATCCGGGAAGTGTTCCGCACGTTCGAAGAGCGCATGGTTCAGCCGGAGCTGGTTCGCATCTTCGAGACGCAGGTCATGCTGGCTTGCGCGTCTCTTGTCAAGCAGCTAGGCGGAAACCCCGATGAAATGCACCTGTTATGGGATTCGATCTCCGATGCCGATCGCGGCAAGCATCTGCAAAAATCGGCGGAGACGTTGATCGCCTTCTGCCTGAAATGCCAAGCTGCCGTACACGAGCTGCAGGAAATGAATTGCGGCGGCACGCCGGCGAAGGTGGCGGACTTCTTGCGCCGCCATTATAAGGAGACGTTCACGATCAAGGAGATCGCGGAGCAATTCTATATCAACCCCGTCTATTTAGGCCAGTCGTTCTCGCGCAAATACGGCATCGGCATTCTCGACTTTATTCACGATCTTCGCATCGAGAAAGCGAAGCAGCAGCTCCGGGAGACGAACGACGCCTCGTGGGCGATCGCCGAAGCGCTCGGCTATCGCGGCTATCAGCATTTTCTGAAGCAGTTCGAGAAGCGGCTTGGCATGAAACCGTCCGATTATAGGCTTCATTGCTCCGAGTGATCCCCGGTTATTCTGTAACTCGCGGCCGGCAACTTAAATTATGGGGGCATGGAACTTAAATCTGATTATGTTGCAAGCGCATACATTTCTCCATAATGGAAGTAGCAAGTCGAACCGAACTTAGAGGAGGAGCAATACATGGGGGTTATAACAAGAAAGCGCCTTTGGGGCTCGTTGTCGCTTGGGATTGCGCTTAGTCTCGCGCTTGCCGGCTGCGGCAATAACAACAACAGCAGCAACAACAGCAGCAAAAGCAATACTGCAGCGAATCAAGGGACGACGGATCAGGCAGCCGGTACGGCAAATACCGATAGCGGTTCTAACGCAACGGCATCCGACGATTTGAAACCGATTACGATTTCGGCTTTCATCGGCTCGCCGAACCAGCAGCCGACTGCGGACAATCGGATTTACAAGAAGATGCAGGATGAACTCGGCGTCAAGCTCAACATGGAATTCCTGGTCGGCGACTTGCAGCAGAAACTCGGCGTCATGATCGCCGGCGGAGAGTATCCGGATCTGATCACTGCCGATCCGAAGCTGGTAACGGCCAAAGCGGTCGTTCCGCTGGAGGATCTGATCGACAAATACGGGCCGCACTTGAAAGAGCATTATGCGAACTATTGGAACCAGATGAAGGATTCCAGCGACGGCCATATCTATTGGCTGCCGAACTATGGCGCCTATACCGGGGATTTCCTTGCAACCAATTATTCGGGACCGGCCTTCTGGATCCAGAAGGATGTGCTCAAAGATGCGGGCTTCCCGACGCCTAAGACGCTGGACGATTATTTCAAACTGATCAGCGACTACGCCGCGAAGCATCCGAAAACGGTCGACGGTCAGCCGACAATCGGTTTCACGACGCTTGCTTACGACTGGCGGACGTTCCCGCTGACCAACGCGCCGGAGCACCTGAGCGGCCACGCAAACGACGGCGGAGTCGTGGTCGACAACGGAGTCGCTTCCGTATTCGCGACGCAAGATATCGCGAAGACTTATTACAAGAAGCTTAACGATATCTATAACCAAGGCTTAATGGACAAAGAAGCCTTCGTTCAAAACTATGACCAGTACATCGCTAAGGTCTCTACAGGCCGCGTGCTCGGCATGTTCGACCAGCACTGGAACTTCCAGGACGGCGAAAACGAGCTGATCTCGCAGAATAAGATTGGCGAAACGTATGTTGGCTTCCCGCTGACGTACGATGGCGTTACGGATCACTACCTGGACCGTCCCGTTCTCAACTTGAACAACGGCTTCGGCATCAGCAAGGATGCGAAGGATCCCGTGCGCATCATCAAGTTCCTCGACGCGTTAATGACGGAAGACTGGCAGAAGACGCTGTCGTGGGGTGAGAAAGGCGTCGACTACGAAGTGGACGCGAACGGTAAATTCACCCGTACGCAGAAAGAGCGCGACGAGCAGAATGATCCGACTTGGAAGCTGGCCAATAAAGCCGATGCGTTCTACGGTTACGCGCCGAAGATGGAAGGCACCTTCACCGACGGCAACGCTACGTCGGCGGGAACTCAGCCAGACGAGTTCTACGCCTCGCTTAAGCCGCAGGATAAAGAAATCCTGGACGCCTACAAACACAAGACTTGGACGGAATTCTTCACGCCTGCGCCGGAGAATCCGGTCGCTTATCCGGCCTGGAACATCGATCTGATCGACGGCTCGGATGCATCGGTAGCAAACAAGCAAATGACGGATGCTACGCTTAAGTATCTGCCTCAGGCGATTATGGCGAAGACGGAGAAATTCGACACTGTCTGGGATCAGTACGTGAATGCTTACAAGAAGATCAACGTGAAAGCGTACGAAGATCGGATCAACTCGCAAATTCAGTGGCGGACCCAGAACTGGTCCAGCAATTAACCGAAGAACCGATAGGCTGCGGAAAGCATCGGCGAACCGTCGATGCTTTCCTTCTGCCTTACAGGCAGCAAGATAGGAGGAGAGAGAACGATGGCAAGCGCCCCGAAAGCCCATACATCCAAGACGACTGTGGTGATGACCGCACCGAAGTCTTCCTTTCTGAAACGGATGCGCAGCCAGAAGCAGTTGATGCTGATGTCGCTGCCTATGCTGCTTTACGTCTTTTTATTTTCCTACTACCCCCTTTGGGGCTGGACGCAAGCCTTTCAGAATTTCAAGCCGGCGTTGTCTTTTTCCCAGCAGGAATGGGTCGGCTTAAAGCAATTTAGATTTCTTTTCAGAGACGACACGTTTCTGCTCGTGCTTCGCAACACCATTGCAATGAGCTTCATCAATCTTGTGCTCGGCTTCGTCACGGCGATCGTGTTCGCCATTTTGCTTAATGAAATCAAGACCAGGCTGTATAAGCGAGCGATACAAACGATCTCTTATCTCCCGCACTTTCTATCATGGATAATCGTAACGGGCCTCGTTGCGAATGCGCTTTCCGTGGACGGCGGCATCATCAACGTCGTGCTCATGAAGCTCGGATTTATTCACGAACCGATCATGTGGCTCAGCAAACCTCACTACTTCTGGGGAATTGTCGGCGCTTCTCACGTGTGGAAGGAAATCGGATGGAATACGATTATTTACTTGGCGGCTATTACGTCCATCGATCCCTCTCTTTATGAGGCAGCTGAGATCGATGGAGCGAACCGATATCGTAAGATGCTTAATATCACGCTGCCGGGAATCAAATCGATCGTCATTATACTGGTGATCATGAATCTCGGATGGATTATGGACGCTGGATTCGAAGTGCAATACTTCCTGGGTAACGGCGTCGTCGTCGACTGGTCGCAGACCATCGATATATTCGTCCTGAAATACGGCATACAGATCGGCAACTATTCGCTGGCAACCGCCGCAGGCATCTTTAAGACCGTGGTCAGCGTAGCGCTGATTTTCGCTGCCAATACGACCGCGAAACGCTTCGGCGAAGATCGATTAATATGAGGAGGGCATACCGATGAAATCGAGAACGCACAGTCTGGAGCCGGTTGTCTTCAACACGTTCAACGCCATCGTCATGATTGCGCTTGGAATCGTCACGCTGTATCCGTTTCTGAATACAATTGCCGTCTCGTTTAACGCCGGTAACGATACGCTCCGCGGAGGCATCTATCTATGGCCTCGGATTTGGACTTGGCAAAACTACAACGCCGTATTCGCAGGCGGAACGATCTTTCACGCCTTCTGGGTATCGGTGGCAAGAACGCTCATCGCCACGGTGCTCAGCCTGTTTCTGACCTCGATGCTGGCGTATA
The DNA here is from genome assembly GCF_010365285.1 of Paenibacillus rhizovicinus. Taxonomy (NCBI): domain Bacteria; kingdom Bacillati; phylum Bacillota; class Bacilli; order Caryophanales; family Paenibacillaceae; genus Paenibacillus; species Paenibacillus rhizovicinus. The sequence goes on from NZ_CP048286.1 coordinate 5,446,301, forward strand.
CGATTAGCCGCAAGGAATATGTGTTTCGCCAGCCGATAACGATCATCGTCGTCCTGACGATGTATTTCAATGCAGGACTTATACCGAACTACTTCTTGATCAAGGACTTGCATCTGCTCAATCATTTCGCGGTCTACGTCGTTCCGGGCTTGATCAGCGCCTTCAATATGATTGTTATTCGGACCTATATGCAGACGCTGCCGGAAGGGCTTATCGAATCGGCCAAGGTGGACGGAGCGGGAGACTTCCGGACGTTCTTCTCGATCATCCTGCCGCTGTGCCAGCCGGTTCTCGCTACCGTTGCGCTGTTCGTCGCAGTCGGCCAGTGGAATTCCTGGTTCGATACCTTCCTGTATGCGTCCTCCAAGCTGAACTTGAGCACGCTGCAGTACGAACTGATGAAGCTGCTGTCTTCCGCATCGCTTTCGAACAGCAACCCGTCGGTAGCCAACGGGAACAATCCGGCGGCGATCAACATGGTGACCCCGTTATCGATTCGGGCGTCCATTACGATCGTCGCATCCTTGCCGATTCTCGTCGTCTATCCGTTCCTGCAAAAGTATTTCGTACATGGCTTGCAGCTCGGCGGCGTGAAGGAGTAGCAGCCGCTTGTCCGTGCCGCTATCCGAATCAAGTAACGCCGTACAGCGTAAGAACCCGGTCAGCTGGCATTTGCTGGTTGGCCTTTTTTTTGCATAGAAAGGGGAAGTGAATACATGTATCTTGAAACGGCTCCATCTGGTTATGACCAATGCAGGGATGATGTTCCTCACGGAAAAATGGCAACGGTCGAATATGAATCCGGCACGGTCGGCTGCAAACGTAAATGCATGATCTACACGCCTCCCGGATACGCCGATGAAACGAAGTATAGCGTCTTGTATCTCTTGCACGGGATCGGAGGGGATGAGCTGGAATGGTATACGCATGCCGCTCCGCAGGTGATTCTGGATAATTTGCATGCGGAAGGCAAGCTCGCTCCTATGATCGTCGTTCTGCCGAACGGCCGTGCAATGCCGAATGACAGGGCGGAGGGAAACCTATTCGATGCCGATAAAATAAAAGCATTCGAGACGTTCGAATCGGATTTGATGAATGACTTGATCCCTTATGTGGAGTCGCGCTACCCGGTTCTAACGGGTTCGGAGAACCGGGCATTAGCCGGCCTATCCATGGGCGGCGGGCAATCCTTGAACATTGGATTGAAACATCTCCGTTCATTCGCATGGATCGGGGCATTCTCTGCCGCGCCGAATACGAAAGCGCCCGAGCTGCTTATCCCGCAGCCGGAGGAGACGACGGCAAACCTCAGGTTGCTGTGGTTGTCGTGCGGCATGTTGGATGAACTGAAACACGTGAGCGACAGAACGCATGCCTATCTGGCAGAGCTCCAGGTTCCTCACCTATGGTATGAAGAGAGCGGCGGGCATGATTGGCCGGTATGGAAAAATGATTTGTATCATTTCTCCCAGCTTATTTTTAAATAATTCGGAATCAATTCGCATCATTATTTCGATTATGAATCAGGAGGAAGTCAAAATGGAAGATACAGGAGTCAAGGTTGCAAGCGCTGTCGGTAAATTGCCGCCTCAAGGAAATCCGCTTGTCTCGCATAAGTTCGGGGCGGATCCGTACGCGCTCGTCTATGGAGACCGTGTCTACCTATACATGACGAACGACGTTCTCGAATATAACGCGGACGGAAGCGTGAAGGACAATACGTACGGCAATATCAATCAAATCGGGGTGATCTCGTCCGATGATTTGGCGAACTGGACGGACCATGGCGTCATTGCCGCAGCAGGTCCGTCAGGTGCGGCCCGATGGGCGACGCAATCCTGGGCGCCTGCCATCGCGCATAAGGCGATGGATGGAAAGGATAAGTTTTTCCTTTATTTCGCGAATAATGCGAGCGGTATCGGCGTCTTGGAGGGCGACAGCCCGACGGGACCTTGGAAGGACCCGATCGGCAAGGCGCTGATCTTAAGATCAACGCCAGGAGTCGAGGATGTCACATGGTTATTCGATCCGGCCGTATTCGTCGATGATGACGGCAAGGCTTATATCTACTTCGGCGGCGGCGTGCCGGAAGGCAAGGATGAAATGCCGAATACCGCGCGGGTGATGGAGCTCGGCGACGATATGACCAGCGTAGTAGGCGAAGCCAAGGTTATTCCTGCTCCATTCATGTTCGAAGATGCAGGAATCAACAAGCATAACGGCACTTACTACTATACTTATTGTTCGAACTTCTATGATGGCGTCCGTCCGGAAGGTAGTCCTCCGGCAGGAGAGATTGCCTATATGACCAGCGACAATCCGCTTGGCCCGTGGACATACCGGGGGACTATACTGAAGAACCCGGGCTATTTCTTCGGCGTGGGCGGCAATAACCACCATGTCATCTTCCGGTTTAAGGATGCTTGGTATATCGCCTATCATGCCCAAACCTTATCCCAAGCGATGGGCGTGGCGCAAGGCTATCGTTCCACCCATCTGAATCAGCTGACCTTCCGGGAGGCCGATCCGTCTATTCAAGAGATCACTGCGGATTACAAAGGCGTACCGCAGATTATAACGTTCAATCCGTATAATCGGGTGGAAGCGGCAACGATAGCATGGCAGTCAGGCATTGCAACGGAAGCTGCCGCATCCGGCGGAATGGCCGTTACGGATATCGACAGCGGTGACTGGATTGCGTTATCCAAGGTGGATTTCGGCAGTAAAGGAGCTTCGGCGTTTACGGCAACCTTGTCGGATGCTGGCGCGGCGAGCGTAATCGAACTGCGGCTGGATGCAGCGGACGGCAAGCTGGTAGGTAAATTGCAGGTTCCGGCAGCGGCAGCGGAATTGGCCGAATACCGCACCGAGGTAAGTGGTGCCGAAGGCGTCCATGATTTATATCTGGTATTTAAAGGGGAGCCCGAAACCAAGCTGTTCAAGCTATATGACTGGCAGTTCAGCGAATAAGCTCCATCGAGTGAAGTAGGAAGATCATGGCCCGTAAGAGCCGTGATCTTTTTTGCCGAAATGGATGAAACGGTGCGAAGAGAGGAGAACGTTCACATGAGCGGCACAAGGATTACGAACCCGATTCTATGGGCGGATGTACCGGATATCGACATTATCCGCGTGGAGTCATCCTTCTATATGGTCAGCACCAGCATGCATGCGATGCCGGGCTGTCCGATTATGAAGTCGGCGAACCTGCGGGATTGGGAAATTGTCAATTATGTGTTCGATACGCTTGAGGATAACGATGCCCATAATCTAGTAGACGGAAAGGGCATTTACGGCCAAGGCTCCTGGGCTTCCAGTCTCCGGTATCATAACGGCACCTTCTATGTTTGCTTCTCGTGTAACGACATGCAGCAATTCTATATATACCGGACGCAGGATATCGAGAATGGCCGGTGGGAGCGCAATGCGATCAAGGGTCTCCTTCATGATCCCGCCTTGTTGTTCGATGCAGGCCGCGTCTTCGTGTTCAGCGGGAACGGGGATATTCATATTACCGAACTAACGACTGATTTGAAGGCGATCCAACCGGAAGGCATCTGTCAACTGCTGTTCGAGGGAGAACGGGACGGAATCGGCCTGCGGATCGAGGGCTGCCATGCGTATAAGCTGAACGGCTATTATTATTTGTTTTTCATCGATTGGCCAAGAACGGGTAACGGACGCCGCAGACAGCTTTGTTACCGCTCGAAGGAGCTCCTGGGGCCATACGAGCACAAAGTGATCGTGGACGATGATCTGGGTTATCGCAATAAAGGCGTTGCGCAGGGCGGCATTGTCGATACGCCAGCCGGAGAATGGCATGCCTTCCTGTTCCAGGATCATGATGCGGTTGGGCGAATTCCATGCGTGCTGCCCATGATCTGGGAGAGTGGTTGGCCGGTACTTGGCGAAGGCGGCAAAGTGCCCGAGGCATTCGAAACGCAGCTGCCGGAATCGGCATCCAAGTCGATCGCGATTAGCGATGAATTCGAATATGCCGAGGACAAATTGGCTTTGAACTGGCAGTGGAATCACAATCCGGACAAGCAGTTATGGTCTGTAACAACTCGGCCGGGCTATTTGCGTTTGATGACCGGTCATCTCGCCAGCAGTGTCGTACATGCACGAAACACGCTGACGCAGAGGACGGAGGGACCCGTCTGCAGCGGTGCTGCGGTGCTGGAGTTGAACCATATGAGACCGGGGGATTATGCAGGTCTCGTCGCCTTGCAGAATGCGTATGGCACAGTGGGCATTCAAGTGAGTTATAGCGGCGAGCGTTACGTCGTGACGGGGATGAACCGCGGCGACGGCGGGATGGAGACCGTTGAGCGCGTCCCTTACGAGCATAGCAGCATTCAGGTGAAGATCGCGTTCGATTTTCGGGAGAGCCGAGATCTTGCTTCTTTCTTCTATTCGGTTGCCGGCGAGGAATGGACCGCAATCGGACGGCCGCTGCAGATGACATACACGCTGGATCATTTCATGGGGTATCGCATTGGCTTGTTTAACTATGCAGAGAAGGAAGCCGGAGGTTTCGTTGATTTCGATTACTTCCATTATATGAAAGCCTGACAACAAATCGGTGAACAAGGAAGGAAGAGGTGTTCGAGGTATGACAGAAAGACGGATACGAGCGGATCATTCGTTAGCGACAGCGTTTCAGAACGATTTTCTGATCGGCGCAGCCGTTAATTCGCGGACGATCATCAGCCAGAGCAGCCTGCTGCAGCAGCACTACAACAGCATCACGGCAGAGAATGAAATGAAGTTTGAAAGTCTTCATCCGGGAGAACAAAGGTATTCGTTCGAGCAAGCGGACCGCATTGCCCAATTTGCCCGCGAGAATGGCATGAAGCTGAGAGGTCACGCGTTAGTGTGGCACAATCAAACGCCGCAATGGGTGTTCGAGGACGGCAACGGAGGGCCGGCGGGACGCGAGCTGCTGCTATCGCGAATGAAGTCTCATATCGACACCGTCGTGAACCGGTACAAGGACACGATTTACTGCTGGGACGTTGTCAACGAAGCGGTGACCGATGAAGGAACGGAGCAGCTTCGTCCTTCGAAGTGGCTGCAGGGCATCGGGGAGGATTATATCGAGCTGGCGTTCCGGTCCGCTCATGAAGCGGATCCGAATGCGCTCTTATTCTATAATGATTACAATGAGTGCAACCCCCTCAAAAGAGAGAAAATTCATTCGCTCGTCAAAGCTCTGTTGGAGAAGGGCGCTCCTGTTCATGGAATCGGGCTTCAGGCGCATTGGAGCTTGTTGAATCCGTCTCTCGATCATATCAGGGAAGCAATCGAACGATATGCCTCGCTTGGCGTGAAGCTTCAAATTACGGAGATGGATGTGTCCATGTTCGAGTTCGCTGACAGACGCACCGATCTGACGGAGCCTACGGCAGAGATGCTTCGACTGCAGGAGGAGAGATACGAGCAGTTTTTTCGGTTGTTCCTGGAATATCGCGACGTGCTTGCAAGCGTTACCTTCTGGGGCGCGGCGGATGATTATACGTGGCTGGATTATTTTCCGGTTCGCGGGAGGAAGAATTGGCCGCTATTGTTCGACACGGAGCAGCGTCCGAAAGGGGCGGTTTCGGCTATTATTTCTTTGTAGTGGGGCGTACATAAAGGATATGCATACCCCCAAGAGCCTATATGGAGAGAGATCCAGTGATCCACTATGCGTTCATCACAACTGTCCGCGGATCAACAAAGAAGCCTTCCCCCGAGGATATAGGGGGAAGGCTTCTTTGCTGCAAGCTGCAATGTCTGTTCTTACATGAATTTATAAAGTCCGTAAATGATAACGGCTGCTTGAGCGCGGGTAGCGTTGCCGGCAGGGGCGAACGTCCCGTTCCCCATGCCGCTCACGATACCGGCTTGCTGCAATGCTTTAATTGCCGGTGCAGCATAATCCTTAATACTTGCATCGTCGGCAAACTTGATTTCATCAACGGTATTTTGCAGTTTGATATTGGCCTTGGCTGCAGCGCGATACAGCATAGCGGCCATTTCCTGCCTGCTGATTGCATCGTTGATGCCGTAAGATCCGTCCGCTTTCCCGCTCACGATACCGAGCTGTTGGGCCGAAGCGATGGCCCGATAATACCAAGCGCCTTCCTTCGCATCCGTAAAGGTGCTTGTTGCCGTGTCGCTGTTTAGATCCAGCGCATTCATCAGCATCTGGATGAACTCGGCTCTGGTAACCGGATGGTTCGGCGCGAAAGTTCCGGCAGCAACGCCGGCAACAATCCCCCGCGCTTCGAGAGCTTGGATGCTTTCCGCCGCCCACGGCACATTGTTCACGTCTTGGAATGCAGAAGCGTTGAACTTGGCGACGTATTTGCTGAAATGTTTCGGAGAAAATTCGATTTTCCCCGTCGCCGCGTCGTACTTCCCGTTTTTGACGATCTCCAGCTTGCCGTTATCAGCGATGTAATAGACGACGACATTGTTTGGATTTTCACCCGGCTTCAGGGTGTAATCCATGCTGACTTTAACGTCGTTTCCGGTAAAATTCGTTATTTTCGAGCCGTTGACGCTTAGGTTGAAATCATAGACGGTATTTCCGCCTACTTGGCTTCTTGCCGCGTCGGACAGCGAAGCCGGGTCTACGACGGCTACGGACAACTGAACGTTGCCGGTTCCGTTCGCATCGCTGTGCTTCAGCAAATTCGGATCGATTGTAACCGTGGCCAAACCGGTGTCGATCGCGATCGATTGGAGCTGATTCGACAGCGCTATCACTTGATCTGTCGGCAAGTTGACTTGCACTTCTTTAACGCCGGCAGCGAGCTGCACTTGAATCGTTACGGATTTGTCCGTTGATTGGCTGACTCCTTGCTGGAAATCGCTCGAACCGATGGTTACGGAAGCCGTACCGTTGCTGTCCGGCTGAGCTTTTGCAACGATATGATTCTTATCAACGGTGTTGCTAGATCCTTGCGACGTCGTATCGCTGCCAGGCGGTGTAGCGGTCGACCCCGATGGCGGTGAAGTGGTCGAACCTGCGGCCGCAAGTTCCAACGTGCCAATCTGGAATAGATCCTGATAAGCCGTTCCGGTAGCGTCGTTCCAAGCGAACGCGCCAATGCGCGCGCCGGCTTTCGCATCGTTCACCTGCACGTCAAAGCCGATCTGGGTGCCAATCGCAGGCGTGATCTGGATAAACGGAATCTTCATCTCGACGATGTAGGCGTTCGTCGTCTCGTCGTACGTCGTCGCAGAAGTCATCGTCGTCGCTTTGCCCTGATTATCCGTCATGCCTGCGTCAACCGTCGCAAAGCCGTCATACCGAACGCGGTAATGCCCGGAAGCGTTCGAGTACATGGCGCTGGAGCCGTTCGTCAGGTCGGCAACCACTTCGACTGAATCCTGCTCCCAGGGGTTCGCGTTCCCCTTGTCCAGCGGTTCGGACGGATCTTTGGTCACTTGCGCGAGTACGTACAGGTTCCCGTTGTCCCACAACATGCGTGCGGTAGCGGCCGGCATGTGCGTATCCGCCTTCGTGTTGCCTGCCTGCGCGACATTGATAGCGACAGGCGTTGCCGTCTTCCAAACGTTGTCTACTTTGCCGTCGATGTTCGGCGTTCCCTTCGCGGCTTTTGAAGTTTTGCCTCCGGCGGGCTTTGTCGGAGCATGGTAATTCGCCAGGTATCCGGCCGGGTCGATCACGGCGTAGAACGCGTCTTTCGGATACAAGCTGCCGTCGAACAGCAGCGGGCTGCCTGAAGACAACCAGCTGTTGGTGTCTGTCAGCCCCCAGAGCGTGATGCGCTGCACGGTGTCCTTGAAGGCGGGATCGGTATACACTTGCATCAAACGCGCGTACTGTGCGCCTTGGGCTTGTGCCTGCTCGGTCGTCTGCTGTCCGTTCGTGCCGGCGGAGATGTCCAGCTCGCTGATCGAGACTTTGACGCCAATATCCTTGAACATCTGAATCGTCTTTTTCTCATTGTTTGGGTTGGTGCCGAGGCCGTTATGCTCTTGCATGCCGACGCCTTGTATGAGTTGCTTGCCTGGGTGATCCAACGCCCAGCGGTCATTAATGTCTTTCACCATGTCGCGAACTGCCGCGGCCTTATTCTGGTCGTCCATGCTGTAATCGTTGTAGTACAATAAGACGTTGTAATTCGGCTCTGCTGCACGGGCATCCTTGAACGCCTGTTCGACGTAGTTGGCGTCCGTTGCCTTCAACCACGGGGTTGATTTCAGGTAGCTGTGCCAGTCCGTCGGACTAAGAGAGCTGTCGCGGACGGAGCCCGCCATCGCTTCGTTGACGACGTCCCATGAGATGATGTTCTGCGTGCTTGCGTTGAACTTGCCGTCAAAATGCGTGAGCACCGCGTTAATATAGGCGTTCATGTTCGCATACGCCTGGTCTGCGGTCAGTCCCGGGTTGGACGGAGTCGAGTCGGAGTCGGAGGTCTTATCGTTGTTCAGCCACGGAATCGATTGCCCTTCCCAGACGAGCGTATGTCCATGGATTTTCAGGCCATTGTCGATCGCGCTCTGAAGCTCCGTGTCCGCTTCGTTATAGCTCAGATCCGCAACCTTATGCGTAGCGGCGCTGGTGCCGATCAGCGAAGCCGGCTTCATCGCGTTCTCGGGCGTCACGACGCCGAACTGGGCTTTCAGGACAGGCATGATCGGGTCTTGCATGTAATAGGGGCCTATGATGCTGCCCATCAAATAATCCGGGTAATTGGCCTTAATGCTCGGCAAGTCGAGTACGTCCGGGTTAATCGTTGGTTTTGTTGCAGCGCTGACACTATTAACGGCAGTCAATGCAGCATCCGCGCTTGCTATGAATCCGTCAGCCGTCTGATCGTCAAAGTCGGCCTTGTAAACGACGGCATCGTTGGCGTCTTTAACGACGAAGTTGTCCATGTAATAGGTGATATTCTTTGCATCCGTAGCTCCGTTGTCGCCGGTTTTGACAAACTGGACATAGGAGCCGCTTGCAGCCGTATACGTATACGTCTCGGAATAGGAAGTCCAAGCCGGGCTTGCCGCGCTTAGAGCGCCCGAGTTTTTAATCCAGTCGTAGCCGCTCGTTTGCAGAAGAAGGCCTGCTACGTCTTGGTCGGGCGTATACAAGTCATAGGAGAAGGTGTAGGCTTTGCCGGCCTCCAGGTTCAAACCGCTTGCCCCCGTGGCAATTTGCGCGCCATCCCATTGATGCCCGCCCGTGGTTTGAACCTTTAAGTAATAATTGGTTGCTGCCGCAGTCAAAGCGGCATCCCCGCATTGTATAAACCCGTCAGCCGTTTGGTCGTCAAAGTCGGCCCTGTAAACGACGGTATCGTTGGCGTCTTTAACAACGAAGTTGTCCATGTAATAGGTGATATTCTTTACATCCGTAGCTCCGTTGTCGCCGGTTTTAACGATCTGAACATAGGAGCCGCTTGCAGCCGTATACGTATACGGCTCGGAATAGGAAGTCCAAGCCGGGCTTGCCGCGCTTAAAGCGCCCGAGTTTTTAATCCAGTCGTAGCCGCTCGTTTGCAGAAGAAGGCCTGCTACGTCTTGGTCGGGCGTATACAAGTCATAGGAGAAGGTGTAGGTTTTGCCGACCTCCAGGTTCAAGCCGCTTGCCCCCGTGGCAATTTGCGCGCCATCCCATTGATGCCCGCCCGTGGTTTGAATTTTCAGAGCGTAATTTCCATGCGTACCGGAGGAATTATCCGCCGCGCTCGCCTTCTGCATGATTCCAATCTGCGGCAAACACAATGCAACCGCGAACACGATCATCCAAATCTGCTTAATCCGTTTGCTCATCGCGTTATTTCCCCTCCAAAAATAGGATAAAGCCTCTCGGTAAAGCGCTTACAATTGAATGAAAAAAAGGGAAACCTCCTTCCGAAAGTATACATAACGTCACGAACAGGTCCTCCTCTCGGGAAATTCAACTTCATGATAATGGAAATGTAAGCGGTTTACACTATGCAAACTATAGAAGGAACCACTGCAATCTATAGCTTAATGGCGCAACCGAGCCAAGTGCAGCGATTCTTTTCTTGCGCGTTTATGATTTGCATCTCGAATACAAACTGATAAAGTGAAATCAAGTCATATGTATCTTTAGGAGAATGAACATGGAAGAATATTTTGAACCCGGTAACGACGATCTTTGTGTCGAGTTGCATGCAATGTCCAATCTTCATTTTTCCTTCCAGATTTACGGTATTCATTGGCGAAGCGTCTTGCAAGGCTGGTCTTACGGAGAACACGAGCACCCGCTGTTGGAACTTAATCTGGTGCTTAAGGGTACCCAAGTGACGCGGGTTGAAGACAAGGAATACGTGCAGGGACCCGGAGACTTGCTGCTTATACCGCCAGGGCGGAGGCATGCCAGCAGGTCCGAAGGGAACGAGAGCATGACTTTTTTCTGCCTACATTTGAATATTGACGATCACTTCATCATGGAGCCCTTTTATCATTTAACGGACATTCTGAATATCAAAAATTCCGGGCCGACCATGCGGATTCGACCGCTCCTGGACAAATTTATAGAAGAAGCTTCACGCCCGTCGGGCCTCTCCGCTTCATATCATCGAGTCGAGATCAAAGCCGCTGCCCTAAGCCTGATCGCGGCTCTAAGCGAGATGTTCATGCAAGACGGAAGCAGCTTCGCGAACAGGGAGTTTAGCGATGCGGAAAGGAGAACCATGCTGGGAGCGGTGAGGATGAGGGAGCAGACGTTGATGGAAAAACGTGTTCAGGATCTGTTCTACGGAACGCTTGGCGCGGGGGCGTCCAAAATCTACGAAGCGCTGCTCCCATCGTATCGCTGGATCAGCGTCTGTTCGATCTCCAGGCAGGATAACCTTCACTGGGATAATAAGCATCGGGCTTCCGCCGGGTCACTGTTGGAGGAAGTCTTGTCCTCCTTGGGCTCGGTCGTGCTTGTCGATGATTTATTGATGACGGCCGTCGTGTTCTCCAACCAAGTATCGGTCCCGCCTGTCGAGCAGAAGATGTTGGAAGCGGAGAAGCGTCTGCAAAAGAACGTGGACCCTAATCTCCGTTTGGGCTTCGGCGGCATAGCCTCGGACTTGCGAGAGGTCGGCTCCATGTACGAGCAGAGCCTGATGGCGTTCTCGGCCGATTCCATGGATACGACTTCGGGATCTCGAACGATCGAGTTCGTGAATCGCACTATACGGCTCGCGATGAACCGGCTCGAAACCGAGTACGCGAACAAGGATTTCTCGCTGGGCTTGCTGGCCGAGTCGCTCGATGTCTCTCCCAATTATTTAAGCGCGTTGTTCACGACGGAGACAGGCATGACCTTCACGCAGCATCTGGCCCGAATTCGGATGGAGCACGCGAAACGGCTCTTGAACGAAACGGGGTTGAAAATTTACCAAATATGCAAAGAGGTCGGGTATTCGGATCAAGCCTACTTCAGTCGGCTCTTTAAATCAGCGGAAGGAAGGAGTCCTTTCGATTACCGAAAGCATTCTAGAATTCCGGGGGGCAACAACTAAATATAGACGGGGCTTCATGATCGGGGCGTCAAACCGGTTTCAGATAAACACGCGGAGGTTAATATGTCTTAATTTGCATTGAATGGGTAATGGAGGGTACTTCATGTATCGCGTCAATCTTGATCAGAATTCATTTACCGGGCAAGTATTCAAGTATGCTTCCTTCGGCATCGCATTGTTGGCTCCCGATGGATTGATTCTCACCGTTAACGATGCGTTCGAACGGTTTTTAGGCTATAGCAAGCACGAATTGGAAGGCATGCGCTTCGGGGACTTCTCGCTTTCGGACGATCCGGTCGCCTGCATCGACGACGTCAGGAATCTCATGAGCGACACGAACGAAGCGGAGATGGAGAAGCGCTACGTCAGGCGAGACGGCGCGGTGATCTGGGGCTATCTATCGATTCGGTTATTCCGTAACGACGAGGGAGATGCGCTTTACTACATTGCGCAAATCATGGATATTTCCAAACAGAAGGAATCCGAGCGGCGGCTGCAAGAAACCGTAGAACGGTATACATCGCTGAAAAAGTATAACCACGATGCCGTCATTTCGTTTGATCTGCAAGGAAACATCATTAATGCAAACGCGGTCGCCGAGAAAATGACCGGCTACGGCATCGAGGCGGATTTGATCGGGATGGCGCTTGCCAATCTCATCGGGCAGGCTAATGTGGATCGCATCCTGGCAAAAGCGCTGCATGACGATACGGTCGAACTGGAGATCGACGCCGTCGTCACCAAGAGCGGCGAAACGATCGAAGTGCTCACCAGCATCGCTCCGATCTTTGTCCATAAGCAGAATATCGGCTTCTATCTCATCTGCAAGGACATTTCGGAGCAAAAAAAACTGGTGTACGCCAAAGAGTCGGCAGAGGCGACGAACAAAGCCAAAAGCGAGTTTCTGGCCATGATGAGCCACGAAATCCGAACGCCGATGAACGGCGTGATCGGCATGACCGATCTCCTGCTCGATTCGGATTTGGATGAGGAACATAAGGCTTACGTGGAGATTATCCGCAAGAGCGGGGAGGCGCTGCTGTCCATTATCAATGATATTCTCGACCTGTCGAAGATCGAAGCGGGCGTAACCGAATTGCAGGAAGCGACGTTCGACCTGCGGTTATGCTTCAAAGACAGCCTGTCCGTCGTTTCTTCGATGGCGGAGGACAAGAATCTGGAGCTGTCCTATACGATTAATCACGACGTGCCCGAATATATCTCCGGCGATGTCGAACGGCTGAGACAGGTGCTGCTTAATTTGCTCAGCAATGCCGTCAAGTTTACGTCGAGCGGGAAGGTCGCGGTAATCGTCAAGAAGACAGCGGGACAACATCCGTTGCTGGCGTTTACCGTTACGGATACGGGAATCGGCATTCCGCAAGCCCGGCTCGAGGAAATTTTCGAGCCGTTCGCTCAGCTTGACAGTTTTATGTCGCGAAAGCACGAAGGGACGGGGCTGGGTTTATCCATTAGCAGAAAAATTGTCGGGATGATGGGCGGGGAAATATGGGCCGAAAGCGACGGGATGTCCGGATCGGCTCTTCACTTCACGATTCAGTATCATGAAGCGACGTTCGATTCCGCGGATTCGCTGCCGGCTACCCCTGCTATCGCGGGCCGGGCAAATATTCTAATAGCGGAAGACGATGCGATCAATACATTGGTGCTGCAGAAAATGCTGGAGAAAATGGGACATCGGGTATCGGTGGCCGTGAACGGCGAGGAAGTGATCGAAGCCGCCCTTCGGGAACCGTACGATTTGATATTCATGGATGTCCACATGCCCATTGTGAATGGATTGGAAGCAACGCGAACCATCAAGGAACGGTTGTCGCCGGACAAGTGTCCGCGAATCGTAGCCGTGACCGCTAATGCGTTGAAAGGGGATCGGGAGGATTGCTTGGCGGCAGGCATGGACGATTACATCACCAAGCCTATCAATGCCCGAGTCCTGGAGATGTTTTTTCGCAATCTTGTCTAGGACATTTTCCTAATCATTTCCTGAAACATAGCGGAACAGGGATACTCTCGTCTCTGTTCCGCTATTTGTATTGCCTATCGAAGAAAAGCCAACCGCACCGTTGTTAAGGAAGTTTTAAGAATCGGTTCATAAAATCTACAGCTATGCGGGTTAAAGTAAAGGCAGGCTTTCCGATAAGGAGTGATGACGATGGAATTCGATCGACAGGAGTTAGCGAGAGCATGCCAAGATCTTATCGATTCGATCGACAAGACGGACATTAACGATGCGCTCCCGGCATTCACGAGACAATTAGGCGTTTTGGGGCAGCGGTACCATTTGACGGCCGACGAGGTCTTGAGAAACTATATGGAATACAAGTCTCCGTCAAATTCAATCGGCGAGTCTTCCTGAACAAGGCCGCTGGAATGCATATAAATAGCCCGTTAGAACGGAACGCAAAAAAACGGCTGCCGATCCATGACGTGGATGGCAGTCGTTTTCGCGATCATGACAGGGGTTCAACCCGTTGCGTCAAGAGGCCGCATATCCGTATTGGCATATCCTGATTTCTATTTTCTTTCATTTTCGGTTGCCCCTATTATTAACAATTCCAATTCATTACCGACAATTAGTCTTGCTGTGATTCCAATTCGTTAAGGATTGACGCCCCTTCGATGTCTACGTTTGGTAAGATACGCTTCAGCCATTGCGGCAAATGCCAAGATGATCGGCCTAATAAGGTCATAATTGCCGGAACGAGCGTCATTCGTACAACGAAAGCATCAATGAGTACGCCTAACGTGAGCGATAGTCCGATCGCTTTGATTGTCGGATCCGGCGCTAAAATAAAGCCGCCGAAAACAAAGATCATGATGAGTCCCGCTGCGGTTACGACCCGTCCGCTATGGCCGAGTCCCGACACGACCGATGGCCGCGCTTGGCCGGTGCGCGTATATTCTTCCCGCATTCGCGAGACGAGGAAGACCTCGTAATCCATCGCAAGTCCGAACAGAACGCCGGTAAGCAGCATAGGCAGGAAGTTTACGATGGGGCCTTCGGCTGCAACGTCGAACAAGTTGGCCAAGTGGCCGTATTGGAAGACCGAGACAACAACGCCTAGTGACGCGAGCAGCGACAGCAAGAAGCCGAGAACCGCTTTAACAGGCACGAGTACCGAGCGGAATACGAGCAGCAGCAAGATGAACGCGAGTCCGATGATGATCGATCCGAAGAGCGGGAAGGCTTCGCTCATATGTTCGGACATGTCGATATTAATGGCGGTAGCGCCTGTTACCATCACTTGGATCGGAGCTTGGGATGCGAGCTGTTTGCCGCGTTCCCTTATCGATTTCACCAAGTCGTGCGTGTGATCATCATTAGGTCCCGTCGTCGGCGTCACGCTGACGATAGCCAAGTTACCGGCTTCGTTAAGCATGGGCGGTGAAACGGCAGCGACGTTGTCCATCGTCCCAAGGTCGCCCGCAATCTTAGAGGCGGCTTCTTTCACCTGTTCCCCGCTCGTGGATCGAATGGCAATGGCCAGCGGGCCGTTGAATCCGGGGCCGAAGCCTTCGGACAACAGATCGTAACCGCGTCGTACGGAAGTATCGGTCGGGCTCATGCCGTCGTCCGGCAAGCCGAGCTTCATGTTTAGCGCAGGCAATGCAAGCGCGCTAAGCCCGATGATGCCGGCGACGAGAATCGGGATCGGAAACTTCGCTATGAATTGTCCCCAGCGATAGGCGAACGGTTTGCTCTTCCGGGTATGCGGCTTGCGGTTGTTGCGGCGTCGTGAGCCTACGCGATTGCCGGCGAGCGACAAGATGGCCGGAATTAACGTGATGGCAATCAGCACCGAGATGAACACGGTGAACGATGCGGCCAAGCCCATGACGCTAAAGTAGGGAATGTTGACGACCGTGAAGGAAGCAAGTGCGATCATGACCGTTAGGCCTGCAAAAATAACGGCGCTTCCTGCGGTCGCTGTCGCAAGCGCGATGGATGCCTTGATTTCCATGCCGCTCTCCAGCTGCTGGCGATGACGAGAAATAATAAAGAGCGAGTAGTCGATACCAACGGCCAAACCTAGCATCAAGGCTAGTATCGTGCCATCGGAATTGATGTCAAAGAAGTTGGCGCCATAATTAACGCCCATGACGCCGATGCCAACGCCGACGAGCGCCGATATAATCGGCAGCCCCGCCACGCGGACAGAGCGGAACGTAACGACGAGGATCAGGAAGGCGATTAGAATGCCAACTACTTCAGAAGCGCCAGCGCCCGACTGTTCAATAACGTCGACAGAACCCCCTACCTCGGTTTGAATACCAACATCGCGAGTGAGTGCCAGACTTTGAAGAAGATGGGTTTTGGAAGCTGCAGACACTTCTTCCGCGGCAGCTTGGTAGGTGATATCGGCGTACCCGATTCGTTTGTCTGCGCTTAATGCCCCGGACTCGTAGGGACTCACGATGCTGATAATCGCTTTATCCTTGGCTGCTTCATCCAGCATCTTGGCAACAGCCTGCTGCGTTGTCTGGTCTGTTAATTGCTTGCCCTCAGGCATGGCGAAGATAAGTCGGACGTCGCCGCCGTTCGCCTGCGGAAACTCTTTGCTTAATAAGTCTAGTGCCTTCTGGGAGTCCGTTCCCGGAATGGAGAGGGATTCGCTGACCGGACCTGCAAATATCGTGCCTAAGCAGATGGCCGCGACGAGAATGACGGTCCATAATCCGATGATGAAACGGGCTCGCCGTGCGGACCAGAGGCCCAGCCGATATAAATATTTTGCCATGATAACATCCTGCTTTCTATAAATGCTCATCTACTATCTTGCTGGATAATACGGACTGTCGAAAGATTCAAACTTTACTTGCAGCTTCATCATAGCAGGCTCGTAAGCTGGCTAAACCGGGCCTCCGCCCCAAACGCCGCTGGACAAAAGACTGGGGCAGCACTCATTTCGATCCCTCGTTCTTATGCAGCAGATGTCTGATGATCAGCGTTGTTCCGTATAGAATTAATCCGGCGGCTACAAGCACGCTTCCGTTTTTGGGTTTCAAAATCCATTCACGCAGGTCAGGGAATAGGGTCACGACGATAACAAGCAGTCCCGCCGCTACGATCCCAATGCCGATCCATAACGACGAGGATACTGTTCGTTCCCGTTCGATTTCTTCAAACATCGAGGTTGGATTCGTCCATATCGGACTTTCCTGCAAATCAAGATTCTTATTCACCCATGCAGCTTTCTGCAAGGCGTCGAACAGTTGATAGAACCATATCGTAGCAAGGGCGAACGGGAAAACCATGGGAAACGCAGGAATCAAGCTGATGCAGGCAAAAGAAGCGATCATGAACTTCAATCCCAGTTGATTAAAGCCCAAATAATAATGACCCAGCCCCGGAACGAGGGACAAAACAAACGTGATGCTCATTCTCATTTTTTTGCGATCCATAGTGGACACACTCCTTTGTCTTACGAGTTGCCTGATACGCTGTGCAGCATCGCGGATATCGATTGCGCGAATTGTTCGTTAATCATTCCGATATGGGATACGGCAGCATCGAAAAATTCCGCTCCATTGTAGATGAACACAAGCAGCGCGCAGGCGGATGCCAAGGCCATCTTCAACAATGGATTGAAGCGATTATGCGGCCGATAGGGACTGGGTCTACGATTGATCATCGCCATGACAGCAGGAGTCAAATCTTCTTCAAGTGCCGGAAGAGCAGGGTCGTTCCATATGCGTTCCAGTTCCAGCACATCCTGATACCATGCTCTGCACGCTTCGCATTCCTCTAAATGCGCTTTGATTTCCTCCATATTGATCGGATGTAACGATCGATCTGCATACGATGCGATGTTCATCTGTACGGAATCGCATTTCATCGGAATCGCTCCTTTTTCTTGCGAAGAATTTGTTTGGCCCGGTACAACTGGGATTCGATCGTTTTTGCTGCCGCCCCCGTCCGTTCGGCGATTTCTCTATAGGACAGTCCGCGGAAAAAGTACAAATAGACGACAGACTTATAAGGTTCCTTCAGCTCTCGTACGAGCTGCATCAGTTCCGATCTCATCTCCTTGTCCAAGAGGAGTTTCTCGGGCGTCTCTTCGTTTACGGAATCCGATGCCGGATCGGCGTCTGCGACACGGTGCTTCCATTCGCGCTGATTCGCCTTCTTCCAGTCCAAGCACGTCCGAACCGCGATACGATACAACCACGTTCCGAATGCCGCATCCTTCCTATAGGAGGACAAGGCGTAGAACGCTTTGGTCAATACGACATGGGCCAGCTCTTTAGCCGATTCTTCATCTCTGGTTACCCTCAGACATACATGAAAAACGTTGCTCTGGTATTCACTGACAAGGTAAGCATAGGATTCATGCCTGCCGGAAAGTACATCATCAATCCATTTTGCTTCCTTCAGAACACTCCCCCCTTGCAGTCTCCATATCGTTAGACGACGGTCATGAAATATACCCTGCAAGTTTTTATTAAAGGGGTTTATCGGTAAAACAAGAAGCGGGCGTAAGAAGGAGAAGAAGGAAGAGAAGAAGGAGGGAGAGGTGGAGGAGGCGAAAATAGGCGGACGCCCTGTAAGCACGTAAACACATAAGCACGTAAGCACGTGAAAAAGCACCGCCGCTGCAAGCTTGGCGATGCTGCTAAGGGTTAGCTTTGAATTAATTGCCGGAGCGCCCGTACCAATAACCCGGGGGGCCGGCGCGGCGGGCGGGGCTCCGGACCAGGCGCGGGACCGGTGCGATTAATAGCTGCATGCCGCCTGGAATTGACGGGCTTCTCCAAGGAGAGCTAAGGAGAGTTTCATGCTCTCCTTTTTTGTCTGCCTATTTGCCCGGTCAGGCTGCATCGCGCAACGCGCAAACTAAAAAACATGAATTTGTTAATAATATGTAGGACAACGTAATAGCTAAACGACGAGATAATGGAGCGATGCGCATATGACGACGAAATCTGCAGCTAAACAACGAACGGTCCGCGACGGGAACATCCTGTTCCTGACCATGAAAATCGTGGCTTGGGTAGCGCTGATCGTAGGGGGGACGTTGTGTCTGTCCAATTTCAACGATTTCAGCGACAGCAACAGACGATTAATGGCCGGCATCGGATGCATGGTGGGCAGCGTGTTCATCTATATCATCGGTACTGCGATCAACCTCGTGGAGAAACGCAAGACCGAATCCGAATAAGCCAGACATGCCATGACCGTAAAGGGGCGGCCTCCTTCCAATGGGAGACCGTCCTCCTTTTTTGTTAATTTTGCTTTGTCGTAGGCACACTGAAGTGACGGCCGGAATAGGCGGGAGACCGCTCTCTTGCCCGGCACTGTAATATGGACCGGATTTTCGGGGAACATATAGAACTTTAGCGATGACAGGAGATGGGAAACGTATGCGTATTTCAAAGCTGCGGCGGCTGTTTGCCATGGGCGCCGTCATGATAGGCATCATGCTGCTTGGAACGGGCTGCAAGTCGATGATTGTCTTCGATCCGAAGGGACCGGTCGGCCTTCAGCAGCGTGACCTGATCTATATCACCATGCTGCTATGCCTCATTATCTTGGTTCCGGTGCTCCTTATTACGGCCTGGATCGTATGGCGCTACCGCGACAAGAAGGACAACGATGCTCCCTACCAGCCCGTATGGTCCCACAGCACCAAACTGGAGATCGTCTGGTGGAGCATCCCGATCGCCGTCATCCTGATCTTGGCCATCGTGACGGCGCATTACACGTACGCGCTTGACCCGGCCAAGCCGCTCGAGTCCGACAAGAAGACGATCACGATTCAGGCAACGTCGCTGGACTGGAAATGGCTGTTCCAGTATCCGGAGCAAGGAATCGCAACCGTGAACTATCTGGTCATTCCCGAGAAGACGCCGGTGAAGTTCGAACTTACGTCGGACGGTCCGATGAACTCGTTCTGGGTGCCGCAGCTCGGCGGGATGATCTATACGATGTCCGGCATGGCGACGACGCTGCACCTGCAAGCCGATGAACCCGGCAATTACATGGGGACCGGCGCTAATTTCACGGGCCGCGATTTCGCCAAAATGGCGTTCACGGCCAAAGCCGTTTCGCAGACGGATTTCGACCGGTGGGTAACCGAAGCGAAGGCCGGCGGGAACGCGTTATCCGAAGACGGATATCAAATGCTTGCACAGCCCGGGACCGCCGGCCGGTTGACGTTCGCTTCCATCCCTTCCGGCTTGTTCGAGCGAATCGTCCATGAATACTCCATGAGCCGCGGAGCGCCTCCGGGCTATACGCTGAAGGCGAAAACGCTCAGCGAAGAGAAGGAATCCGCGCATACGGAAGAGTCGGAAGGCGGCCAATTGCCGCCAGGCAATAACGCGCAGAAAGATGCCCCCGACGTAAGGGGCTTCGGGCAATCCGGTCATCCGTTGGACCACCGGCACATGAATCATGGCAAATGAGAGGAGAGGCTACCGTGATTGACCGACTAACAGATTTCGTTTCGTGGTTCTTTGTCACGGGCGATCCGTTGATATACGGAGCGGACGTGGCAATCGTGCTGACGACGGCGGCAATCGTCTTCGTGCTCACCTATTTCGAGAAATGGGGCTGGCTGTGGCGCGAATGGTTGACGACCGTCGATCATAAGCGCGTAGGGATCATGTACATCATCGCTTCGCTCCTGATGCTGTTCCGCGGCGGCGTCGATGCGCTGCTGATGCGGACGCAGCTCGCTTTTCCCGATTTGAAGTTTTTATCGCCCGAGCATTATAACGAGGTGTTCACGACGCATGGCGTCATCATGATCCTATTCATGGCGATGCCGCTCATGTTCGGCTTGTTCAACATCGCCGTTCCGCTTCAGCTCGGCGCTCGCGACGTCGCGTTCCCGTTCCTGAACTCGCTCAGCTTCTGGCTGTTCTTCATCGGCGCGATGCTGTTCAACATGTCCTTCGTCATCGGCGGCTCGGCGAATGCCGGCTGGCTGTCGTATCCGCCGCTCTCGGAGATGACGGGCAGCCCGGGCGTAGGCGAAGACTTCTACATCTGGGGCGTTCAAATTTCCGGGATCGGGTCGCTGATGACAGGCATTAACTTCATCGTCACCATTGTCAAAATGCGCGCCCCCGGTATGACCTGGTCGAGGGTGCCGATATTCACATGGTCGGTGCTCTCCAGCTGCATCGCGATCATCGTCGCATTCCCCGTGCTGACGGTCACGCTGGCCCTGCTTTTCCTTGACCGCTTCCTTGGCGCGCATTTCTTCACGATGGACGGCGGCGGCAATGCCATGATGTACGTCAACCTCATCTGGATGTGGGGACATCCCGAGGTCTATATCGTCGTTCTGCCGGCCTTCGGCATCTTCTCGGAGGTCGTTGCGACGTTCTCGCGGAAGCGCTTGTTCGGCTACGGCTCCATGGTGTTCGCGATGCTGAGCATTAGTCTGATGGCGTATTTCACCTGGCTCCATCATTTCTTCACGATGGGATCGGGCGCGAACGTCAACATCTTCTTCGCGATTTCGACGATGATCATCGCGATTCCGACCGGCGTGAAAATTTTCAACTGGCTGTTCACGATGTTCCGCGGCAGGATATCGTTCCAAACGCCGATGCTGTGGACGGTCGCCTTCATCCCGTGCTTCATCGTCGGCGGCATGACCGGCGTCATGCTCTCGGTAGCGCCCGCGGATTTCCAGTTCCATAACAGTTATTTCCTTATCGCGCATTTCCATCAAGTGCTCATCGGAGGGGTAGCCTTCGGTTACTTCGCGGGCTTGTACTATTGGTGGCCGAAGATGTTCGGCTTCAAGCTGAACGAAACGATCGGCAAATGGGCGTTCTGGATTTGGAACATCGGATTCTATGTCTGCTTTATGCCCCAGTATGTCGTCGGCCTCGACGGCATGACGCGCCGGCTTAATTCGTACAGCTGGGACTCGGGCTGGTGGGCGCTCAATTTCACGTCGACCATCGGCGGCTTTCTCATGGGCATCGGGTTCCTGTTCCAGGTATGGCAGATCGCGCACAGCATCAAGTTCATGGAGAAGGACACGACCGGAGATCCATGGGGAGCGCGCACGCTGGAATGGTCGATCCCGTCGCCGGCGCCGCTCTATAATTTCGCGACTACGCCTCTCGTTACGGATCGCGACGATTGGTGGGAGGAGAAGGAACGGATCGCCGCAGGGAAGATGCCCAAGGCGAAGCCGGAGCTCGAGCCGATTCATATGCCGAAGAACTCGCCGATTCCTTTCATACAGTCCATTTGCTGGTTTACGGTCGGCTTCGGCCTTGTCTTTCACTGGCTCTGGATCGCGATTCCCGGCTTCATCGGCATTGCCGTAACCATGCTGGTCCACTCGTTCAACTACGATACCGACTACTATATTCCGGTTGATGAGATTCAACGTACGGAAGCAAAAGCAGGGAGGGGTGCCTGATGGCGCACGCTCATCATCATTCTATGGCGCACGACGGCGGCCATGATGGCCATCATGATTTGGAGGAGCTTCGGAAATTCGGTTTCTGGATCTTCCTCATCACCGACTTGATCTTGTTCTCTACGCTGTTCGCCACGTATCTCGTGCTTCACGAGAATACGGCAGGCGGACCCGCGGCCAAAGATATTTTCGAAATGCCAGGCGTCATCGCCGAAACGTTCATTCTGCTGACGAGCAGCTTTACCAGCGGTCTGGCGGTGCTGGCTATGAATGCGGGAAACCGGAAAGGACTGTTAGGCTGGCTGATCGTGACGGTCCTGCTCGGCGCCTGCTTCATCGTATTGGAAGTGACGGAGTTCCTGAAGCTCGTCGACGAGGGTCATACGATCCATTCCAGCGCGTTCCTATCCGGCTTCTTCACGCTTGTCGGCACGCACGGGGCGCACGTCTCGCTGGGGATCTGCTGGATTACCGCGCTGATCATCCAGCTGTCCAAGCATGGAATTACGCCGGTCACGCGGCGCAAAGTACATATTACCAGCCTGTATTGGCACTTCCTGGACGCCGTGTGGATCTTCGTGTTTACATTCGTTTATTTGATGGGGGTGATGTGACATGGCGCAAAATAACGCCATCGGACACGGAGACCGCGGCGGCCATGCCGGACACCACGGCTCGCTCGGGGAATACGTGCTCGGGTTTGCGCTCTCGATCATCCTGACGATCATTCCGATCCTTGCCGTGCTGAACGGCTGGTTCGGGTCAACGGCGACGATCATCGTGCTGCTGGCCACGGCGGTCCTGCAGTTCGCGGTGCAGCTGCTGTTCTTCATGCACTTGCGGGAAGAGGAAGGGCCTCGATATAACCTGCTGACGCTCGTTCTCGGCTTGATCATCGTGATCGTCGTCATCTATGGTTCGATTTGGATCATGGACCATAATGCGATGTATTAGGCAGTAGAATTGATTCAGCCTTTTCAATAGGCGCAGAGGGCAAATTCCTTTGAACCGGTGACTCCAGCGAGTGACCGGTTTTTTGTCGTGCGTCTGCTGTTAGTAAGCAAGGGTGCCCGCCGCCCGAGGCGGAAAATCGTACACAGCAGCGAGCGAGGCAGCGTGTCGCCGGCGTTTTGTACGAAAAATCGTACATAGCAGCGAGCGAGGCAGCGTGCCGTCGGCATTTTGTACGAAAAATCGTACAAAGCAGCGTGTGAGGCAGCGTGCCGCGGGAGTTTTGTACGAAAAATCGTACAAAGCAGCATGTGAAGCAGCGTGTGAGGCTGCGCGACGCGGGGATTTTGTACGAAAGACTAGGACTAGGGTTGCTTATCGGCGACTGTCAATAATCGGACAAGATTATTTCGTTCCGTGCCTTGACATCACCTAAAGATTTTATTAACATAATTAATGATAATGATTATCAATTGCACGGAGCAGAAAAGGGGATCAGCATGATAGCGAGTTTGAAACTGCCGAAATGGGTTGGAAGCGTAAGCGTCGTTACAGCAGTAGTGATCGGACTTATGGGTTGTTCGTCGAATAATAACAATGGCGGAAATAACAAGGAAGCTGCAGGGAATACTAATGCTGCGACTAACGCCACAGATACAGCCAACGCAGGCAACACGGCTAACACGGCAACCACGTCGTTCAACGCGACGATCGATACGAAATTCGGTCAAGTGAAAATCACGGAAGAACCTAAACGCGTCGTTGCGCTCGGCTGGGGCGATGCAGAGACGGCGCTCGCGCTCGGCGTACAGCCGGTGGGCGCAAGCGACTGGCTTGCTTTCGGCGGCGAAGGCGTAGGCCCGTGGCTGCAAGGCGCCTATACGACGGCTCCGACGATTCTTGGAACGATGGAGCTTGACTACGAGAAGATCGCTTCGCTTCACCCGGACCTGATTCTGGACACGAAGTCTTCCGGCGACGAAGAGCGTTACAAGAAGCTTTCGGAAATCGCGACGACGGTTGGCGTTCCCGCTGACGGCGCAAGCTACATGACGACTACGAACGAGCAAGTGGACATGATCGCCAAAGCATTGGGCAAAGAAACGGAAGGCGCGGCGCTGCTCAAAAAAGTCGATGACGCTTTCGCTAAAGCGGCTGCGGATCATCCGGAGTTTGCCGGCAAGAACATCGTCGTAGGCGCGTATTCCTCCGACGGCTTCGGCGCTTACGTGAAAGGCGATGCCCGCGTCGACTTCATGGAACGTCTGGGCTTCAAGAATAAAGAAGCCGTCGAGAAGCTGGCGAACGGCAACTTCTTCATCAAAGTATCGGACGAGCAGCTTGACCTGCTGGATTCCGACGTGACGGTCGTCCTGCCGATCTGGGTAGATTCGAAAGAAATCACGGACAACAAACTCTATCAAAAGATCCCGTCCGTCGTTGACGGCAGATCGATTATTCTCGATAAAGATACGTCCAACGCTTTCTCGACAGGCACGATTCCATCCTTGTTGTGGACGATCGAGCATTTGCCTGCGCAAATCCAAGCACTTGTAAAATAATTGGAGCGTGAATGAAGTGACTTTGGCCAAGCATCCGCTGAACGGTAGCGGACAAGCGCAGACGATCGCATCGCTGCAGTCCAAGCGGATAACGGGTTTCGTCGTCGCGCTTGTCCTGCTGGCGGCTGCGGTATGCCTGAGCCTGATGATCGGCGCCAAACGGTTGTCCGTTGAAACCGTTTGGCAGGCGCTCTTCTCGAACGCGGATAGTTACGAGCACCGGGTCATTCTGGATTCCCGGCTGCCTCGTACGCTGCTAGCGCTCGCGGTTGGTCCGGCATTCGGACTATCCGGAGCGCTTATCCAGGCTTTAACTCGAAATCCATTGGCTGACCCCGGCATTCTTGGCGTGAGTGCAGGGGCAGCCTTTGCTGTTGCTGTGGGGGTTGGCGTATTCTCGGTCGGCACGCTGTCCGGTTATGTAGGGTTTGCTCTTGTCGGCGCATTGCTCGCGACGCTGATCGTCTACGTTATTGGCGGAGGCGCCGGCAAGAAGTCGCCGACTCCGATTCAGCTGACGCTGGCGGGGGTAGCGCTGGGAGCCGCCTTGAGCGGCGTTACGACGGCGATGACGCTCTTGAACAGCAAGGCTTTCGAGCGCATGCTGAATTGGACCGTAGGAACGTTGACGCACAAAAGCACGGACGACCTCTGGCTCGTCCTGCCGCTTCTCGTCGTCGGCGCGATTCTCGCGTTAGCCATATCTCCGGCGCTGAACGCCATTGCTTTCGGAGAAGACAGAGCTTCGTCATTGGGCGTAAACGTACTGTTGATCCGGGGGATCGGCCTGATTGCCATCACGCTTCTTGCCGGAAGCGCCACAGCGATCGCAGGTCCGATCGGCTTCCTCGGGTTGATGGTGCCCCATTGCGTGCGCTGGCTCGTAGGACCAAGCCAGCCGTGGATATTCCTGTATTCGCTGGTTGTCGCCCCGCTGCTGCTGCTGATTGCCGATATCATCGGAAGGTTAATCATCTCCCCTACGGAAGTACCGGTCGGTATTATTATGGGTTTCATCGGCGCGCCGATTCTCATCATCCTCGTTCGGCGCCGATCGGCAAGCAAGCTATGAGGCTTCGGATGGTTACGGGACCGGGATGGGGCTTAGCGGCAAGAAGGAGTGATTGTTATGCCTCCTATTAATTATGGCAGGCGATACATACGCATCAGGGGACTTTTCAATCTGCGCATCGACGCCAGAAGTTTTACGGTAACGGTCATTCTCTTGGGAGCGGCCGTAGCGCTCGGCATCTTCGGTCTCATGATCGGCACGATGCGGTTAAGCGTGCATGAGGTATTCGCCGCGCTGAGCGGCGATGCGGCCAAAATGACCAGGACGATCGTCGTCGACTGGCGTTTGCCGCGCGTGCTGGCTGCTTTGGTATTCGGGGCCGGGCTTGCGGTAAGCGGATCGATCTTTCAATCGCTCACTCGCAACCCGCTGGGCTCTCCCGATATTATCGGTTTCACGTCGGGATCGTACACGGGCGCGCTTGTTGCCATGCTTATCGTCGGCTCGACTTCGTTCATCGGCATCGCGGCTGGCGCGCTAATCGGCGGTCTCGCCACCGCCGTGCTGATTTATTTGCTGGCATTTCGCAAGGGTACGCACGGCTTCCGCTTGATTATCGTCGGCGTTGCGGCATCGACGATCTTGAGCAGCGTGAATTCGGTGCTGCTGCTGCGCAGCAAAGCGGAGGTCGCATTGACGGCAGCGGCGTGGGGCGTCGGTTCATTGAACGGCATTAACTGGACGGAGCTGCTCCCGGCTATGCTGATCGTAATCGTGCTCCTGTTCGCAGCGGCTGTAATGGGCAGGCCGCTGCGGGCGTTGGAACTGGGCGAAGATGCGGCGAAAGCACATGGCATCCGCGTGGAACGATCCCGCATCGCGCTGATCGCGATCGCCGTCGTGCTGACGGCGGCGCCGACGGCGGTCATGGGGCCGGTCAGCTTCGTCGCGCTGGCGGCGCCGCAGATTGCGATCCGGTTTACGAAGTCGGCGCAGAGCTTTGCGCCCGTTGCGGCGATGGGCGCTTTCTTATTGTTGGGGGCCGACATCGCGGCGCAGCGGGTCGTTCCCGGGACCATTTTGCCTGTCGGCGTGGTCACGCTGTCGCTTGGCGGTCTGTATCTCATCGCCGTACTGTTTAAGCAGGCACGATCGGGATTATAAACATGGCGTTCGTATCAACAGCCTGGCGGGTCCGGGCTTCGTGCATTGCGAGATGGAGAAGGAAAGTAGTTGACTAGCAGATGAAGAGAACAGCGGCAGACGTCCCAACAGCGGTCGCGGAAGAAACGGTATCACGGCTTTGGACGGAGGACATAACCATCAAATACGAGGATCGGGTCATTTCCCGAAACTTGTCCGTTCAGATACCCGATGGTTCGTATACGGTTATCGTCGGACCTAATGCATGCGGCAAATCGACCCTGCTCCGAACGCTGTCCAAGTTGCTCAAGCCCTCCGAAGGGCAGGTGCTCCTGGACGGTAAGGGCATTGCGACTTACAAGTCCAAGGAAGTGGCGCGCAAGCTCGGCCTGCTGCCGCAATCGTCGACGGCTCCCGAAGGGATTACCGTGGCGAACTTGGTCGCGCATGGCCGCTACCCTTACCAGAGCTTCATCCGCCAATGGTCCGATGAAGACGAGGAGGCCGTGGCATCCGCGATGCGGCTTACGGATACGAGCGAGCTGTCGCATCGTTTGGTCGACGAGCTCTCCGGGGGACAGCGGCAGCGCGTCTGGGTTGCCATGGCGCTTGCGCAGCAAACGCCGCTGCTGCTATTGGACGAGCCGACGACCTACTTGGATATCGCCCATCAAATCGAGCTGCTCGAGCTATTCAAGGACTTGAATGAGCGGGGGCGGACGATTGTCGCGGTGCTGCATGATCTGAATCATGCCGCGCGATACGCCACGCACATCATCGCCATGAAGAACGGCCAACTGATCGCGCAAGGCGATCCGCGCGAGATTCTGACGGAGCAGCTGGTAGAAGACGTGTTCGGTTTAAAATGCACCATTATCGAAGATCCGGTCTCGCATACGCCGCTTGTCGTGCCGCTGGGCAGAGACCGATCGGCGAAGTGAGCGGACGCGGAAGCGTTCAGGAATGCACTAGGATGGAATCGTATATGGTTTTCGCAGGATAAGGCTACCTTCAACAAGGCGGCCTTATTTTTTTGTTGTTTTTTCGTTCTGTCATGGTCATTCCGATCAGCCTTTTTGACAATCTATGTCATGTTTGAGTTAATTTTTAGGTGTACTTAATCGGAACGATCGACTTCTGCACGTAATGTGGATCGGTTTTCGATTAAGTTCGTTAAATAATTAAAGATATATATTTACATTCCAGTATTTTGGAGATAGAATGTAAGTGCGATGTTAGTATATATAACATTAAACTAACAATGAGTATTGATGGGTTTCGGAAGCACGACGATTTCAAAAAAAACGACGGGGAAGTGTGATCATGGGGAAAAGGAAAAAGTTTGCGGTCGTACTGTCAATTGTTGCTCTAGCTGGATCATTGCTTGCCGGTTGCAGTAATTCGAACTCGGATTCTTCCGATTCGGCAGCGGCGAACGCGCAAAATGCGGATAAGCCCGCGAACGCGAACACGAATAAGCCGGCTAATGCAGACGCGGATAAACCGGCTAATGCAGCTCCGTCTGACGACGCTGGCACGACTCCAACGTCAGACACGCCAACGGACGGCGGCGGCATCGTGATCAGTTCGTTCTCGGACATCGTATCGATCAATCCGATGTACGTTCAGGATACGGCCTCCGGCGACGCGGCTGCGTTCGTATATGCGAATCTGTTTGACCTGGACCGCCAGGGCAATCTGGCTGCCGAGCCGTGGTCGCTTGCGGCAGAACTGCCGGCGATCAGCGCGGACGGGCTCACGTATACAGTGAAACTAAAGCCGGAAGCGAAGTGGAGCGACGGTCAGCCCGTAACGGCCGACGACGTCAAATATACGTTCGATACGATGAAAAATCCGGATGCCGGTTCACCGGGCATCAGCATGGTCGACAAGGTTGATGCCGTAACGAAGATCGACGATCATACGGTCGCGTTCAAGCTGAAACAAATCTTCGCTCCGTTCCGTTATGCCCTCGCCTCCGCGATGGCGCCTTACCACGTGCTCAAGGACGTGCCCGTCAAGGATCTGGCGAAGAACGCGTTCGGTTCCGACCCGTCCAATACGGTCACGAACGGTCCTTGGAAATGGTCCAAATGGGAGCATGGCCAATACCTGACGTTCGACGCCGACGCTAACTATTGGGGCAGCACGAAGCCGCATATCCAGACGATTACTTATAAAATTTACGCCGACCAGAACACGGAGACGCAAGCGCTGCTGAAGGGGGACGTCGACCTGACGGAAGCGGTGCCGCTCACGACATTGGACGCGGTCAAGGCGAAGAGCGACATCGACATCATTCTGAAGCCGGGGCCGCAGTACGAGTACATGCAATTCAACTTCAACGGGGCGAACTTCCCGGATAAATATTCGTTGTTTCAAAGCCAGAAGACGCGTCAAGCCATCGCGACGGCGATTAACCGCCAAGGCATGGTCGACAATATTCTGAAGGGCACCGGCACGCTGATGAACGCGCCGTTCCTGCCGAATTCGTGGGCGGATCCGAAGGACGCCGCCGTGAATTACGCTTACGATACGGAGAAAGCGAAGGCCATGCTCGCCGAAGACGGCTGGAAGCCGGGCAAGGACGGCATTCTGGTGAAGGACGGCCACCGCTTCGCCTTTGAATTGCAGTACAACGCCGGCAACAGCCGACGCGAGCAAGTCGCGGCCGTTATTCAGCAGAACTTGAAGGACGTCGGTATCGAAGTGACGCCGAAAGCCATTGATTTTGCTTCATGGATCGACCAAAACGTCACGCCGGGCAAATATCAGGCGCTGCTGCTGTCCTGGTCGCTGAGCAACCCGGATCCGGACGGCGAAAGCATCTTCTCCTCCAAGTATTTCCCGCCTGCCGGCCAAAACTCCGGCTGGTACAAGAACGAGAAACTGGATGCGCTATGGGTGAAAGGCTACTCCACCGTCGATCAGAACGAGCGCAAAGCGATATACGCCGATGTCGCCAAAGAGATTTCGACCGATCTGCCCTACGTCTTCTTATACCAATACGGCCTGCCGGAAGCGGTCGCCAAGAACAAGGTTCATTTTGCAGAGGCTGACCGGCCCGAATCCTCGCTGGCTTACGGCTACTTCTTCCATATGATCAACTGGTGGGTCACGCCTTAACGAGCGCCGCCCCGCCGCCCAGCCAACTTCAGAACGACATCCAACGGATATTGAAGGGGAGGTCCATCTGGTCCTTCCCTTTTTCCTAGAAAGGGGTAGATCGCATGACCGCGTTTTTCATCCGGCGTTTGCTGCAGTCGGCGCTCGTACTGGGTTTGATCATTGTGCTGACCTTTCTGCTGATCCATGCGGCTCCGGGCGGTCCGCGGCAAATTTACTTGTCGCCGGGCCTCTCCCAGGAAGCGGCGCAAGTCCAGGCGCATAACCTCGGGCTCGATCGCCCCGTCCTCGCGCAATTCTTCGGCTGGCTGGGGGATCTGCTTCAGGGCAACCTCGGCTATACGTTCAAGAATCATATCCCCGTCGGAGACATCATCTGGCCGACCGTCGGCCACACGATGATCCTGATGGGAGCTGCCTGGCTGTTTTCCCTGCTGATCGCCATTCCGTGGGGCATCTACAACAGTACGGTAGAGTACAGCTTGTCCGATCAGACAGCTTCATTCATCGCCTATATCGGCTTCGCGATGCCGACATTCTGGTTCGGGATCATTCTGCAGGAACTGTTCGCGCTCAAATGGGATGTGCTTCCGTTGTCCGACATGTGGACGATGGGCAAGGAAGGGAACGTGGGCGATTTGCTGCTCCATCTCGTCCTGCCGGTTTCCGTCTTGACCCTCGGCTTCCTCGCAGGCTATTCGAAGTACGCGCGCTCGAGCATGCTCGAGGTGCTTGACCGGGATTACATTCGTACCGCGCGGGCCAAAGGACTGCCGGAACGGCGGGTGATCTTCCGCCATGGCCTGCGCAACGCGCTTATTCCGATCATTACGCTGCTGGGGATGGATCTGCCGATCCTTGTCTCCGGCGCGGCCTTGACGGAAAGCGTGTTTAACTGGCCGGGCATGGGCAGGCTGTTCGTGCAGATGGCCGTGGCCCGGGAATATTCCGTCCTTATGGCGATCACCCTGATCACTGCGGTGTTCGTCATTATCGGCAACTTCCTTGCGGACATCTTGTACGCGCTGGTCGATCCGCGCGTGAAGCTGGATCGAAAGGGAGGTGCGGCGGCATGAAGCAAGCAAGCGTCGTCTTGAACGACAGACCCGCCGTCCATCGGCCCGGGCGGCCGGAGGGCGCATGGCGCGCCGGCTGGAAACGCTTCGCCGCGAACCGTTTCGCCGTGGTCGGATTGGGCGTCATGATCCTCTTCGTCCTGGCCTCGTTGACGGCGCCGTGGATCGCGCCTTACAGTCCGTCGCGGATCGACATGATGTTCCCGAACCTGCCCGCAGGCTCGGGCAACCATTTGCTCGGCACGGACGAATTGGGAAGGGACATCTTCTCGCGTCTGCTCTACAGCAGCCAAGTATCGCTGTTCGTGGGCTTCTCCGTCGCGTTTGCATCGGTCCTTATCGGCACGTTGATCGGAGCCGTATCGGGCTACTTCGGCGGCTGGATCGACAGCTGCTTCATGCGGCTGGTGGACGTGATGAATGCCGTTCCGCTGCTGTTCCTGAACATTCTGGTGCTGGCCATATTCGGCTCGAAATTCTACTATATGATTCTCGTACTGACGTTGACGGGCTGGATGAGCGTGGCTCGGCTCGTGCGGGGCGCGTTCCTGCAGCTGCGGGAAATGCAGTACGTCGAAGCGGCCAAGGCGATCGGCGTATCGGACTTCGGCATTATTTTCCGGCATTTGCTGCGGAATGCTTCGGCTCCGATTATCGTCAATGCCACCTTGATGGTCGGCGGCGCCATTCTCGGCGAATCCGCGCTGTCCTATCTGGGGCTCGGCATTCAGATACCGCAGACGAGCTGGGGACTGATGCTGTCGAACGCGCAGGAATTCATGCTGGTCGATCCGCTGCAGGCGGTGTATCCCGGCCTATGCATCCTGATCGTCGTGCTGGCGGTCAACTTTATCGGCGACGGCTTGCGGGATGTGCTGGATCCGCGCCAACGCGCAGCTCTTACGGCGAGGAGGTTGGACCGATGGCGAAAAAAATTCTCGAAGTCCGAAATTTGACCGTCGGCTTTCCGCGCGAGCATGGGCTGTTGAAAGCGACCGATCGCATCTCTTTCACCATTGAGGAAGGACAAACGCTGTGCGTCGTGGGGGAATCGGGCAGCGGCAAGAGCGTGACTTCGCTCGCGGTCATGCGGCTCATCGACTATGCCGGCGGCATGATTGCGGGCGGCGAGATCGTCTTCGACGGCGATCATCTCACGAATAAGCGCCAAAGCGAGATGAATCGCATTCGGGGGAAGCGGCTGGCGATGATTTTCCAGGATCCGATGTCCGCGCTCAATCCGGTGTTCTCCATTGGCGAGCAAATCGCCGAAAGCTTGCGCATGCATAAGGGCATGACCGCGAAGACGGCTTGGAGCAAAGCCGTGGAGCTGCTCAAGCTGGTCGGCATCCCGGAAGCGGAAATCCGCGCGAAGCAGTTTCCGTTCCAATTGTCCGGCGGCATGTGCCAGCGGGTCGTCATCGCTATGGCGCTGGCCTGCGAACCGCAGCTGCTCATCGCCGACGAGCCGACGACCGCGCTCGACGTGACCATTCAAGCGCAAATTCTCGATTTGCTGCGACGGTTGAAGCAAGAGCTCAAGACCGCGACGCTGCTCATTACGCACGATATGGGCGTCGCGGCCGAAATGGCCGATCGGATTGCCGTCATGTATGCCGGCGCCATCGTCGAAGAAGGAACGGCCGACCGTATTTTCAATGCGCCTCGCCATCCGTATACGATCGGACTGCTGCGATCCATCCCGCGCCTCGAAGAAGAGACGGGCAGCGAGCTCTACGCCATTCAGGGCAGCATGCCCGGCATCGCGGACATTCCTTCGGGCTGCCGGTTTCATCCGCGCTGTCCGCATGCGATGGAACGTTGTCTGACCGAAGAGCCGCCGCTGCTGGCCGCCGATAGCGAGACCGGGCATCTTGCGGCATGCTGGTTAGACGGAATTCCGGAGGTGGCGGGGATATGAGCGAGAACTACTTGGTAGAAGCGAAGCGCTTGAAGAAATATTTTCCGATCAAGGAGGGGCTGTTCGGACGGACCGCCGGGCATGTGAAAGCCGTCGATGACGTTAGCTTCGGCGTCCGTCCCGGCGAGACGTTCGGCCTCGTCGGCGAGTCGGGCTGCGGCAAGTCGACGCTCGGCCGGGTCATGCTGCACTTGCAGAAGGCAACGGCCGGAGAAGTAAGGTTCGAAGGCAGGGACATCCAGCAGGCCGGGACGCAGGAACTGCGCGCGCTGCGCGAAGAGATGCAAATTATTTTCCAGGATCCCATGGGGTCGCTCAATCCCCGGTTTCTGGTTCGGGATTTGATCGGAGAGCCGCTGCGGCTTCACCGCCGCATGTCGAAGCCGGATATCGACGACCGCGTCGTGGAGCTGATGAATCTGGTCGGCCTCGACGCGAGCCGGCGCAACCGGTACCCGCACGAATTCTCCGGCGGTCAGCGGCAGCGGATCGGAATTGCCCGGGCGATCGCGTTGAATCCGAAGTTCATCGTGGCGGACGAATCGGTGTCGGCGCTCGACGTATCCGTACAATCGCAAGTGTTGAATCTGATGATGAAGCTGCAGCGGGAGCTCGGATTGACGTACTTGTTCATCGCGCACGGACTGAACGTCGTTCGGCATGTCTCGAATCGCGTGGGCGTGATGTATCTGGGCAAGCTCGTAGAGGTCGCGCCGGCGGATGAACTGTTCGCCCGTCCGGGACATCCGTATACGCAGGCGCTGATGTCGGCCATTCCGCAGCCTTCGCCCGGGCAGAAGCGGGACCGCATCATGCTCCAGGGCGAGGTGCCTTCCCCGGTCAATCCGCCTTCAGGCTGCCGGTTCCATCCGCGCTGTCTCTATGCGCAGGATCGCTGCCGGACAGAGGAACCGCTTCCTCGGCCGTTCGGCTTGGACAGAGAAGTGGCCTGCCATTATCCGCTGGGCACTTGACAGCAGGCTGTTATGGCGAATAAAACAGGATCGCCCTGTCGCGTGATAGCAGCTTCAACGAAACGCATCGAAACCAATGAACACAAAGAAACGGTTGCCGGCAAAGGCAACCGTTTCTTCTTCAATCAGGGCAGTAAAGCGCAAGAGAATGCACGAATGAATCAGGTTCGTGCCGCTAGACCTTTCTTCTTTTCGCTAGACTTATCTTAGTTCCGCTAGACTTTTCCAAGCACGTACAGCAAGCGATAGAAGAGCTCGGCGCTTCTGCCCGCGCAGCGGAGAGCATCCATTAGGGAAGAAATTCATGGTAATATAATCATTAAAGTTACATAACAGGTCAAGAATAGTAAGATCGAATGCGGATTTTCTCATCAAATCCTAATCTGCCTCACAGGAGGATCTCATCGGCAATTGCTATAGTAAGAACTGTCCGAAGAGAACTCAATACGGGAGGTAATAACATGATGAGAAAAAGATGGCTTCTTGCCGCTGCATTGTTCACGGTTCTGGCTGCAGGTTCAGGGACTTGGTTGCACGCCACGTATGCTGCATCCGACAAAACGGCATCAACAAATACCGATTCCGCGGCGAAGGCCGCATCGGACGGAGACGGAGAGATTGCCGACGATCAGGAAGAGTCGGATGGAGACGGAGAGACTAACGATGATCAGGGGCAGGCTGGCCAAATGGATAATGACGGCGAAACGAACGACGATTAACGCAATGGCATAGGTACGGCGGGCAAGGGTCTTCCTGATTAAGGAGGACTCTTGCCCTTTTAGAGTTTGGCGCAGGAGGGGAACGATTATCAGAAAGCTGCTGCTTATTGAAGATGAACCAAACTTCGCTCGTTTCCTGGAATTGGAACTTGTGCGCGAAGGCTTCGATATCCTGGTGGAGCATGATGGCAAAGAAGGGTTTCGATTGGCGAGCGAACGAAACTGGGATATGATTCTGCTTGATTTAATGCTTCCGGGCTTAAGCGGAATTGAGATTTGCAGACGACTTCGCAGCCAGAAGAATAGAACGCCGATCATTATGCTGACGGCTCGAAATAACGTGATGGATCGCGTAACGGGACTGGACAGCGGCGCCGATGATTATCTCCCGAAGCCATTCGAGATTGAAGAGCTTCTGGCTCGCATGAGGGCGTTGTTTCGTCGAACGGACAGCGATGAAGAGCAGCGATCAAGCGGAGTAATCGAATTCCTTGACCTTCGCGTGGAATTGCAATCTCGCACGGTACTTCGGGGCGAAGAGGACATACCGTTAACGAAACGCGAATACGATCTCTTGCTCGTTCTTCTCCAAAATGCGAATCATTATGTTATCGAGCGCTTTTATCGCGTTGATTCCGCCAGGGGCAGAAAGCGCGGGGGAGCCGGTCTAGGATTGGCGATTGCCAAACGTATTACTGAAGCCTACGGAGGAAAGCTTCGATTAACAAGCGAAGTCGGTCAAGGCACGGTCGCGACAGTAACGTTCCAAAGAGCTTAAATAGGCGCTGTTAGCGCATTTAACGAAGTCCGCATACGTTAGTGTAAAGCGGAGGTGATGAAGTGCGCATCATCCAACACCAGTTAGCAATAGGCACGAGGCACGCGACGCCGTATTACGTCATCAGAGGGAGCATTCCCGGAGATACGCTCGTCATTACCGCAGGCATTCATGGCAATGAACGAGCCAGCATCCTCGCTGCTTACAGATTGCTGAGCAATCTCAAGCAAGGATCGTTATGTCTCCGCAGAGGGACGCTCGTTCTTGTGCCGATCGTGAACCGGTCCGCATATAGGCGGGGAATCCGCGGCGTCCCCGATTTGAATCGTACGTTTCCTAGGACCAAGGGCCAGAAAGCTTCGCATTCGCTTTCGGCAGCGATGTTCCGGCTGGCCGCGAACATGAAGGCGCGCTGGTACATCGATCTGCATGAAGCGAACGGACTGTCCAAGGTGAATCGGAGGTTTCTGGGCCAAACGCTTATTGCTTGCCCTGGAAGCAGCGAGGTTCCGGCGGTAAGACGAGTAGTGCGCCGCGTCAATCGCTCCATTGCATCCAGAAGAAAGCAATTCTCGATTCGGCTGAGCACATTGCCCGGGTCAGGCCGCCATGCTGCCAAACACGTGCTCAAGGCGAAGGCGATTACGGTGGAAACCTGCTGGAGCTTGCCGGTCGTGACTCGCGTTCGCGATCAAAGCCGCGTGATTCGAAATCTATTGAACGAGGCAGGTATGCTTTGATTCGTATGCGCCTATCCGGATGGATAGGCTTCTTTATTGCCTTGAACCGCAGTCGCTTGCGAACGCAGTTATCAAAAAATAAGGTTTTGTTAATCGTTTTTTTATAATTAGACACTATACTTGGCTCGTAAAACCGTTTGAAGGGTAACGTTGGAGTCCAAATTATCGTGTACGCGAATGTGGGCATTTTGCCCAAGCAAGAACAGCGGCGACACATACAAGAGAATGAATGCGAGTGCAGCAAGAATCGCTTTGGTCTCTTTGGTTAATTTCGTAGTCGTTATTTGAAGCATGATCTCCCTGCCTATTCGAGCGATCATCAAAGTTTGTATTCCTTCTAAGGCGAACGAGCTTGGCGAAACTGGGCCGTGCTCGTGCTGCTGCCGTTCTATTCAAGCTTCGTGCTCGGCTTCTTTTTCTTCTTGACGGCAATGGGACTGCTGTGGCTGAGAGACCTGATTAAGAAGCGCGTCTGGAACCCTGTCTTCTTGGGCGGCATCGCGCTGATGACGACAATCTACTTGGCGATTGAATACCGCCTGCTTCTCGGGCTTGTATTCGCCGAAGCGCCTAAGAGCCGAGAGGAATTCGTCAATTCGACTCTTGGTTTCTGGCATTCGCTGCTATTGGCGCTGGGCAACTTTATATTCGGTCATAGCCACGTGTTGACCATGCACACGTTGGTCATCCTGCCCGTCTTGGTTATTACGCTTCGTATCGTAATCATCCGGAGAAGCGGGCAAGTAGATCGAAGGTTTATTTACTTGCTCGTCCTAAATGGCTTACTGTCCCTGTGGTACGCCTTCTGGTACAACAAAGCATGGGAACCGTTAAAGGAGCGGTTTTCGCTGTTAGACACCTTCAACTTTGCCCGGTTCCATTTTCTTCGACCGCTTGTCATTTACTTGGGCTTCGCGCTTGGCTTGTATATTCTGTGGCGCCTTGGAGGCGATTGGCGCAAACGAGTACGCTGGTTCTTGGTCTTGCAAGTGGTCGTGTTGTTCTGCTGCAACGATGAAATCGTGTATCGCGTCTACGGCGAACCGACGTTCAAACAATTCTACGCTGTCGATCAATTCGAACAAATAAAAACCTATATCGGACAGCCTCAAGATACTTATCGCGTCGCAAGCATCGGAATCCATCCCGTAATTGCGCAATACAACGGTTTCTACACATTGGATACGTACAACAATTACTATCCATTGACGTATAAACATGATTTTCGGCGCATTATTGCCAGGGAATTGGACAAAGATCAATCCCTTAAAACGTACTTCGATCAATGGGGAAGCCGCTACATATTCTCCGCCGTTCCGATTATGAATGCGAATGAGGACGGCTTGCGTTTATTGAAGACATTCGATAATGCCGAGTCCGCATGGCGAATCTATCTGTACGGTATGCTAAATCCGATCGGAAGAAATAATACATGAAGTGTCCCTAAATCACCGGGACTTTCCGGTTTCACTTACGAATTCACGGAGGAAATCCATTGCGGAGTTTATATCAATCTATCCTGTTCCGCGCCTGGGCATGCGCCACAGTAGTAACGATCCTATTTTTGCTGCTGGCCCTTGGAATTAAACAGCAGCGCCTCGCTGCTTTTGATCGGAGCGTTTCGGACGCCGTACAAAGCATGCGTACTCCCAAGCTGACGTTGATCATGGAAGGTTTTACGAATGCAGGCGCGGGGATTAGCGTGACGATCATCGCTGCGTGCTTGCTGATCATCTTGGCGGTTATTGGCTATCGCAGGGAATTATATGTGTATGCCGGCGTCATCGGTGCTTCGAGCCTGCTCAATCTCTTGCTTAAATCACTGTTTCATCGGACAAGACCGGATATTAATCGGATCATCGACGCTGCAGGCTACAGCTTCCCAAGCGGTCATTCGATGGCCGCTTTCACGATGTATGCGTTGACCGTTTATTTTCTATGGAAACATGTTCGTTATGGATGGCTCCGAATAATAGTCGTTTCAGCCGGTTCGTTCATGATTATCATGATCGGTTTAAGCCGTATTTATTTGGGCGTGCATTACCCGAGCGACGTGATCGGCGGCTACCTCATTAGCGCCGCATGGCTTGCGGCATCCATCGGCGGCTACGAACATTTTCTTGCGGAACGATGGAAATCAAAGAAATAGGAGGGTGCAGCGCGTGTATCGACCGAAGTTGGCTATTGTAGTTCCATGTTTCAACGAGCAAGAAGTTTTGCATGAAACTGCGCGGCAATTGAAACGTGTGCTGGTTAACGTCATTCAAGAGGGTCTCGTCTGCGACAGCAGCAAGATTATCTTCGTCGACGACGGCAGCCGTGACGACACTTGGAAGCAGATCGAAGCGGAGCGCGCAGCCAGCTCGTACATAACCGGCATAAAGTTATCCCGTAACTTCGGTCATCAAGGGGCGCTGCTGGCGGGGGTCTTCACGTCGGTCAAATGGAGTGATTGCGTCATTACGATCGATGCGGATTTGCAGGATGATGTCGAGGCGATTCGCGAGCTCGTCCTGCGTCATCTCGAGGGGGCGCAAATCGTTTACGGCGTACGGAGGAGCAGGACGACGGATTCCGTGTTCAAACGAACGACCGCGCAAGCGTACTACAAACTCATGCGCAAGGCGGGTATCGACTTGATCTACAACCACGCCGACTTCCGGTTAATGAGCACGCGCGCGGTGAGAGAGTTGGAAGGCTTCGAGGAGCGAAATATGTTTCTTCGCGGCATTGTACCCATGCTAGGATTCAAGAGTGACGTCGTCTATTACGACCGGAAGGAGAGATTCGCGGGGGCAACCAAGTATCCGCTGAAGAAAATGATGGCTTTCGCATTCAATGGCATGACCTCGTTTAGCGTAGTTCCCATTCGATTCGTATCCATTGTCGGTTTTCTGTCTTTCTTGCTTAGCTGTCTGGCCGGCGCTTATGCGTTGATTGAGAAATTGCTCGGCCATACAGAGTCCGGCTGGACGTCCATCATCATTTCGGTGTGGATTATCGGAGGACTGATGATGATGAGCGTTGGCTTGATCGGCGAGTATATCGGCAAGATTTATTGGGAGACGAAGCGTCGTCCGGCGTACATTATCGAGTCCGATTTGCTGCAGGACGGTTATGACAGTTAGGCATGCTTTATTCCGAAGACCGTTCGTGCGCTTCCTGTTCGTCGGTGGCCTGAACACCTTAATCGGGCTCGGGGTCTCTTATGGATTGCTCCATCTTGCAAGTTTCTCCTATTGGGGCGCTACGTTCGCGGGCAATGCGTTCGGGGCCGTCAACAGTTACATGCTGAACCGAAAGTTTACGTTCGCCAGTCAAGCATCCGTTTCTCGCTCGTTTATCAAATTTGTAATTGTGATCACGATTTGCTATTTCTTTGCATTTGACTCAGGGCTTTGGCTTGCGCGCGTCGCGGTACCGGCGTTTCCGCATCTGTCCGAAGCGGTTGTCAATGATATCGCCGTCGTCACGAGTACCGTAATCTATACGTTGATCAATTATTTCGGACAAAAGCTTGTCGTGTTCCGGGAAACGAGGAAGCCGCATGAATCCGAAGCTTAAGAAGGCATTGCCGCTTCTTTACTTGCTGCTCGCCGCAATCGTCGTCATCGCCATGATTCCTAAGGAAACGTATAACGATCCGGATACGTTCTGGCACATCGAATTGGGAAATTATATGATGGATCATCATGTCGTCCTGCATCATGCCATTCATACGTTTTATAACGATAAGCTGTCCTACATCCCGCATGAATTCGGATTCCAGTTGATCGTCGCCGCGCTATACGATGCGTTCG
This sequence comes from Paenibacillus rhizovicinus, assembly GCF_010365285.1. Taxonomy (NCBI): domain Bacteria; kingdom Bacillati; phylum Bacillota; class Bacilli; order Caryophanales; family Paenibacillaceae; genus Paenibacillus; species Paenibacillus rhizovicinus. The sequence goes on from NZ_CP048286.1 coordinate 5,486,016, forward strand.
GCTGGCCGGGTACCTATCTGCTTACCGCCATATGTTTGTTCCTGTTACTACTCGGATTGTATAGGCTTGCCATGGTTTCGCGGAAAGAACTGGGGCTGGACGAGCATCACTTTCTTCTGTTCCTGCTCGTTCTTATCGTGGGTGCTTTCGTGTACTACAACTATTTCAAGATTCGCCCTCAAATGATTTCTTCGTTCTTGATCGTATGGTTTTTCATTTATTTGAGGGAGTTTAATCTGCGTCCAATCAAACGGTATGCGTGTGCGATGATTGCGATTTCGATCGGAATCGCGAATATCCACGCCGGCGTTTGGCTCGTTATCGCCGTCTTCACGGCCATGGGAGCTGCCGAGGCATTGATCGAACGCCGGTTGACCCGAATGAAGGCGGCGACGTTCCTGGCCGTTATCGCGGCAGGGTTCTTAAATGTGGGAGGCCCGGCCAACCTCTTGTATATCTTCACCGTCACGAAAAATCACTTCAATATGATGATCAACGAGTGGCAGCCGGTTTACTTCGCGAATCCCGTGGATCCGCGGACATTGTTATTGTTAGCGTTCGCAATGCTGCTGCCGTTCTGCATGCACCGCAAGCCGTTCCGCATGATGTTGATGCTCGGTATCTTGTATCTTGGGGTGTCGTCCTATAAGCAGAACCTGTTCATGTGGCTGTTCATGCCGTATTTCGCCGGGACGGCCGCGGAACTTCTTCCGTATCATCGGATCTTTCGCATTCCTTATCGCAAACGTTGGATGATGCTCGGGCTTGCAGCAGGCTTGGCAGTGAATACCATATGGATCTTCGCTTCGCCGCCGGAAGTGAACGCCAAGCAATATCCGGTCGACGAGATGAATTATGTCAACGCGCATGGATCCGCAGGGACTAGGCCAAGGGTAATCGCTCCGTACGGGGCTTCGGGCTATGTCATGTCGCACGGGGCGGACGTGTTATGCGACGGGCGTCAGGATCCGTTCGTTACGAGTGCATCTAAAGGGGTATTCGGCTATACGGCATTCGAGCGTTCCATGAAAGGATTCTCTGACATTCTGCCTGATATCGTCGCCTACGATAAGCCGGATTACGTCATCGTGAACACGAACAGCTCGAGCCGTTTGTTCCGCGGCTGGGCAGCATCGTTTGGCGAACCCGTGTATCAAGGGCGCTATGGAAGCGTCTTCCGCATCAAGCGTCAAGGTTAACGAGCATCGGTCAAATCAAAGTCGAAGTCCCGGACGATTGCATTCGCCCGAGATTTCGGCTTTTTGATATGGAAACAATTCCAGCTATGAAAATATTTACATTCGAATCAAAGATTTAATCACGCTTAAGAAAATATTAAGAATGGATTTATGTCAGGTTGAGATTTAGGCACTACAGTAGGAAATGTCCATATAGAACGTCCATTTAAGCAAGGGAGCGTGCACCTATTCATGTCAAACATAGTCACATCAATCATTCAAGGCATCGTTGAAGGATTGACTGAATTTCTGCCCGTGTCTTCAACAGGACACTTAATATTAACCGGGAAATTGCTCGGTTTCACCGGAGACAAGGCGGATACATTCGAAATTATCATTCAACTCGGCGCTATATTGGCCGTGGCGGTCATCTACTGGCGGCGAATATGGAGTTTATTAGGGTTTCATCAAGTGCGTTCGACGAACAACAACGAATACGAATCGGCGCATGCGGGTCCTAAGCTTAATCTTCTCCATGTGATTCTTGCTTGTTTGCCTGCCATGGTGCTGGGGTTGGTCCTGCATTCGTTTATCAAGTCGTACTTGTTCTCTCCCTACACGGTCCTGGCGGGCTTGGTGCTAGGCGGCATATTCATGCTGATCGGCCAGAAGAAACAAGCAATCGTAGAGGCGGATGGTATCGACCAGCTGTCGTACAAACAAGCGATGCTGGTCGGCCTCTATCAGTGCCTTGCGCTGTGGCCGGGATTTTCAAGATCCGGTGCGACAATAGCCGGCGGGCTGTTGTCCGGCGTAAGTTACCGGGCGGCGACGAATTTCTCTTTCTTGATCGCGATCCCAATGATGTTCGCGGCAAGCGGATATGAACTATTAAAGAGTTACGACACGTTGACCTCTTCGGATATTGGATTCTTCGCGACAGGGTTCGTTGTCTCGTTTGTCGTTGCGCTTCTTGCGGTCATTACCTTCCTTAAGCTTCTTGAACGTTTGAAACTCGCGCCGTTTGCCTATTATCGCTTTATTCTGGCGGCGGTGTTTCTGGCTTATCTGCTGATGACGGCATAATGAACTTGTTGCGGAAAGGTGGGGGTGAACATGCAGCAGGTTTTGGAATGGTTGTCCAATACCGCCGTTCACTGGATTGATGCATTTGGATTGATTGGCGTATTCATCGCCATGACATTAGAGAGCGCTTGTATTCCAATTCCGAGCGAAGTGATCTTGTTGAGTGCCGGAGCTGCTGCGGCGACAGGTTCTATGTCGTATTTAGGCATTGTCGCAGCAGGCGTGCTTGGTAATGTAGCGGGCTCAATCATTGCCTATTATGCAGGAGCGTTCGGGGGACGAAAGGTATTGGACCGATATGGGAAATATGTGCTGATCAATTCCTCGCACATCGACCAAGCCCAAAGATGGTTTGATCTTCACGGGGAAGGAACGGTGTTCTTCGCGAGAAACCTGCCTTTCGTACGTACGTTCATCTCGTTCCCGGCGGGTATTGCCGGCATGCATTTCCGTAAATTCGTTGTGTATACGTTTCTAGGCTGCATCCCGTGGAATATGGCATTGGCTTACATCGGCATCAAATTAAGCATCCATTCGGATAAGCTTGAGCAATATCTGCATCCGTTAAGTTACGCGCTTGCGATTGCGGCGTTAGTGCTGCTAGTCTATTGGATCTTGCGACATCGAAGGAAGCAGGCGTAATGATGGCCCCATTCGTTTCGACGGCAACGGTCTCGCAGCTTGAATTGGCCCCGACAAGTAAACGTCTTACCTGGCAAGGTGCAACGGTTTTCACTCGATAAAGCGCCGGTTTTAAAGCCGGGCACGTACGAAGCGGAGGTCAATTTGCGCCATCGAGACGAATCCGTTTCCCGCAGCTATGATTTTCAAGTTACTTCCGTCGCGTTCGAGAAAGCCAAGACCAGCAGAGATGAAGAAATGAAAGCATCCATGAACGACTCATCCATTTCGGATAAGGTTAGTATCGCCTCTTTGATGCTTTTGGCGGTATTGATCATCATTATGGGCACAAGGAAGTGGCGGCGGCAATGAGCATTTCACCCTATCTGCCGCTTATTGCGGCGCTTACAGCGATTGTAGTGGCACAGCTTATCAAAGTACCTATTTATCTCTTCGCTAATTTTAGATTCGATTTGAAGCTTGCCGTAAGCACAGGAGGCATGCCAAGTTCGCATTCCGCGGCCGTAACGGCATTAATAGCCGGAATCGGCATCAAAGAGGGGCTTTCATCCAGCTTCTTCGCCATTGCTGCCTTATTCGGCATCATTACGATGTATGATGCTGCCGGCATCCGGAGACATGCGGGCATGCATGCGTCGTTGATAAACAGGATGTCCAGAAGAATGGAACTATTTCAGCAGCAAGAACAAGAACAACCGTGGTTGAAGGAGATGCTGGGACATCGGCCGATTGAAGTGCTCGCAGGCGCGTTGCTAGGCATCGTTATTTGTTTATTGCTGCAGCTTGTCATGTCATAATGTCTTTTATTTCGAGCCATACACGCGAAAGGAATGAATCCAGTGAACCATTTACTGAAGACCGTCAAAGATAACGCCGGAAGCATGCTTGCCAAGGTCCCGGAAATCACGCTGTACTTCTGGATAACCAAACTGTTGACGACAGGCATGGGAGAAGTCGCTTCGGATTATTTGTTCGAAAAGTTGAACCCCGTTATTTCCGCGCCGCTCAGCGTATTGATTTTTGTCGTGGCCATGCTGCTGCAATTTAAAGTGCGCCGCTATATTCCGGGGGTTTATTGGCTGGTCGTCGTCATGGTCAGCATCTTCGGGACGACGGCTGCCGATGTAGTCCGCGTAGGTCTTGGCATCCCTTACATCGCTTCGACGATATTCTTCATGGTCGCGCTCGCGGTCGTGCTCTTCCTCTGGTACAAGAAAGAAGGAACATTGTCCGTCCATAGCATATACACGCGCCGCCGCGAGATCTTCTATTGGTTGACCGTACTGACTACGTTTGCGCTGGGCACGGCGGCGGGCGATATGACGGCTACTAGCATGCACCTTGGTTATGTTGCCTCCGGACTGATGTTTACTGGGATTCTCGCCTTGCCCGCAATCGCGTTTTACGCGTTCGGACTACGAGAAATCGTGGCTTTCTGGTTTGCGTACATCATGACCCGGCCAGTCGGGGCTTCCTTCGCGGATTGGATGTCCGCGGCTCACGGCAGCGGCGGACTAGGGTGGGGAAAAGGTCCGGTTACTTACGTGCTCACGATACTGATCGTTCTGCTCGTGGTATTCCGCGGGGGAACGCCTGCGCGGGAATCGAATGAAGTCGGAGAACAATTGGCTAGTTAAATGGAGGTTTTGATGAATAGATCAACAGGCACGCTTGCTTGCATGGTAAGTTTATCAATTGCTTTATTGACGATGACCGGCTGTGGTTTCGGAGGAGGACAGCATAAGCTGGATCCATTGCCCGAAGCATCGGCGGCTCCGCTATCGTCTCGGTCCCAACCGCAGTCATCGGCCGCAAGCGAGCAATCGGTCTCCATTCCGAAAGCAGACGTAGAAGCGGACCATATTGTGATCGTCGTAGAAGAGAACCATTCGTACAAACAAATCGTTGGAAGTTCGAATGCTCCCTATATGAATGCACTAATCAAGCAGGGAGCATTGTTTACGAATGCTTATGCGCTGATGCACCCCAGTCAGCCTAATTACATTGCACTCTTCTCTGGGTCGACGCAAGGGGTGAAGGATGACGGCTGCCATAAAGCCGTTCAAGCCAAGAATTTAGGATCCGAGCTGCTGAAAGCCGGATTAACCTTCGCGGGATATTCCGAAGACTTGCCCAGAACGGGGTTTACCGGCTGCTCGGCAGGAGGTTACGGGCGCAAGCATAATCCTTGGGTGCAATTCAGCAATATTCCTGCGCAATTGAACAAGCCGTTTTCCGCTTTCCCTCATGACTACGCCAAATTGCCGACCGTATCGTTCGTTATCCCCAACCATCAAGACGACATGCATGACGGGACGGTCCGGGAAGCGGATGACTGGTTGAAGCAAAGCATCGGTTCCTATGCCGCTTGGGCTAAATCGCATCGGAGTTTGCTGATCGTTACGTGGGACGAGGACGATTTTTCGAAGCGGAATCAAATTCCGGTCATTATGGTCGGGTCCATGGTACGGCCGGGCAAATACGCGGTGCGCATTAATCATTATTCAGTGCTGAGAATGATCGAGGACATCTACGGACTGCCATTGCTAGGCGGAAGTCGAAATGCAACGCCGATCGACGGGATTTGGAAGTAAGGAGAGAATTGGTTAACGATTCTGTTTACCTTCGCTTTGGGTACTGCGGTTGGGGATCTCTATTCGGAGCAGCTTGGAGTCGGATATCTGAAAACAGGACTGATCGTGCTCGTAATTCTTGCTTGCGTGTTCGTGGCTTGGAAACGGAAACTGAATGAGATCCTGGCTTTCTGGATCGCCTATATCCTCACGCGTCCGCTCGGAGCCTCGCTTGGAGACTATTTGTCCCAGACGAAACAAAATGGCGGGCTGGCGTTCGGCGCTACCCTTACAAGCGTCATTTTTCTAAGCGCCATCGTAGTCATTATCGTTTATTTGGCTTTAGCCAAGAACGATTTCATTACGAAAGGCGAATCAGACTCGGCTAAAGTGTCGTCCGGCACGATAAAACGGGTATGGACGCAAACCGTGTCCGCGGTCGTTCTATTCCTAGCCGTCGGAATCGGAGGGTATATCTGGTGCAATCAGAATCTTGTGCCGGATGTCGCTTCATCGCAAACGACCTTGAGCGGGCAGCTGAACGATTTTATTACCATTGAAAATGAAATCCTTGCTAATATCGACGGAAATAATCTGAGTGCAGCCAAGTCGAAAGCCAACGATCTGGAGCATGACTGGGATCAGGCAGAACCGAAGCTCAGGAAAATCGATCGGAAAACGTGGACCCGGATTGACGGAACGATCGATGACGTGCTTGCAGCCGTTCGTACGAAGAGCCCCAATGTCGATAAGTGTGATAAGGTTCTCGGGGATTCATTGGATGCGTTAAGTGCATCCAATCAATCATAATGGCCGTAATTCCCGCGATCACGCGGAGACATAACGACAAGAACCACGGGATTGTTCATCCCGTGGTTCTTTAATTTCAGCGTTCATCGCTCGCGTTCCGGATGTCCGTAAATGTAAAATAACGACAATAGAAAAAAATCAATTGAATGCAAAATAACGCCATGATATAATCGATAGCGTCATTGATAAATTAGTTATGTGAAGTTTCCAGTTCTATTCCTACTTTAATTGTACAGCTGGAACTTTAATTTGTCAATGCTCTTTTTTATCCCGATCATTCGGAAAAAGGAGTGTGTTCACAGAGATATGGAAACAGCGGATTGGAAGCAGGAACAGGAGCGGCTGGAGAAGGTCAGGAACAAACTGCAAGCGAGAATTGCCGAGCTGGAGCCGGAGGTTGCCGGCATGCGCGATCAGGCTACGGACATCCGCAGACGATTCTGGGAAGAAGTTACGATCAACACGAGCACGGACGAAGATTTCGAAGAAACCTTCCTCACGATAAACCAGCAATCAGCGGTACTGGCTGAGCGCGAGCGCGGTCATAAGCTGTTGGTGCAGCAATGGAAAAGCATGAACCGCCTGCTCCCGTCTCCGTATTTCGGACGGATCGATTTTCAGGAGGACCAGGACCAGACGGAGCAGATCTATATCGGCGTATCCTCCTTCATCGACGAAGACGGATTGCGTTTTCTGATCTATGACTGGCGGACGCCGATCGCGAGCCTGTACTACGATTACTCTCCGGGCCCCGCTTCTTATATCACGCCGGGCGGACGAATCGAAGGGACGATGGAGCTCAAGCGTCAATTTCAGATTCAGAATGGGCAGCTTCGCAACATGTTCGATGCGAACGAAACGATCGGAGACGAATTGCTGCAGCAAGTGCTAGGCAAAGGCGCGGATTCGCAAATGAAGAGTATCGTGGCCACGATTCAGAAGGAGCAGAACGCCATTATCCGCAACGACCGAAGCCGGATGCTCATCGTACAGGGGGCGGCAGGCAGCGGTAAGACTTCCGCGGCATTGCAGCGGGTGGCGTACTTGCTGTACAAACACCGCCAGACGATCAAGGCGAACCAGATCGTTCTCTTCTCGCCGAATCCGATGTTCAACAGCTATATCTCCACCGTCCTGCCCGAGCTGGGAGAAGAGAACATGCAGCAGACGACGTTTCAAGAATATCTCGACTATTGGCTGGGTTCCTCGCTGCGGCCGGAGGATCCCTTCGATCAGATCGAATACGTGCTGACTGCGCAAGGAGCGCCGGGGTACGAAGCCCGTCTTCAGGGAATCGGGTATAAAGCCTCCGAGGCTTTCATGCAAGCTCTGCAGCACTACGGCACGTGGCTCGGACAAGAAGGCATGCGATTCAATGGCATTCGGGTCCAAGAACGCGAGTTGATCACCGCGAAGCGAATGCATTCGGAATTCTATGGCTACGACCGTTCGCTGCCGCTCGTTAATCGGGTCGCGCTCTTGCAGGAATGGCTGCTGAAAGAACTGGCTTCGCTGGAAAGATCGGAACGGGAAGCGCCTTGGGTACAGGAAGAGATGAACTATCTCGACACCGATCAGTATGTGGAAGCCTTCGGCATGCTGCATGGAGACCGGGAATTATTCGATCTCGCGGAGACGTACACCGCGGCTCGCGAACGGATCAACAACAAGCGCCGGGGAGACGAAGGCGACTTTGATTATGGCTTGAAGGAAGAAGACCTGCTTCGCCGCAAGATCGTGAAGGCGTTCTTCAAACCGCTGCGGAAAAGCGTGAAGAAATTCGCCTTTATTGATATTGAGGGCATCTATGGCCAATTGTTCGAGGGCGAAGCCGCCTATCGGGAGAAGACGAAGGAGTCCGATATTCCGGTATTATGGACGGAAATCTGCAAGCAGACCACAGAAAAGCTAGACCGGCGCGAATTGTTCTATGAGGATGCGACGCCGTATTTGTATCTCAAGGAGCTGATCGAGGGCGTTCGAACGAACACGGAGATTCGGCATGTCTTCGTCGATGAGGGGCAGGATTATTCGCCGTTTCAATATGAATATTTGAAGAAATTGTTCCCTCGCGCCAGGATGACGGTGCTCGGCGACTTCGGGCAAGCGATCTTCATGCAGTCTACGAGCTTGGACGCATCCGACTCGCCGCTCATTCGGCTATATGGCGAAGACGAAACAAGCTTGATCCGCCTTGTGCGCAGTTATCGTTCGACGCGGGAGATCGTGGAATTTACGCGGTCGATGCTCCCGGGCGGGGAAGAAATCGCACCGTTTGACAGAAGAGGCGCCAAGCCCCTTCTGACTCGATTCGACGGCTCGGAGAAGCGTGACGCGCAAATGATGACTGACATTGCGGTGCTCATGGCCGAAGGCTTCGACTCCATCGCCGTCATTACGAAGACCGCGGCGGAAAGCCGCGCAGCCTATGAATCGTTACGGAAGCATGGAGGCGAAGAGCTGCAGCTCATTACGAAGGAGACGTTCAATTTCCAGAAGGGCGTGATGGTCATTCCCGTCTATCTCGCCAAAGGCGTCGAGTTCGATGCAGTCTTGGTCTATGACGCTTCATCCGGAGCTTACGGCAGGGAGAACGAACGCAAGCTTCTCTATACGGCGTGTACGCGGGCCATGCACCGGCTTGGGCTCTACGCGACGGGCGATTGGTCGCCGTTCGTGCAGGCATTGCCGGCGCATTTGTACGCGTAACGCGTAAGTTAACAGCAGCGCATAACTCGTAAGCCCAAAGCTTTGGCCGTTAATCGGTCAAGGCTTTGGGCTTTTAACTTTTTGCTGATCATGCACACGGTCACGGATTATCGGCTACTCTGCTGCATTTTGCGGCAGCCGGAACAATATAGAGAGCTGCTTCGCAAGGAAGAGCGGCGTGTAAGGCATGTCGCTGCGCAGCCAATAGACAATCGTACCGATGAGGGCGGAGGAGCCATACCAGATGGCAATGTCTTTCGGAACGTTCACGGAGGTAACCGTCAAGGAAGCGATTCGATTCTCGGCTCGGCTTGAAATTAATTCAACCATCAAGTTCATAAGGCGGTCCGTGAAGGCCGGAATGCGTTTGGAGGCGAGAACGATCTTATAGAAGGCTGCATGTTCCGCGATATGCTCGATGATGCTGACCAATATCGTCCAGCTCGTTTCGGCATGGGGCTCGTTCGGTATGTCTTGCAAGACCGCATGAAACTCGCGAATCATATCATCCGCCATCCGCTCCACCATATCGGGAATATCCTTGTAATGCAGATAGAAGGTGACGCGGTTGATCGTGGCGCGTTCCGCGATCCGGTTGACGGTTATTTTCTCAAGCTCCATCTCCTGGAGTAAATCGATAAAGGCATCTCGGATCAACTGCCGCGTCCGAACGACTCGCGGATCTATCCGTGGGGATTTGATTGACAACGTCTGTTCATTTCCTTTCTGTACCTGGATTCTGCACGACAATTGCGAGCGGCTCTGTAAATGATGTGGCGTGTATGCAACACAATCCGCGCATTCGTCAATTAATAAACGTTTTTGATGAAACTGTTGCTTGTGATCATGCAGAGCAGCCCATATAATATTTTACATTAGGTACAGTATACAACAAAGTGTCTATTAGTTGTAGAGCAAAAAGAAAGGATTGAACAAGATGAGTATTTCTACGGGTTTTGACAGCAGCTCGATCAAGAAAGGCCCGCTGTTGTTCGTCATGATTCTCGGGGCGTTCATCGCCGTGTTGAATCAGACTATAATGAGCGTCGCGCTGCCGGAGCTGATGGTCGACTTCAAAATCGCGGCGTCCACCGCGCAGTGGCTGACCACCGGATACATGCTGGTGAACGGGGTGCTTATACCGATTACGGCGTATCTCATGCAGCGGTTTACGACCCGCGAGTTGTATCAAACGGCAATGATTATTTTCCTAGGGGGGACGATTCTTTCCGCAGCAGCCCCTAACTTCGACGCGCTGCTGGCCGGACGTCTCGTTCAAGCGGCGGGCGCCGGCATTATCATGCCGCTGCTGATGACGGTTATCTTGACCGTGTTCCCTCCCGACAAGCGGGGGGCGGCGATGGGTATGGTCGGGTTCGCGATCATTTTCGCTCCTGCAATCGGGCCTACGATTGCCGGTTATGTCATGCAGCATTATTCGTGGCGCACGATGTTCTACGGCATGATTCCGCTTGCCGTCATCGTCATTGCAGTCGCCTATGTGTACCTCAAGAACGTAACGGAGCGCAAATATCCGAGAATCGACATGGTGGGCGTCCTGCTCTCGACGATCGGTTTCGGCGCCGTGCTTTACGGCTTCAGCAGCGCCGGAAGCAAAGGCTGGTCGAGCGCGGAAGTCATTTTGTCCATCGTGATCGGCGTTCTTTCCTTGATCGTGTTCACCTGGAAACAGCTGGTTTCCAGAGAACCGCTTCTTGATCTCAAGGCGTTCAAATACGGCATGTTCTCCTTAACGACTGTTATTAATATTGCGGTAACGATGGTCATGTATGCGGATATGATGCTGCTGCCGCTTTACTTGCAGAACGCGCGTGGATACACGGCGTTGGAATCCGGTCTGCTGATGCTCCCCGGCGCGCTGCTGATGGGCGTCATGATGCCGGTAACGGGAAGACTGTTCGATAAATTCGGAGCGAAGTGGCTGTCCGTTATCGGCATGGCGATTACGATCGGCACTACCGTCGGCTTCGTTAATTTGACCGACTCTACGAGTTATACGTACTTGGTTCTGATGTCCACGGGACGACGCTTCGGGATGGCGATGTTCCTCATGCCGATTACGACGGCGGGTCTGAACCAATTGCCGGCAAGATTGAATGCGCATGGTACTGCGATCTCCAACACCATCAAGCAGGTGGCGGGCGCGATCGGAACTTCGCTGCTCGTCACGGTTATGACGACCAGAACCAAAACGCATATGCTGGATATGGTGGCTGCGGGCAACGATTCTTCGCAGGAGCATATGGTTATGGAAGCAACGATTCAAGGCATCAACGATGCGTATCTGGTCATTATCGGCATCGGCATCGTCGGATTGCTGCTATCGTTCTTCATTAAACGCACGGGTCAGGCTGAAGAAAAAGGAACGGAAGCTGCTTTGAAACCGAAGGCAGCCAGCTAAAGTTAAATCGGCTATCCTCAATATATATAAATAAAACAAGGCGCCTGGGATCATATCCTTGGCGCTTTGTTCTATTTGATGCCGAAGCGGATGAAAGAATCTACGATCTGCCGGCGAAGCAGCAAGTAAATGATCAGGATCGGCAAGCACGAGACGGTCGTTGCGGCCATCAGCGAGCCCCACATGTTGGAGTCGGAGTTGACGAACAGCTTCAGTCCGATCTGGATCGGTGCATGCTCCATTTTGTTCGTGACAAGCATGGGTCAGAGCTATTCGTTCCAGGCATTGATGAATTGAATGATGCCGAGCGAAGCGACCGTCGAGCGCACGTTGGGCAGGATCAGCCGCGTCAATATGCCCCAGTCGCTCAATCCGTCGATGCAGGCGGCTTCGATCAGCACGCCCGGAAAGGATTGAAACGATTGGTAGAGCGATAGAATCGCGAACGTCGAGACGCTGAACGGAAGCACGATGATCCCGAAAATCAGGAAGAACAGCAGCGCAGCCGCCGAGCTGAAACCGACGTTCAAGTTCGAGAACGCGAACCGGTGTTAATCGAAGTTGGGCAATAGCAACCCTCGGATGAAAGAGCTGGCAGAAGGAATCGCGATCAGACGCAGCAATCGCCGTTACGTCTCCCCGGACATGCTCATACACTATGAACAGTAAGAGCATAGGAGGCGAGGCGAGTGATTCACGAAACGAACGATCGTAATTTTCTAGCGTTACTGCATCAAAGGATTATCGATACGGAGAGCTTGCTCGATGTCGGCTGCGGTCCTTGCTTGATACTGGATGATCTGCCCTATAAGCATATTATCGCCCTGGATGTTCATCGGCCTTATTTGATCAATCGAATAACGAATTCAGGGCATATTCTGCCCTTGAACGCCGATGCGCGTTTAATAGGCAAGCTGTTCGTGCCGAAGTCCTTCTCGGCGGTATCCTTCATGGATTCCATCGAGCATTTCACCAAGCAGGATGCGCTCGATATGCTGCGCGAAGCGGAATTGATCGCCAGTAAACAAGTCATCGTCTTCACGCCGCGCGGCTTTTTTCCCCAGGATAATGTAGACCATTTCGGCTTGAACGGAGAGGTGTTCCAGACGCATCGCAGCAGCTGGGAACCTGAAGAGCTGGAACGGCTCGGTTACGAAGTCACCGTCATGAAGGGGCAGCACGATCAGCGCAATCCGGCGTTCGTGAATACCTTCGGAATTAATCATCCCCCCGTGGATGCGCTGCTTGCCATCAAGAACGTGTAGGCGGCGGGACTCCGGTCCCGCTGGCGTATGCGGACATTCGGACGGTTAGTAGTCTCTGGAGAGGCTCCGGCCTGTTGGTTCAAACGAACTGACGGCCAGAGCCTTTTACCTGTGAGGTTTATTTTCGGAAAAGGATAACTTGCCGCCATTGTCAAATTAGTAGGACAAGCAAGCTAGCATAAAAGGTATCCGCATTCTCTCAAACTCTGGATGGAGGAAGGATCAAATGACCTTGAAAATTGGCATTGCCGGTGCGAGGGGACTCAGTACGCTGCAGGGCTTTCGCTGCATGCCGGACATCGAAGTAGCCGCGCTTTGCGATCTCGATGAAGCGTATGTGACCGAAGCGGCCGCCGCCAACGGCATTCCGCATACGTACCGCGTATTCGAAGACATGCTGGATGCCGACATCGACGCCGTTGTCATTTCAACGCCTATGCAGCTGCATGTCCCGCAGGCCATCATGGCGCTTCAAGCGGGCAAACACGTGCTGAGCGAAGTGACCGCGGGCGTCACGATGGACGAATTATGGTGGCTCAAAGAAACGGTGGAGTCGACCGGCAAAGTTTACATGATGGCCGAGAATTACTGCTACATCCCGCAAAATCAACTGATCCTCAACATGGTCAAGCAAGGACTCTTCGGTAATGTCTACTTCGGCGAAGGCGAATACCTGCACGACGTCCGCAGCCTGGCCTACCGGTTAAACCGGCAGTCTCCGGGAGAAGCGTCGAAGCCGACGTGGCGCAGCTACTGGCAGCTGGGCAAACGGGGCGCGTTCTACCCGACCCACAGTCTGGGGCCGGTGATGCAGTGGTTCCAGGGGGATCGGATTCGTTCGGTATCCTGCTTCGGCACGGGCTGGCATACGGACGAGCGTTTCCGCCAGGAAGACACGTCGATCACGATGTGCCAGATGGAGAGCGGCAAGCTGATCAAGCTGCGGATCGACTGCATTTCCAAGCGGCCGCACAATATGAATTACTATACGCTGCAAGGGACGAAAGGCAGCTACGAGGCTCCGCGCGGGCTCGGCGATACGCACAAGATCTGGCTCGACAGCATGGGCGATCAAGAGGATCGCGCGGCGTGGCGGCCATTGAGCGACTACGATATGTATTTGCCTGATCGTTACAAGGAAGTGACGGAAGAACAGAAGGCTGCCGGACATTGGGGCGGCGATTATTTCATCGTCGAAGATTTCGTATCCGCGGTGAAAGGACTGCACAGCCCGCCAATCGACGTCTATGATGCCTGCGAATGGACAGCCGTAGCCATGCTCTCCGAACTGTCCGTCATGAACGGCGGCCGTGCGATGGAGATGCCGGATTTTCGTAAAAGCACCTCGTATGCCGAGCAAATTATTAAACTATAAGCGCCGATGAGCGAAGGGAGCGGCAAGGATATGGAAGAGCAGCAGCAAGCGGAAGAGCAGCAGCAAGCGGAAGAGCAGCAAAAAGCGGAAGAGCAGCAACAAGTGCAAAAGCAGCAGCAGCCAGTGCAATTACTCATGATTCATGAGGATCTTGGCGCACTCCCGGAGCTTCGCCTGCCCGAGGGATACGGCATCCGCAGTTTTCGTCCGGGGGACGAGCAGGCGTGGGAGAAGATCATTATCGCATCTTTCGGCGGAGAGCATGCCTTCGATAGAGAGATGGCCGCCGATGAGGCGTACAAGCCGGAGCGGGTCTGGTTTCTGACCGATGCCGCCGGGGAGCCGATCGCCACGGCTTCCGCCTGGTATCGCCCGCAATGGAGCGAAGATACCGGCTATCTTCACATGGTGGGACTGCTTCCCGAGCATGCGGGCAAGAAGCTGGGGTACTACGTAAGTCTCGCGGCCTTGCTGCAGATGGTTCGGGAGGAGAGAACGCGCGCCGTGCTGCATACGGATGATTTTCGCATACCGGCGGTGAAGACGTACTTGGGTCTTGGCTTCGTGCCTTCGCTCGTCGACGGCAGCCATCCCGGCCGGTGGAAGGCGCTCGCCGGCGTGCTGGAGCGGGTGATCCCGGCGCGCGAGGCAGACGGATCCAGCGTGGAGTTTGAATCTTGAACATTGAACCGATGGCCGTGCTGAAGCAGATGACCGGTTTCGCCTAAGCAGCCTGTTATAGAATACTGCACATTTTCCGATACTCCCGCGGCGAGACGCCCTGCCAACGTTTGAACACATGGCTGAAATGATGCAGGCTGTCGTAGCCGATGCGCCTGCCGATCGCTTCGACTTTCATGTCGGTATCCCGCAAGCAGCGCTTGGCCTCCCGATGGCGAAGATGCTGCACGTATTGATTAGGCGTCACGCCGAACTGCTCTTTGAACAAGCGGATAAAATGATCCTCGCTGACATTCAGCCGTTCCGCCATCGCCGCGATCGGCCAAGCTAGCTGCAGGCTGCCGCCCAATTCGCGCGTCAGCGCTTGAAGGCCGGACAGGTAGTTCGACGAAGCGGAATGCTGCGGAACCGGCTGATGTCTCAGAAGGGATGCGAGCAGCATCAGCATGGCCCCGCGGCAGACGAGATCGTAACCGGCTCTGGCCGTCGTGAACTCTTCGCAGATCAATTCCATGCTGTTCACGACGTCGCCGGGAACGGCTGCATATTTGCGGGCGAAGAGCCGTTCGCCGTCCGGTCCCGCGGGCGTCATGCAGAACAGTTCATCGCGGACGCGCGTCTCGTCGGCGACCATATGGATATCGGCCGTCGGCTCGAATTCGTCATAGAAGTCGAAATGAATGCCGAGCAGCCGCGCGCCTTCGGGATTCGGAATTTCGATGCGATGCGGATCCTTGGCGTGCAGAAACAGCAGATCGCCCGGGTAATAGCGGATCGTCTCGGGCTCGTCCGGGAAATGAACGGCCAATTCGCCGGAGATGACCAGCATCATTTCAAAATCGTAGAGCCGCCTTGCCAAGCCTTGATAGTACGAGGTGGTCTGGTACTGCGCCCAGTGGATGCTCGGCATCCATGCCTTGTTGTCCTGCATGGGGACGGAAGGCGTCATGATGGTCATTGATTTACGATCCCCTTAGCCATTCATGTCGGTAATCGACAACTTTATATCGAATATGAGCAAATACATCTTATAGATCCTATAGTATCATTCAGAATAGTTGAGCGACAATGAACAACTATCATGAGGATCCAAAGGGGGAGCAAGTGTATGGCGAAGCGTATTGGCATTATTGGATTTGGGGGTCGTGTCGGCCACTTATTCGGGAAACTGGAAGAGATCAATCCCGAATTCCGAATTGCCGCGATTGCGGATCCCCGGAAGGACGAGCATATTGCACGCATGGGCGATGCGGCAGCGAGGATTGAATGGTTCGAGGATGCGGACGAGATGCTGGATAAAGCGGAATTGGACGGAATCGTCATCGGTACCCGCTGCAATTTACATACCGAGATGGCGTTGAAAGTGCTGAAGCGGAACATGCCTCTATTTCTGGAAAAGCCGGTCGCGACGACTTTCGAAGATTTGCGTCGCTTGAAAGCGGGGTACGAAGCGTCTTCGTCGCAGGTGGTCGTCTCGTTCCCGCTGCGCAATACGCCGCTTGTGAAGCTGGCGAAGTCGATCATCGATTCGGGTCAGATCGGAACGGTAGAACATGTGCAAGCCTTCAACAACGTCCCTTACGGCGGCGTCTATTATCATAACTGGTACCGGGACGAGAGCATTACGGGCGGGTTGTTCCTGCAGAAGGCGACGCACGACTTCGACTACATCAATTACTTGATCGGCCTGCAGCCGACCGCGGTATGCGCGATGAAATCGAAACAGATCTTCAAAGGCGACAAGCCGGCCGGATTGATGTGCAAGGATTGCGAGGAACAGCATGACTGCGAGGAAAGCACGATGAAGCCGCAGAATCGCGATCGAGGCGTCTATTGCAGCTTCGCGACGGATACCGGCAACGAGGATTCAGGCAGCGCCCTCATTCGTTACGAGTCGGGCATGCATGCGGCCTATACGCAGAACTTCTTCGCGAGAAGAGCGGCGGAGAAGCGGGGAGCACGGCTGCTGGGGTACAAAGGGACGCTGGAATTCGATTGGTTTACGAACGAGCTGAAAGTGTTCATGCATCACGAGGCGCGGGTGCAAACGCATCAATTCGATCCGAACGCGATCGGCGGCCACGGCGGGGGAGACGACGTGCTGATTCAGAACTTCATGCAGATCGTGAACGGCACGGCGGATTCGCTGACTTCGCTGGATGACGGTCTGATGAGCGCGCTGCTTTGCTTGAAGGCGAACGAATCCGCGAATACGAATACGTTCCAAGAGATCGCATGGACGTAGACGTTTACAATGGAGATCGCAATTGGCCCATGAAGCGACTGGTGGGATGACGATATTCTCGAGTTGTTCCTGGTTCCGGTATTGCCGCCGAGCGAAGCGGAGCTAAAGCCTAGTATGATTCGAAACACGGGAAGGCGGCTGCCGAGAGGCGGCCGTCTCTTTACGTTGCCGCAAGACATGAACAAAATGGAATAGGAGGTGCTGCCGGGCGGAGGAGTCCGTCTTGGCGATGTCGAATAAATTCGTCATAAAACCGTTAATAGGATGCTATTTATTCGTAGAGAGCACGGCAAGCGTTCTATAAGATTAGTCCGAGAACTGCCTGACAGGGAGTGAGACGATGAGGACGAAAGTGTTAACGCAATCGCAAATCGAACAATTCATCGAACTGGGGTACGTGCATCTGAAAGAGGCGTTTCCGCGCGAGTCGGCGCTTGCAGCGCAGCAGTTTCTATGGACGCAGCTGGAGAAGCAGGGCGTGCTGAAGAACGATCCTTCGACGTGGACCCAGCAGATGGTGCACATCAGGGAACAGTTCGACGACGAGTTGTTCCAAGTTTGCAATACGGAACGGCTGGCCAACGCCATCGAAGATTTAATCGGAGAAGGTCGTTGGAAGGAACGCTCGGTTTACGGACAAGACGAACGAAAAACGCTGTGGGGCTGGTGGCCGGTCAACTTCTCCTCCGGCGCCGATCGTCCTTGGGACGTGCCGGTAAAAGGCTGGCATTGGGACGGCATGATGCGTCCGCACTATGTGGACAGTCCCGAGCAGGGACTGCTGCTGCTGTGCGTCTTCTCGGAAATCGGTCCGATGGGCGGCAGCACCTTGGTGGCTGAGGGATCGCATAAAATCGTCGCCAATCTGCTGGCGGAGAACAGCGACGGACTGATGGCCGACGAGGCGATTCATTTAGCGAATCGCTCGCATCCGTGGTTAAGGGAATTGACGAATTCACATGACGATGACGCCGTTGCGGCCGACGTATATGCGGCGGATGCGGACGAGGCCGAGGATTCCGGCAGCAGTGATCGCATCAAGAAGTTTATGGAGCAAACGTACGTGGACGGCAACGGGGTTCGCCTGCGCGTAGTCGAGACGCCTTCGTCGCCCGGCGACGTGCTGCTCTGCCATCCGTTCCTCTATCATTCCGCCTCGCAGAATCTTTCGGGCCTGCCTAGATTCATGTGCAATCGCGCGACGCCGCTGATCAAACGGATGAATTTGAATCGGGCGAACGCGGAGGATTATTCGCCGCTGGAGCTGAGCACGCGCAGTTCGATCGTACGGGTGTAAGCCGCTCGCGCTGGCTCGGTTGTCTTAGTCGCAAGCTGCAAGCTAACCGAACCAGGTAGGGAGAAACCGCCATTCGACTTCTATTGGAGTCGGACGGCGGTATTTCTATTTCTAGCGGAATCGCTCCGGATTTTGTTATTATACGTAATGATCTAACCTTTAACTATGAATACGCGGCGAAGCTTGCAACAAGGCCGAGCGGAGGGGAATGTGACATATGGAAGCGGCTTATTGGAATAAGGAACTAACGGTGGAAGAACGGATCGAGGATCTGCTTGGGAGAATGACGACCAAGGAGAAAGTGGGACAGGTCAACCAGCATATGTACGGCTGGAATGCTTACCGACGGTTGCCGGATGGCATCGAGCTGACCGAAGCATTCAAGCAAGAGGTCGCGTTCGGGGACGGGATGGGAGCGTTGTACGGCCTATTCCGTGCCGATCCGTGGTCGGCGGTTACCTATGAGAACGGGATTACGGCGACGCAGAGCGCGAAGGCGGCCAACGCGGTGCAGCGGTATATTCGCGAGCATACGCGACTTGGCATTCCCGTTCTGCTGTCGGAGGAATGTCCGCACGGTCATCAAGCGCTCGACGGCACGCTCATTCCGACGAACATCGGAATCGGCTCCACATGGAATACGGAGCTGATGGAGCGGGTATATGGGCATGTCGCGGCCGAAATTCGCGCGCGCGGCGCGCATGTCGGATTGATCTCCACGCTGGACATCCTTCGCGAGCCTAGATGGGGCCGCTCGGAGGAATGCTACGGCGAGGATCCTTATCTCGCGGCGAAGATGACGGAATCGGCAGTCCGCGGTATGCAAGGCAGCACGCCGGAAGAGCTGAAGAAGCCGGACAAAATCGCGGCGCTGCTGAAGCATTTCGTCGCGCAGGGCGCCGCGCTTGGCGGGCGCAACTCCGGTCCGGCGGGAATCGGGGAGCGCGAGCTTCGCGAGATCCACCTGCCCGGAATGCTGGCGGGCGTCCGTGCGGGAGCACAGGGCTGCATGGCGGCCTACAATGAAATCGACGGCATTCCATGCCATGCGAACAAGGAGCTGCTGACCGGCATCCTCCGCGACGAGTGGGGTTTTGAAGGCGTGGTCATGGCGGACGGAGTAGCGATTGACCGTCTGTTGTCGATGACGGGCGGCGATTACGAATCGGCGGCGGGGATGGCGCTTGCGGCCGGCGTCGATCTGAGCCTGTGGGATACGTCGTTTACGACGCTTGAAGCTGCGGTGGAAGCCGGCAAGGCCGAGGAGGAACTGCTCGACCGGGCCGTTCGCCGCGTCCTGAAGCTCAAGTTCGAGCTCGGCCTGTTCGACAATCCGTTCACGGACGAGGACATCGCTAAGGAGACGGTCGGCAGCGAGACTTTCCGGCTGGACAATCTGCAGGCGGCGCGCGAATCCATCGTGCTGCTGAAGAACGAGGATGCGCTGCTGCCGCTCGGCAGCAACTACCGCAAAATCGCGGTCATCGGGCCGAATGCGGACAACATCTATAATCAACTGGGCGATTACACGTCGACTCAGCCTGCAGGCAAAGGGGTCACGGTGCTGGAAGGCATTCGCCGAATCGCCCCTGAGGGGACGGAAGTCGCCTATGCCGCAGGCAGCGGCATTCGCAGCGGCACGCCGGAACAGCTGCAAGAGGCGCTGGACGTCGCGGCAGACGCGGACGTCGTCGTGCTCGTCGTCGGCGGAAGCAGCACCCGCAATTTCGATATCCGCTTCGATACGAACGGCGCCGCGATTACGACGGAAGGCGTACCGGGCGAGATGGACTGCGGCGAAGGCGTCGACGTGGCCGACCTGCAGCTCGGGGAGCCTCAGCGCGAGCTCGCGAAACGGATCGCGGAGACGGGGAAATCCGTCATCGGCGTCGTGATTCAAGGCCGGCCGCATGCCCTGACGGATATCGATTCGCTATGCGGCGCGCTGCTGTGCGCATGGTATCCCGGTCAAGAAGGCGGCCAAGCGGTCGGGGAAATTTTGTTCGGACAGGTCAATCCGAGCGGCAAACTGGCGGTCTCCTTGCCGAGATCTGCCGGGCAGCTGCCGGTTTATTACAACTATAAGGACGGCGGCAGCAGACCGGGTTACTTCGATCTGACGGGACAGCCGCTCTACACGTTCGGGCACGGACTCAGCTATACGTCGTTCGCTTATGAAGGACTGGAGCTTCAGCCTGCGGCCATTTCCGTCAAGGAGCTGGTGCAGGGTGGGCGCGTCGCCGTGAAAGTCACGGTCCGCAATACCGGCGAAACGGCGGGCCAGGAGGTCGTTCAGCTGTACGTCAAAGATCTGGAAGCGAGCGTAACGCGGCCGGTGACGGAACTGAAAGGGTTCCGCAAGGTTGGACTTGCGGCTGGCGAATCGCAAACGGTCGTCTTGGAGCTTGGCTTGGATGAGCTGGCGATTTGGACCGCTTCCATGGATTTCGCCGCAGAGCCGGGCAGGATGCGCATTGCGGTCGGCGGCAGCCAAGACGGGGATTGCACGGCCGAACTGACGATCGTGCGGGACCATTGATCCGATAACCGGAGCTGAACGCGGATTATGGCCTCCGAACGCTAATCATCAGTGATGAATCAATTGCAACATCGGAAGTCGCGGGCGGCTTTAGGTCAGTTTGTGGATTGACACCAGGCAGTATAGGGAATAATATATGTTTATTATATATAATATATATTGAAAAGAGGATGCACATGAACAGCGCGCTTCGTCCCTCGTCAGTCCCTTTAGTTGCCGTAGATCCCTATTTCAGCGTATGGTCGGCTGCCGATCAGCTGACAGATGACTTTACCCGCCATTGGACCGGTCAAAGACATGCGATGACAGGCCTGATTCGTATCGATGGAACCGTATGGCGCTTCGCAGGAAAAGTACAAGCGAAGGCGGAACGTTACTATGCGGAACCGCCGGCGATGACGCAGAGCGAGCTGCGCGTAACGCCGCTCAGCACCGTGTATGGTTTCGAAGCTGCCGGCGTGGCGCTGAAGGTTACGTTCACGACGCCGCTGCTGCTGGACGATCTGGATATCTTGTCGCGGCCGGCTTCCTATGTCTCGTTCGAAATCTCGTCCTTGGATGGACGGGAGCATGAGGCAGCGGTGTACTTCGACGTCACCGGCGAATGGTGCGTGGACCATCCGCAGCAGGCCGTCATCTCCGAATCGCCGACGGTAGGCGGGGATTTGGTCGCGCTGCGCATGTCGCATGAACGGCAGGATTACATGAATCGTTCCGGAGACGATCACCGGATCGACTGGGGTTATTTCTATCTGGCTGCCCGGCAGTCCGATCGCGTTCGGGCAATTACGGGTTCCGCCGAAATGCGCAAAGCTTTCGTCCGGAATGAACAATTGGCAGGTCATGCCGTCACCGGGTTGCCGCAGTCGGTCGCGGACGAGCAGCCGGTCATGGCGCTCGTTCATGAGTTTGGCCGCATAGCTGACGCTCCCGTTGGAACGGTGATCGTACTGGCTTACGACGATGTTTATGCGATCGAGTACTTCGGCGACAAGCTGCAAGCGTATTGGAAACGGAACGGCCAAAGCACGGAAGCCATGCTGGCATCCGCATTCTCGGACTACGAGTCGTTGATGGCCCGCTGCGATGCATTCGACAAGCAGCTGCTGGCTGACGGAGCGGAAGCAGGCGGAGCGAAGTACGCGGATTTGCTGGCGCTCTCATACCGCCAGTCGATTGCCGCTCATAAGCTGGTCACGGATACGGAAGGCGCGCTGCTTTTCTTGTCCAAGGAATGCTACAGCAACGGCTGCATGGCGACGGTTGACGTCAGCTATCCGTCCATTCCGCTCTATCTGCTCTATAATCCGGCGCTAGTAGAAGCGATGATCCGACCGATCGTCCGCTATGCGGAAAGCGATGCATGGCCGTTTGATTTCGCGCCGCATGACATCGGCCAATACCCGATCGGCAATGGCCAAGTATACAGCGACAACGCGATCGAAGGGCAAATGCCTGTCGAGGAATGCGGCAACATGCTGATTATGGCGGCTGCATACTGTTTGGCTGGCGGCAATTCGGATTATTTGCTGGGCCATATGGAGCTCTTGACGACATGGGCGAATTACTTGGTCGAGCATGGACTGGATCCCGAAAATCAGCTGTGCACGGATGATTTTGCCGGTCATTTGGCCCGCAACGCGAATTTGTCCGTCAAGGCCGTGATGGGCGTGGCCAGCTTCTCGATCTTGAAAGGGATCGAAGGCGACGCGGAGGCGAAGGCGCATTACCGGAAGCTCGCGCAGGAAATGGCCTCGCAATGGGGAACGCTTGCGGACGACGGCGACCATACGAAGCTGGCGTTCGGCCAAGCGGGCACTTGGAGCTTGAAGTATAACTTGATCTGGGATGTGCTGTTCGGAACCGAGCTGTTCGAGAAACAAACGCTGCGGAACGAAGTGGCTTGGTATGTGAAACAAAGCAATGTGTACGGGACGCCGCTGGACAGCCGGGCGACGTATACGAAAGCCGATTGGCTCGTTTGGTCGGCCGCGCTGGCGGTAGATCGCAGCGATTTCGTCTCGCTGACGGAGCCGATCTGGACGATGCTGAACGAGACGCCGGACCGCGTGCCGTTCTCGGATTGGACGGATACGCTGACGGCCCGCCAGCTCAACTTCCAGCACCGCAGCGTCGTCGGCGGCATCTTCATGAAGCTGCTGAAGGACAAAGGGATCCTGCGCGAAAGCTGATCCGCTTGCCGCTTGCTGCTTTTGCTAGATTAGGCTGGCTGGGATTGATGGCCATAGATGAAAGAGAAACCCGCGTGTATTGTGACACGGCGGGTTTCTCTTTTTTTGTTTATTTGGGGCATGAGTAAGGTGAAAAGGTTCGCGGTGTGCGCCGTATCGCGCGAACAGTGGCAGAATAGGAGCATGAGCTGCACCCAGTACAGTACATTGGCGGGTTCGGGAAGGATGAAGGAACAAGGGGAAGGGGCTCTTTGATAAGGTACTCTTTTGGCCTTTCCGATTCCGAATTCGCATGCTAAACTGGATTTTTATGGAAAGTCATATAAATTGAATATAGTCCTGAAGCACGGGCTGTTCTCTCGGTTTTATCGAGGGGGCAGCTTTATTTTGTTTGAGCGAGGAGAGAGTGACATGGATCATAGGTTTGAGACGGCTTACGAGCGCATGATGGAGAAGGCGCTGGCCGACAGTTCATCGGAACGCAAAAGGCGTCTTCTGGAGAAGGCGCAGGCAGAGAAAACGATGCTCGCAAACGTTTGGTGGCCGGCAGTCGGCCATTTGGATGATCTGCACCCGGAGTATGAGATGGCGGATTTCAAAGGAGGTACCCGATTCGCGGATTATGCCTACCTCCCGCCGCTGCCGTTTCGGCTGATCGTGGAAATCGACGGCTTCGGCCCGCACTGGCGGGATGTTAGTCGGTGGAAGTTCGCGGACGATCTTCAACGCCAAAATCATCTGCTTATCGAAGGATGGAATATACTGCGCTTCGCTTTTGACGACATCAATGAAAAGCCGCGCCGCTGCCAGCGGTCTCTACTGATGGGTTTAGCCAAGTGGGGCGGCATGCTAAAGACTGGGCAATTGGCATTGGACGTGTATGACCCCTTCGGGAAGAAAGATGCGGTATAAGCTGAGCATTGGGATGAGTTTGGCTCAAGTGTAGAGAAGCGCAAATCGTGGCCTTCGCGAATAGTCCGACGGCCAGGGGTCGGCATCACCTTTGAAGTCGAAAACGATTTGCACCTGGATTTAGGGTTCAATTACAACAGTGACGGTACGGGGAAGATAGACGGTTCGCATAGCAGGACTACGAACGTGGCTGCAAGCGGCGAAATGAAGGCGAAATTGGAATTCGGACCTCAGCTGGGTATTTATCTGTCGGTATTCCAAATCGGCATGGCTGGCCTGGAGGGCATGGCGGGTATTCGCGGCGAGGTGACCATAAAAGCGATGGGGCTCTCCACCGCGGGCGGGGTTACGCCGCTTTGTTACCAAAATGAATGGGATTTCTTTGCCCGCGCCCAAGCTTCGATTATCGTGGATTTGTGGCTGAAGTCATTCAAGTGGGACGTTGAGCTGGGAGAAGCGACACTCCCGATTTCAGGCCAGAATACCTGTCAGGAAGATTTAACGCTCGATGAAGCGAAGCGGATCGTGCTTGACGGGATTACCTTGGTTAACCATTTAGGCAGGGCGGATGCCCAAATGAATCTAAGCGAAGAAGCGATCCAACGAAAGTATGCGGGTCATCATAAGGAAATAAGCAAGTATTTCTCCGACCGTATCATTGACCGTATGTTTGGTTACTACGAACAGTATTTCCTCCGTCAAGACACGTTTACGGATGAAACCGAGATACGGCGTTCCTTTGATTTTGCGCCGAAATTAACAGGAGCGGAAGATGAGTTCGCGCTGAATCTCAGAAACCCGTATCTGTTAGATGGTATGGGGTCGACGCATGCGTACAAAGAGAAATTCACCTTCCTCTATATGGCCGATCAATGGATGGTAGATGACATTTCCGTAGACAATTCCTACGATTATGATACAAATGCACCGATTCCAGACTTTTCGCTCGACCTTAGCATTGATGAAGCGAAGAAACTGCTAAGCGACGATGAGTATTTGAAGAGCCTCCATGCACAAAACATCAAATTCGTAGATGAATTGGCGCCGACAACTTCATGGAAACAGGCACCGCAGTTTGGGTATTACGATCGCTTCACCTTCACTACGGACGATGGGCCTATGGCGTATCTAGTGATGAAGGAAACGGGCGAGACGTTCGATTACCAGAAAGTAACGGGCGTTAAACCAAACGGAGGCGCTGTAACGGTTCAAACGCTTAAGAACGACGCTTTCTACCAAACCTCCATGCTTGACGATGCCGGCCAAGCTTATGATGTCTACGTGTATGCGGGAAATCAAACCACGGAAACCTCCGAATTCTCGTGGGCATGCGCCACGGAGGGGGCAACGACGTACTCCGGTAATTATGATATCTATGCAGTCAATAAAAGCACCGGGAAAATGATCAAGCTCAACATCGGAAATCAGACGTTGGATAAGGAGTTTAATCGAGCTCTTACCGTGACGGGCGCGACAAATTTGCTCGGTATCAGCGAATGCGAAGGGACAAATGCATTTGGCGATGCCTTGTATTACATCCACGCCGGGAAAATCATTCTCATCAAAACCAGCGAGGGGTACGGAGGGGTAGGCGTGGCAACGCCGCTTAGAATCAAGTGTACGGCTAAGAATACGTTCCAAACCTTAAACTACTATCGAGATGACGATCGGCCCTGGATTCTAGATACCTATCAGCTGAATCCGGCAACGGGCATCCTCAAGAATATCAAAACGCAAACATTTAAGTTTAATCAGCGGCCTTCATTTTAATTGAGCGGCTGGATGCAGCTGTATAAACAACAAGACGCGGAGCGGAATGCTCTGCGTCTTTTTGCCTTTTTTGCGCATACGCCGATGAATTGTTGACTTATGTGGTTTTTGATTTATATAATAAGGGAATTAAGCACAAAATACCACATAAACATTAGAGATCAGTACCATTCTTCTTACTTTAATACATCTGGAGGTAACTTGAACATGGCCCTACCTAAGCTAGCTATCATTCACACGACCCCTGTTACGGTCGATCCCCTCAAAGCATTGGCGGCGGAATTTATGCCGGGCTGGGATCTGATCAATTTCGTGGACGATTCCATTCTTCCGGAGCTCATTCAGAACGAAGGCATGACCGAGACGGTCATCGAGCGCTGGCTGACATACGCCAAGTTTGCCGAACAGCAAGGAGCGGCTTACATCGTCAGTGCTTGCTCCTCTGTCGGCGAGGTGGCTTCAATGGCGCGGCAGGTCGTGCAAGTGCCCGTACTTCGAATCGACGAAGCGATGGCAGAGGAAGCGGTGCGAAGCGGCCGAAGAATCGGCGTGGCGGCTACGCTGTCGACAACCTTGCAGCCGACCATCAGCCTCATTGAAAGCAAGGCGGGGCAGCAAGGCCGCGAGATCGAAATCAAGTCGGCTCTGGCGGCAGAAGCCTACAGACTCTTGATGAACGGCGACAAAGAAGGACATGACAGAGTGCTGGCCGAAGTCCTGCTGAATCTCGTGAAATCGGTTGATGTCGTCGTACTGGCGCAGGCTTCGATGGCACGGGTCGTCGCTTCGCTGCCGGAAGAGCTGCAGCCGAAGTTCTTGGCAAGCCCGCGCATCGGCATCGCGCATATTGCGCAGATCGCGGCGGGAGATCGCCGTGTCCGCTAAGCAACAGATGCTGTTAAGCATCGATGTCGGCACGACCCATTGCAAGGCGGCATTGTTCTCCGAGCAAGGAGAATTGCTCCGAATTTCGAAAATGAAAACGACATCCTACATTAAAGACGGATGGACGTATTATAATCCCGAGCAGCTTTGGACCGGAATCGCCGGCCTTATTCGCGACATCGTAGTGCCGGCAGCCGAAGAAGCGGCCGTGTCCGTAGCGGCGATCGGCATCGCAAGCATGGCGGAAACGGGGGTGCTCGTCGATCCCGTGACCGGGGAGGCAAGGTCGCCGTTCATTCCTTGGTTCTCCCGCTGCTCCCTCTCGCAAGCCGATCAGATTGCTGCCGAAGGGAATGTTCTGGAGCGCTTCCGCGCTACGGGGCTGCACGCCGGCTTCAAATTCGGAATGGCCAAGTTGCTATGGCTGCGTCAGCAGGGTCCATCGGCGCTGGATGGCGCCGTGTGGCTATCGGCTTCCGACTATATCGCCTATAAGCTGAGCGGGGCGATGGCAACCGATTATACGCTGGCGGCCCGTACGTTCGCTTTTCGTATCGACAAGAAGGAATGGGATTCGGATTGGATCCGGCATTTCGGCTTTCATCCCTCCTTATTTCCGGAAGCGGTCCCTAGCGGCACGATAATCGGCAGCGTTCATTCCGAAGCCGGCTCTCTACTGGGGCTTCGTGCCGGCATTCCGGTCGTCATCGCCGGCCATGACCACGTCGCTGCCAGCCTTGCGGTCGGGGTCGTCAAACCGGGACAGGTGATGGATTCGATGGGGACCGCCGAGACGCTCGTCGGGGTATTGGCCGAACGGCGCTTGACGGAGGAAGACTTCGGCTCCGGCTTGTCGTTCGGCTGCCATCCGGTAGCGGGACACAGCTTCTGGATGGGCGGTTTGTCGGCGTCCGGAGGCTCGGTGGAATGGTTTCGTTCGGTCTTGTCCGAACCGGAGTTGAGCTATGAACGGATTTTGCGGCTGTTGTCCGAACATGCCGAGGCGAATGAAGCGGGAAGCCCGACGGGCATCCTCTATTTTCCTTACTTGTCCGGCAGCGGCGCTCCGGAACCGGACGCCAGGGCGCGGGCGGCTTTTATCGGCATGACCGCCGAGCACGGGCTGACCGATTTATTGACAGCCGTGCTGGAGGGCACCGCCTACGAGATGGAGTGGATCCGTCGTACGGGCGAACACGCCACTAACGCCGCCATCAAGGAGCTGATCCTTACCGGCGGAGGCACGCATAATCCGGCATGGCTGCAGATTAAGGCGAACGCGTCGGGTTGTCTGCTGCGGAACGCGGAGCTTCCGGAAGCGGCGCTCCTTGGCGCGGCGCTGCTGGCGGGCGTCGGGGCCGGCGTATACGAGAATGCCGAACAGGCGGCCGGCACGGTTGCGGCTTCCCGCAGGGGCCGAATCGTGTATCCGCAAGGGGCAGCGCATGATAAGTACAAGGTGCTTTTCGAAGAGGGCTACGTTCCATTGCAGCAGCCGCTAAGAAACTATTACCGCATGCTGTAGTTCGCGGAGGCGAAACGAAACGGCATGGAAAGGTGCTGAAGACGAGATGCAGGCTTTATCCGAACATTTATATATCTATCCGGATACATGCAAGGTTTACGTGGTCAAGAACGGCGCGGAAGCGGTGCTGATCGATTTCGGAAGCGGCGACGTGCTCGACTGCCTGTCCGAAATCGGCGTTACCCGGGTCAGTGCCGTTCTGATGACCCATCATCACCGCGATCAAGGCCAAGGGCTTGCCCGCGCGGCGGCGGCCGGCATTCCGATCTGGGTGCCCCATATGGAGCAGGAATTGTTCGCCGAAATGGATGCGATTTGGCAGTCGCGCCAAGTGCTGAACAACTATAACGTTCGCCAGGAGCGTTTCTCGCTGCTGGATGCCGTCCCGATAGCAGGCACCTTGAAAGACTACGAATCCTATACCTTCGGGGGCTGCCAGTTCCAGATCGTTCCGACGCCGGGGCATACGCCCGGTTCCATTAGCGTGCTTGCCCGTATCGATGGCCGGCTTAACGCTTTTACCGGCGATCTCATCGCGGGGCCGGGAAAGCTATGGTCGCTCGCCGCAACGCAATGGACCTACAACGGCGGCGAAGGTCTGCCGGCAACCGCGGCTTCGCTGCTGGACTTGCAGGAACGCGGTCCCGAACGGCTGTTGCCGTCTCACGGCGAGACGATGGATCAGCCTGTCGAGGCGATAGCGAGTCTCATTGAACGTTTAAGAGAGATGATGAAGCATCGGCAGCAAAATCCACGGCTGTTTCAGTTTCTCGAGCAGCCCTTCGAACCGGTAACGCCGCATCTTCTGCGAAGCCGAAACAGCGAATCGAATTATTTCGTGCTGCTCTCGGAGAGCGGCAAGGCGATGTTCCTGGACTTCGGTTACGACTTTCACACCGGGAAGCCCGCGGAAACGGATCGGGCGGCCCGCCGTCCTTGGCTGCGTACGCTCGGCACGTTGAAGAAGCAGTACGGGGTGACCAAAGTGGAGACGGTCGTCCCGACCCACTATCACGACGATCACGTCGCCGGCTTCAATTTGCTGCGCGATCATGAAGGAACGGAGGTATGGGCAGCGGATACGTTTGCCGGCATTCTGCGTCATCCGGAGCGTTACGATCTTCCTTGCCTCTGGTACGATCCGATTCCGGTCGACCGGGAGCTGCCGCTCGAAACGCCGATTGCCTGGGAGGAATACCAGCTGACGCTATACCCGCTGCCGGGGCATACCCGCTATGCGGTCGCGATCGCGCTGGAGGTCGACGGGCGGAAGGTGCTGGTAGCCGGCGATCAGTATCAAGGCGGCGACGGGCTTCTCTATAATTATGTATACAAAAATCGCTTCGACGCCGATGACTATATGGCCAGCGCAGCGTTGTACAAGAAGCTGCAGCCCGATGTCATTCTTACGGGACATTGGGATCCGCTATGGGTGGAGCCGGGATATTTCGAGGAACTGGATCGACGCGGCGAAGCTCTGGCGCGCATGCATCGGGAGCTGCTCCCGCTCGAGCAGCTTGATTATGGCGCGGAAGGCTTCGGGGCGCGCATCGTGCCTTATCAGAGCGAAACGCGGAGCGGAGAGACGGTTACGCTTGAGATCGAGGTAAGGAATCCATTAAGCAGGGATGCTTTGGTTGAGGTTGATTTGCTGCTGCCTTCCGGATGGCACGCCGATCCTCCCGAGTCGGCGATTACGCTTGCCGCCAAGAAAGAAACGAAGCTGTCCGTCCGCGTGACCCCGAACGGATTGCCGGTTCGGCGTGCCCGGATTGCCGCTGATCTCAAAGTGAACGGAATGCGGATCGGCCAGCATGCGGAATCCTTGATTACGATAAAAGCTCATTTGAACGAGGGGGACAGGCTATGATAGCATCGCAGCGCAGAAATGTGATCAAAGAGATGCTGATGGAAGAGCGGAGCGTGAAAGTCGTCGACCTCGCCAAGCATTTCAACGTGTCGGAAGAGACGATTCGCAGAGATCTTTTGCAGCTGGAACAGGAAGGTTTTCTGGAGAAAAATTACGGCGGCGCGATACTGGCGGAGGAATTGCAGCAGGCGATGTCGACCGTGCCGCCCTTGCATCAGCGCAAATTTCAATATTACGAAGAGAAAGACGCAATTGCTAAGGCGGCTGCCGGCCTTGTGAAAGACAATACGAACGTCATCCTGGACTCCGGCTCCACCACCTGGTGCGTGGCCCGGCATCTCAAGAACGTTCCTGATCTGACCATCGTGACGAACGGCATCAACATTGCGGAGGAATGCAGCGCGAACGAGGAGCGCAGCATCTTCTTGATCGGGGGAAAGCTGATTCGCAAGTCCATGTGCCTGGTCGGCCCGCAAGCCGAGGACGAGCTCCGGAAGTACGATGCCCAATACGCGATTCTCGGAACGTCGGGCATCTCGCTGCGCAAAGGCTTCACGAGCTCCGATCTCTATGAAGCGCAAGTGAAACGGGCCATGATCTCGGCGGCGCAGAAGGTCGTGGTGGTCGCCGATCACAGCAAATTCCTGAAGAACGCCTTCGTATCCTTCGCCACTTTTCAAGAGGTGGATATCCTCATTACCAGCGAGCTTACCGATACGGCGGTTCTGCATGAAATCGAGCAGCACGGCGTTCAGATCATCGTATGTCCAATCAAAAACGGAACGAGGGAACAATCATGAACCCAGCACTGGTGAAATTATATGCGAAATACCCTGAACTCGAAGAAGCGTGCGGCGCCGATATCGTCGGCGCGTTCGAGATCATGAAGACATCGTTCGCGCAAGGCGGCAAGACGCTGGTCTGCGGCAACGGCGGCAGCGCGGCCGATTGCGAGCATATCGTCGGGGAGCTGATGAAGGGATTCCTGCTGCGCCGTCCCGTTCCGGGGGGATTTCGCGAGGAGCTGAAGGCGGTATCGCCGGAGGCGGCGGAGTACATCGCCGATAACCTGCAGGGCGCGCTCCCGGCCATCTCGCTGGTCAGCCATACCGCCTTGGCGACGGCCTTCGCGAACGACGTGGCGCCGGATCTGGTCTTTGCCCAGCAAGTGTACGGTTACGGGAAGCCGGGCGATGTCCTGGTAAGCCTCAGCACCTCGGGCAATTCCGCGAACGTGCTGCACGCGATTACGGTCGCCAAGGCTTCTGGCCTGCGCACGATCGGCTTGACCGGCCGCTCGGGCGGACGCATGAAGGAGCTGTGCGACGTGACGATCCGCATCCCGGAGGACATGACGCCGGATATCCAAGAGCGGCATCTGCCGGTTTACCATGCGCTTTGCATTTTGCTGGAGGAGGCGTTCTTCGAATCATGACCTGGATCGGCGGCGTGGACATCGGCGGCACCAAATGCGCCGTTACGATAGGCAAGGCTCTGGCAGACACGGTAGACGTCGTCGCCAAATTCAAATTCCCTACCCCAGGGACGCCCCAAGAGGCGCTCCGCGCAATCATGGACGCGATGGCCGGCTTGCTGGCCGAGCACCCGCAGGTATCGCTTCAAGCGATCGGCATCAGCTGCGGAGGACCGCTCGACAGCCGATCCGGGCTTGTATTGTCGCCTCCCAACCTCCCCGGGTGGGACGGCATCGACGTGGTGTCGCCGCTTCTGGAGCGATTCGCGGTGCCTGTCGGGCTGCAGAACGACGCGAACGCCTGCGCGCTGGCCGAATGGAAATGGGGAGCAGGCAGAGGGACGCGCAATATGATCTTCCTGACGTTCGGCACGGGCATGGGAGCGGGCTTGATCCTGGACGGCAGGCTGTATGCCGGAACGAACGACATGGCAGGCGAAGTGGGCCATATGCGCATGGAGAACGACGGCCCCGTCGGCTACGGCAAAGCGGGCTCGTTCGAAGGCTATTGCAGCGGCGGCGGCATCGCGCAATTAGGGAAGCAGCAGGCTCGGGAGGCGCTTCTTCGAGGCGAGGCGCTTTCGTTCTGCGAATCGGAGGAGGCGCTGGATTCGCTTACGACGCAGCGGATCGGCGAAGCCGCGAGCGGGGGAGATCCGCTTGCGCTCGAAATCTTCCGCGTCGTCGGGGAGAAGCTTGGCCGGGGATTGGCCATTCTCGTGGACGTGCTGAATCCGGAACGGATCGTCATCGGAAGCATCTATGGACGCCAGCAAGCGATTCTGGAGCCGATCGTCATGAAGACGCTGAGCGAAGAGGCGCTTCCTTATTCGCTGCGGGCCTGCAGCATCGTACCGGCCGGATTGGGGGAAGCCGTCGGGGATTTGGCCAGCCTGTCGGTCGCATATAACCTCGTCGAGCCTGCGTGAGTTCTTCTTGCGCCGGCCGGCTTCCATGCGTCGAGGTAATCGGCGTCTCGGCATCTTGACGCGGAATTGGAAGGTTTAGGAATGAAGTGAGGCGCAGTCGAACACAATAGTATGGAATCAGAACCGTCGAGGAGGAATTCGACGGTTTTTGACGTTTTTATGAATTATTTCCCCTGTAAAAACTTGTATTATCGATCGAAAAACGAGGGATTGCATCATAAATCGTTCAACATCACAAAATTTATGTTGACTTCATGACTGATTAGTTTTATAACTGACACAAGGACATCAAATTCCACATGAAAGCGTTTGAATGAATGTGGGGTTGTATAATTATTTGTGGGATTGATGTTGGTTTTCTTAAAATGGGAGGTCTATGGGATGAAGAAAGTGAACAAAGCTGCAATCGCATCACTTGTTTTAACTTTAACGACCGGCGCGCTCTTGTCCGGCTGCGGAAGCAGCAACAACGGCAACGGCAACGAGAACTCGGCCGCGTCGCCTGCACCGCAAGACAATGCTGCTCCTAAAGAAAAGGTCGTGCTGGATTTCTGGACGTTCTGGGGATCCGAGACGCGCCGGCCGCTGGTCGAGAAGATCATCGACGATTTCAACAAAGCCCATGAAGGCACAATCGAGGTTAAGCACTCTTATTATCCTTACGGCGACATCTGGACGAAGTCGCTCGCGCAGACCGCGGCCGGCAATCCGCCGGACGTCATCGTGAACAGCATCGAAGAGACGGGGCTCCGCGCGGCGAAGAAACAGAACACGAACCTGGCTGAATTCCTGGCCAAAGATCCGACGGTGAAGGATCGTTTCCGCGAGGATCTCTGGAACACGGTGCTCTACAAGAACGATCCTTACGCGCTGCCTTTCACGACGGATACGCGCATGATGTTCTACAATAAGACCGCTTTCAAGGAAGCCGGGCTCGACCCGAACAAGTTCCCGGATACTTGGGACGAGCTTGAAGAAGTGGCGAAGAAGCTGGACAAGAAAGACGCGAACGGCAAGTACGCGCGCATCGGCTATGCGCCGCAATTCGCCGGATTCGACGCGAAGAGCATCGCGGTCAATTTCGACGGCGGCAAGGGCTGGCTGGACGAGAACGGCCAAGCGAACATCAGCACGCCGAATAAAATCGAAGGCTTCAATTACGTGCAGCGCTACACCGACCGCCTCGGACAGAAGAACATCGACGAGTACAAAGCGGCGTTCGGCAGCAAAGAAGCGAATCCGTTCATCGCGGGCAAAGTGGCGATCTGGCCGGATGCGGTGACCTTCCAAACGCAGCTTCGCGACTTCGGCAAAGGCATGGACGTCGGCATAGCGCCGATTCCCGAGACGAAGGAAGGCGCGGGACACTGGAGCACGGGCGGCGGCTTCGTGGTCGAGATTCCGGCAGGCGCGAAGCATCCCGCCGAATCGTGGGAATTCATCAAGTATCTGACCGATGTTCAGGCGCAAACCTACTGGGCGAAGATGAATTACGATAACGTCGCGAACGTGCAGGCTTCCAACGATCCGGAATTGACCAAGGATCCGATTTACAAGGCGTCCGTCGACAATTTGGCCAACACGCGCGTATACACGCGTCCGGCGGCTGCAGCGGATCTGTTCAAAATGCTCGATCCGCAAGTCGACGCGATTCTGACGAAGAAGAGCACGCCTAAAGAAGGGCTTGACCAAGCCCAAAAGGATGTATCTGATCTGATAGCTCAAAACGGAGGCTAAACCGAATAGCCGATAGTTCAGGGGAGCGGTTGGTTGTCAGCCGCTCTTCCTTTCTTGAAGCGAACCGCCTCCCGACGGACTTGAACGCAATTGTAAAGAGGAAGGTGATTGACTTGTCCAATACCTATAGAACCGGCAAGAGGAGCCGGTTGTCGCTGGAGCGCAAGGAGGCCGTTTGGGGCTATGCATTCGTTCTGCCATGGATCATCGGATTCCTGGTGTTTACGTTCGGTCCGCTGCTGTTCTCGTTGTATGCGAGCTTTACGAATTACGACATTACTTCGCAAATGGATTGGGTAGGCGTACGCAACTATCGCAATATGTTCACCCATGACACCTTGTTCTGGAAGTCGCTGCACAATACGTTGTACTACGTGGTATTTAACGTTCCGCTCACGACCTTCGCGGCTTTGCTTCTGGCCGTTACCATGAATCAGAAAATTCCCGGTATGCGGATCTTCCGAACCGTTTTCTATTTGCCCTCCGTGCTTGCGGGCGTCGCTGTGTTTTACCTGTGGATGATGCTGCTGAATCCCAGCACGGGACTCGTCAACATGGCGCTGGGCTGGGTCGGCATCGACGGACCCGCCTGGATGACCGATCCGAGTTGGACGAAGCCTGCGGTCATTCTTATGAAACTGTGGGGTGCGGGCGGGGGCATGCTCCTGTATCTGGCCGCGCTGCAGGGCGTTCCGGACCATCTGTACGAGGCGGCCGAGCTCGACGGCGCAAGCCCGATCCGCCGTTTCTGGCATGTTACGGTGCCGATGATCACGCCTGTTATCTTCTTCGAGCTGGTGACCAATCTGATCGGCGCGTTCCAGATTTTCCAGGAAGGCTACGTCATGGTGCAGGATCAGGCAACGCCGGGCTCGCCGATGAACTCGCTCCTGTTCTATAACCTGCATATGTTCTTGAAGGCGTTCCAATCGTTCCAGATGGGCTACGCGACGGCAATGGCCTGGTTCCTCTTCGTCGTCGTCATCGTCCTGACCTTGATCAACATGGCTTTGTCGAAGCTGTGGGTCCATTACGAAGGAGGGGATAATCGATGAGCACGACCGCCGCGTCGTCTTCCGGCAGTTATTTTCAAAGCCGGCGAGCGCGCAAACGAATAGCGAACATCGTCATCGCCATCATCATGATCGCGCTCGGAATCGTTTGTCTTGCGCCGTTCTGGTGGATGTTGTCCACGTCGCTTAAATCCATGAAGGAAATCATGAGCTTTCCGCCGACGAAGTATCCGCATGCCCTTCATTGGGAGAACTACAAGCATGCCTGGGTCAGCGGCCATTTCAGCCGCTATGCCCTGAATACGCTCTTCTTGTCCTGCGTCGGCGTGGTCGCGCATATTCTGTCCAACACGTTTATCGCCTACGGTTTTGCCAAGATCAAGTTTCCCGGCAAAAACTTTCTGTTCTCCCTGATGCTGGCGACCATGATGATTCCGGGGTTCTGCACGCTGATTCCGCAGTACATCCTGTTCTCCAAGCTTCATTGGGTAGGCACCTATCTACCGCTTACGATTCCCGGTTTCTTCGGCAGCGCCTTTCAAATCTTCATGCTCCGCCAGTTTTACTTGGGTATTCCGAACGATTTGATCGAAGCGGCCAAAATCGACGGGGCGAACCATTTCTACATTTGGTCCCGCATCATGGTGCCGCTGGCGAAGCCGGCCGTCATCGTCATCGCGATTACGACGTTCCAAGGGGCGTGGAACGATTTTCTCGGTCCGCTGCTCTACGTGAACAAAGAATCGATGTTCAATATTCAGATCGGGCTTACGGCATTCCGCAGCGCCGAACTTACCCAGTGGAATTACCTGATGGCGGCGTCGTTGATCTCGCTGGCGCCCGTCATCCTGCTCTTCTTCTTCTTTCAGCGTTATTTTATTGAAGGCATGAATATTGCATCCGGCACCAAAGGGTGATTAGAGAGACCGGGCAAGCAGGCACCGGTCGGAGTGGAGGGAAACGATAATGGAATTCAGCAGAGACAACGGCTTGCCCAGCATCAAGGCGGAGCGCTACGAACTGACCTTTCCGAAGGATCGCCCGTATGTCTACGTCAAGGAGGCATCCGGCGAAACCGTGATGGAATTGTTCGTTCCTTCGAGCATCCATTCGCTGGCCGACCGCGACGATACCGTCGAAATTCTCGGCGATTGGACGATCGAGGAGGCCGATGGCTGTTATGTCGCGTCGATTGAAGCGAAGAGCTCGGTGTGGGAGAAGAAGCTGTACCGTTTCCGGTGCGAGCCGCTTCGATTCTCGTACGAAATGGAAGTGTTCGGCGCGGGCAAGCTGGCCGAGGTGAATTATTTCGGCGGTTATTACTCGGGGCATGTGCGCTGGGGTTCGGGCTTCTTCTGCTCCGGCCAGCGTTTCAAGCAAGGCTTCAATCCCGAGCCCAACGGCCAGGAAATCAATTACTTCGCGCCTACCGGCGGCTCGGTGATCGACCTGATGGGCGTGCCGCTGCCGGGCAAAGGCGACTGGTTCTTCACTCCGCCGCCGTTCTGCTTCGCGTTCGAAGCGGGACAAGGCTGGATCGGCGTCGGCGTCGAAGCCAAGCCGGGCCATAACCGTTTTACGGAGTTCACGTATCACGCGCAATTCGGGTTCCACCTGTCCTTGTCCTACGAAGGGCATACGGAGGCCAATGGTCATTACGCCTTGCCTGCGATCGGCTTCGACTTCTCCGATTCCGAGTACGGTGCGCTTGCGGCGCATGTCCGCTCGCTGCGCGAACGAGGCTTGGTCAGCAGCAAGCCTGCTGCCGGCAAGCCGGATTGGTGGAAGAGCCCGATCTTCTGCGGCTGGGGTTCGCAATGCTATGTCGCGGCGGTTGCCGGGGAACGCGCGCCGAACTTTGCGCGCCAGGAGCT
This sequence comes from Paenibacillus rhizovicinus, assembly GCF_010365285.1. Classification (NCBI taxonomy): domain Bacteria; kingdom Bacillati; phylum Bacillota; class Bacilli; order Caryophanales; family Paenibacillaceae; genus Paenibacillus; species Paenibacillus rhizovicinus. The sequence goes on from NZ_CP048286.1 coordinate 5,523,019, forward strand.
GTACGAGCAATTCATGGCGGAGCTGGACCGGAACGGCATTACGCCGGGCATCGTGGTGCTGGACGATAAGTGGCAGGCGCAGTACGGCGAGAATCTCGTCGACGAAGAGAAGTGGCCGGATGTGAAAGGCTTCATCCGAAGTCAGCATGAGTCAGGCAAGAAAGTGCTGCTGTGGTTGAAAGCCTGGGATCCGGAGGGTCTGCCGGCAGAAGAGTGCATCCGCAATGCTGCGGGTCTTCCGATCGCCTTCGATCCGACGAATCCGGCATTCGAGCAGCGGATGCGCGCTTCGATTCGCCAGATGCTCGGCGCGGACGGCTACGACGCGGACGGCTTCAAGATCGATTTCTCGGCTCGGATTCCGAGCGGCCCCGGCATTCGTGCCCATGGGGACGAATGGGGCATCGAGCTCATGCGCAAATATCTATGGATCCTGAACGACGAAGCCAAGAAGACCAAAGCGGACGCGCTCATTATGTCGCATACGCCGCATCCTTATTTGGCGGACGTCGTCGATATGATCCGTCTGAACGACATCAATACGGGCAAGGACGTCATCAAGGCCATGACCCTTCGGGCCAAAGTGGCCGCCATCGGCTGTCCGGACGCCGTTATCGATACCGACAACTGGCCGATCACGAATCGTTCCGATTGGCGCGAATACGTGAAGCTGCAGCCCGAGCTCGGCGTGCCGTCTCTCTACTACGTCAGTCATATCGATATGACGAAGGAGCCGCTTGAAGAAGCCGACTATCAGCTCATTCGCGACGCTTGGGCGCAATCGAGGGCGAACGGCGGCAAGGGAAGCATCGCGGAAGCTGCGAGAGCGGGCGCATTGACGCCCGGCGAATCCGGGAATCCGGAAGCCGGAAATGCCGCCGAGAAAGAAACGGTGAACGGAGCTTGGTGGGCCTAGCTAGAAGCCTCCGAATTCCGGCAAGACGGTGCAGGAATCCAGCCGGCTCTCAATCGGATGCCTGCCGGATGCCTGCCTGATTAGAAGCAACATTCCGAACTTATTGAACGCATCGAACTCATCGATAACCTTTTCTACGAAACTTAACGCGGGAGTGATTTACATTGACTATTACAAGCAAGCCGCATAATGTCGTTACCTTGAAGCACGCGTCCGAAATGGCAGAGAAAGGGAAGTACGCGATCGGTTCTTTCTCCCCGCGTTATACGCCGGTCATCCAAGCCGTATTGCGCGCCGCGCAGCAAGCGCAGTCTCCGTTTATTTGCCAGATTTCGCAGAAAGAACTTGAGCGTTACGGGATTACCCCGAAGGAGTTCGCGGATGAATTCTACGCGTGCTTGAAATCCGAGCAAATTACGGTGCCTGCCGTTCTTCATCTGGATCACACGAAGACGTTCTCGGTCATTCGAGAAGCGATCGAAGCGGGTTTCACCTCGGTGATGATCGATGCTTCCGAGAAGCCGTTCGAAGAGAACATCCGTATTTCGAAAGAAGCGGCGGATTTTGCTCATGCGAACGGCGTTTCCGCCGAAGCGGAGCTTGGCATGATCGGCACGACGGACTATATCGAGACGGACAATGACGAAGAATTGTATACGGATCCGCAGGAAGCGAAGCGTTTCGTCGAAGAGACGGGCGTTGATTCCCTGGCCGTTTCCGTTGGAACCGCGCACGGCGTTTATATGGTGAAGGAGCCTAAGATCGATTTTGCCCGTCTTGAGGCGATCCGGGAGCTGACTCCGGTGCATCTCGTGCTTCACGGGGGATCCGGCGTTCCGGCGTGGATGATCGAGAAGGCGATCCAGCTGCCGAAAGGCGGGGTCAGCAAGGTCAACATCGCTACGGATCTCGAACTATCCTTGCTGGAAGCGCTCGGCCGGACGGAGCGGATGACCAATGCGGAGCTCAAGGCGCTCTCGCCGGAAGAGTTGAACGTAGGCCTGGCCGCGGTAGAAGCGACCGTTCTCGATAAAATTTCGAATTTCCTGGGCAGCAAGGACCGCGCGGCGGACTTCTTGTTCTAGAGGCGGGCAAGCAAGCGAGCCTGTCAGCAGCCCACGCGCACGCGAAAATCTTTGATTCCATCCGAAGGAGTTTACGACATGTCTAATAGAAAGAAGCTTCATATGATCGGCAATGCCCATCTGGATCCGGTTTGGCTATGGCAATGGCAGGAGGGCTTTCAGGAAGTGAAAGCGACGTTCCGTTCGGCGCTCGACCGGATGAAGGAGAACGACGATTTCTTGTTTACGTCGAGTTCCGCCGTCTACTACGAGTGGGTGGAGAACAACGATCCGGCCATGTTCGAAGAAATCCGCGCGCGAATCAAGGAAGGCCGCTGGGAAATCGTCGGCGGCTGGTGGATCCAGCCGGACTGCAACATTCCGAACGGCGAATCCTTCGTCCGCCAAGGCTTGTATGCGCAGCGTTACTTTAAAGAGAAATTCGGCGTGACCGCGAAGGTCGGCTACAACGTGGACAGCTTCGGCCATTTCGGCATGATGCCGCAGATTCTGAAGAAATCCGGCATGGACTATTATGTCATGATGCGCCCGATGCCTAACGAGAAGGGCCTCCCGGGACGGCTGTTCCAATGGGAATCGGATGACGGTTCGCAAGTGCTGTGCTTCCGCATCATGTTCGAATACTGCACGTGGGGCAAAGAACTGGATCTTCACGTCGCCCGCTGCGCCGCGGAGCTGCGCGAGCCGATCGACGAGCTGATGTGCTTCTACGGCGTCGGCAATCACGGCGGCGGACCGACGAAGGAGAACATCGCGAGCATTCGCCGCATGAACGAGGATCCGGCGCTGCCCGAGCTCGTCTTCAGCACGCCGAACCGGTTCTTCGAAGCCGTCGAGGAGAAGGAGGTGCGCTATCCGGTCGTCCATGACGATCTGCAGCATCACGCGAGCGGCTGCTACGCGGTGCACTCGGAAATCAAGAAATACAACCGCAAATCCGAAAACATGCTGATCGCGGCGGAGAAGTTCTCGGCCATTGCCGAACGCGCGACCAATCAGCCGTATCCGAAGGATTTCATCACCGCTTGGAAAGGCGTTCTGTTCAATCAGTTCCATGATATTCTCGCCGGCACTTCAATCGAGCCGGCTTACGAGGACGCGCGCAATTTGTACGGCGAGGCGCTTGCCATCGCGGACCGCAATTTGAACTATGCGGTTCAATCGCTCTCCTGGAACATCGATATCGAGGAAGAACAGGGCATGAAGCCGATCGTCGTGTTCAATCCGCATTCCTGGGCTTACCCGGCGAACATCGAGCTGGAAATGGGCGGCAGCATCAAGGACGGCACGATTCTCGTGGATGAAACCGGCAAGCAAATCGCGTTCCAGAGCGTGCAATCGCTCGCGACGGCGAACGGCCGTTACCGTCTGAGCTTCGTCGCCGAATTGCCTCCGATGGGTTATCGGGTGTACAAGCTGCGCACGGAGGCGACGGAAGCAAGGCTGCAGATCAGCCCGATCAAGGCCAACGATTACGCGATGGAGAACGACCGCTTCCGCGTCGAATTCGATCCGAAGACCGGCTTCATCAGCAGCCTGCATGACAAGAAGCTCGACTTCGAGGTGTTCCGTCCGGAGAACGGCGGCGCGGCCAAGCCGGTCGTCATCGAGGACAAGAGCGATACGTGGAGCCATAACGTGTTCCATTTCAATAACGCGATCGGCGAATTCACGGCGACCAGCGTGAAACGGGTCGAACACGGTCCGGTCAAATCGGTCATCCGCGTAACCTCCGCATACGGCAGCTCCAGGCTGGTTCAGGATTTCACCATGTACCGGGAACTGGATTACATCGACGTGAAAGTGACCGTGGACTGGCGCGAGCAATTCAAGATGCTGAAGCTGGTGTTTCCGATGAACTTCGTCTTCACGCGCCAAACGTACGAAATTCCGTACGGTTTCAAGGAGCGGGAGCATAACGGCGAGGAAGAGCCGGGACAATCCTGGGTCGATTACGGCGGCATCGCGCGCGACAAGGGCGTCTTGTACGGCTGCAGCATCATGAACGACGCGAAATACAGCTACAGCATCATGAACAAGGAACTGGCGATCACGGTGCTGCGCAGCGCGATCTACGCGCATCATGATCCGAAGGTGCCGGAGGAGAACGGCCACTATACGTTTATCGACCAAGGCATTCAGACCTTCAATTATCGGATCATGCCGCATGAAGGCAACTGGGAGGAAGCCGGCACGGTCAAGAAGGCGCAGGAGCTCATCCAGCGTCCGTTGTCGGTCATCGAGACCTACCATGAAGGCAAGCTGCCTCAGCAGAATTCCTTCCTGTCGGTGGACAAGGATAACGTCATCGTGGGCGCGATGAAGAACAGCGAGGACGGCGACGATCTGATCATCCGTCTGTACGAGACCTCGAAGGTCGCGACGGAAGCCGTAATTTCGCTGCCGCAATGGGGACGCACGATCCAGACGACGTTCGGCCCGTGCGAGATCAAGACATTCCGGGTATCGAAGGATGCAAGCGTGCCGGTCCGCGAAGTGAACATGATCGAATGGTAATGTCCTGTCAGGCCGAGGATCCGCGAGGATTTTCGGCCTGACAGGCAGGAAAACGGTGGAAAGGAGGCGAATTCGATGCTATTAGGCAAGGATGCGGTCCGGAGCGAACTGCAGGCAGCGGGACGCTATATGATGGAACACGGCCTCGCTTGGGGCAACGCCGGCAATATTAGCGCGCGTACGGGAGAAGACCGTTATTTGATCACGGCGAGCGGAACCTTCCTGGGCGAGCTGGGCGATGACGATTTCGCAGAATGCACCTTCGGCGGATTGTCGTTCCCGCAAGGCCGCAAAGCCTCGAAGGAAATGCCGATGCACCGCGCGGTTTACGAACGGCGGCCGGAGATCGGGGCGGTGCTTCACGCTTCGCCGTTCTACAGCACCATGTTCGCGTGTTCGAACGAGGAGCTGCCGGCCGATTTGTTCGTCGAAACGATGTATTACCTCGAACGGGTGGAACGGGTGCCGTATTGCCATCCGGGGTCGGAGGAGCTCGGCGCGGCCGTGCGCGAGAAGGCAGGGCGAGCGAACGTGCTGCTGCTGGAGAACCACGGGGTGCTCGTCTACGATACGAACATCCGCGAAGCGCGCATGGCGCTGCAAACGCTGGAGATGGCCTGCCGCATGCTGGTCACGGCCAAGAGCGCCGGCGTGCCGCTTGCCAAGCTTCCGGAGCAGACGGTTCAGCACTTCTTGAATCATGCGGGCTATAAGCCGAGAAGGGAGTGGAAGGCGTGAGCGTCGTTTCCAATGCGCCTTCCCTGATCGGCATCGTGGCGGATGACGTGACCGGGGCGAACGATATCGGCATCATGTACGCCAAAGCCGGCTACAAGACGCATGTTTATACGTATGATCCCGCCGAACCGCTTCATATGCAATCAGGCGAGCGGCCCGACGTGATCGTGCTGGACACCGATTCCAGATTCGACGCGCCCGAGACGGCGTACGGCAAAGTTTTCGAAGCAACCCGGGAGCTGCAGCGCGCAGGCTGCACGGCTTTTATCAATAAAACCTGCTCCGTCGGCCGGGGGAACATTGGCGCGGAGTTCGACGCCATGCTGGACGCGCTGAACGAACGCTTCGCCGCGGTCGTGTTCGGATTTCCGAAGAACGGGCGACTGACGCAAGGCGGCATTCATTACGTGCACGGCCGCAAGCTGGAGGATTCCGAGTTTCGGCACGATCCGGTGCATCCGATGACGCGTTCGGATTTGGCGGGCATTTTACGGCGGCAGACGAATCGGAAGGTGACGATTGTTACCGGTGAAACGGTGGCGCAGGGCGCCAAGGCGGTAAGCGCGCGAATCGAGGAGCTGAAGAAGGATTACGGCTACGCGATTATCGATGTAGAAGACCAAGCATCCCTGCATACGATCGCCGAAGCCGTCCAAGACGAGCGCGTGACCGCCGGAGCGTCGGCGCTTTCGGAAGAGCTGGCGCTTGTATGGGGAGCGAAGCAAGGCGCGGGAGACGAATCCGGCGTGCCGAAGCGCGATGAGCTCGGCGTGGTTATAGCCGCCGGCAGCCTGATGCCTCAAACGGCTGGCCAGATCGCCGAAGTCAAGGCCGCCGGACGAGTCGCGGCGTACGAGCTGAATGCGCTGCTGCTGTTTACGGAAGAGGAGCGGGAATCGGAACTGGGACGCATTGCGGCATCCATGGCGGCCGCGGTGTCGGCCGGCCGCGATGCGCTGGTGCACTCCCCGAATACGCCGGAAGCGGTGGCCCGCACGATAGCGGAAGGGGAACGCCGCGGGCTCGCCGGCACGGAAGTTTCGCGTCTCGTATCCGGCGCCGTCGCGGCGATCGTCCAGCGCGTGCTGGCGGCGACCGGACAGAACCGGGCCGTCATTGCCGGCGGGGATACTTCCGCCGCCGTGTGCGCGGGGCTCGGCGTGCGAGGCATGCGGATCTTCCGCGAAATTCAGCCCGGCCTGCCCTCTTGCGTCACGCTCGGCGAACGCCCGCTGCTGCTCGTGCTGAAGTCGGGCAGCTTCGGCAAGCCGGATTTTCTGCTGCAGGCGGCAGACCACGTTCGCCATGCCTAGCAGAAGCAGGTTCAGCAGCGATGCATGCAGTTGATTCGCGAATATAAAGTTGTCGGGGGGGATTCACAGTGATCGTCGCACACAGGCGCAACAAAATCAAAGAACAGCTGCTGCTGGAGAAGAGCGTTAAAGTAGCGGAGCTCGTGAAAACCTTCAATGTTTCCGAAGAGACCATTCGCCGGGATTTGCATCAACTGGAGATCGAAGGGATCGTTCAGAAAAATTATGGCGGAGCCATATTGATCGACGACATCCAGCAAATTTCCGCGTCTATCCCTCCCGTGCAGCAGAGAAAGTTCAAGTATTTCGAGGAGAAGGAAGCCATTGGCCGCAAGGCGGCCGAGCTGGTGCAGGAGAATCAAATCGTCATTATCGATTCAGGTTCGACCACGTGGTGCGTGGCCCGCCATCTGAAAATGCGGGAAGGGCTGGTCGCCGTCACGAACGGCATCAACATCGCGGAGGAACTGCTGGAGAACGAAGGCTCCGAGGTTTTCCTGCTCGGCGGCAAAGTCATCAAGAAATCGATGAGCCTTGTCGGGCCTGTAGCCGAAGCGGAGCTGCAGCATTACAACGCCGATTACGTGTTCATGGGGACGACCGGCATTTCGCTGCGCAAAGGCTTTACGAGCTCGGACATTTACGAAGCGGAGATCAAGCGGGCGATGGTGGCGGCCGGTCAGAAGGTCGTCGTCGTCGCCGATCACAGCAAGTTTCAGGCGCAAGCCTTGATTGCCTACAGCGCCTTTAAGGACGTGGATATTTTGGTCACGAGCTCGCTGGCGGATCCGATCATTCTGGCCGAAATCCGGAAACTCGGCGTGCAGGTTATCGCGTGCGATGTAGAATAACCGAACAACGCAAATACAGACAAACCAATCGGGACCGGAGCTAACGCTAGTTCGGTCTTCTTTTGTACATTCAAAAAACGCAAACCGCGAGAGGATGAGAAGCAAATGAATCAAAGTCAGCTCATATGGCGGGTCGGCGAGCCGAACAGCGATCTGCGCGGCTTTCAGGACAATTATCGCGATCCGGATACCGTCGCCAGGCGAATATGGACGATCGGAGAGGACGGCAGGCCGATGGATGCCGATCCGTGGCCGTTGTTCCATGTCAGCAATGCCGATCCGGACGGCGGCTATGCGCCGCATCCGTATACGGTTCGTTTCCGGCTGGAGGGGCAGCCTGCGCCTGCTTACCGGTTAACGCTGCATTTTATCGTCACCACGCCGCGGACCCCCTATGTCGCCATCATTGTGAACGGCATCGAGGGAAAGGGCTTCCTGCATCCGGCGCCTTCAGCCGACGGAATCATGAAACCGAAGCATTCGCTGCACACGACGATTTTTGCCAAAGGTACCATGGAGATGATCATTCCGGCCGAGGGACTGCGAACCGGGTGGAATGAACTGACCGTGGAGGCGCGGGACGACGATCCGATCGTACATGTTCATAATCCGCAAGCCGTCCTCCGATTGGACCGCATGGCCGATGCCGCGGGCTTCTACTATGACTGGATGGAGCTTGAGGCGCTGACCGGACTGCCCGATCAGGCCATCGTCCGGCTTCGGGTGAAGCCTTCCGTCTTGTACCGTCAGGAAGGCGGGAAGCTTCTTGAACGGGTTGACGCGTATCTCGAATTCGGACGCGCATATGCGGGCGAACCGCTGCAACTCACGCTCGCGGGCGCGGATGGCCGCGAGACGCGCATACCGCTCCATCCCCCGGTGGGTCTGTTCGGACACGCCGCTTATTCCTTTGAAATCGAAGACGGGGAGGGCGAAGTCGCGTATCGTCTGGAAGGACGCGCGAACGGCGTTGCTATCCATGAGCAAGGTCAGTTCAAGCGCCGGCGCAAATGGCAGGTCTATACGACGCCCCATGTCCATACCGATATCGGCTACACCCATCGTCAGTGGGAAGTAGCCGAACGGCTCTGCCGCAATTTGGATAAGACGATCGAGCTCGTGCAGGCGGAGCGCGAAACGAGCGAACGCTGGGGATACCCGCCGTTTACGTACGTGCTCGACTCTTCCTGGGCGCTTGAGGAATTCGCCGCCTATCGCGACGAGAACATGCAGGCCGCCTTGAAGGATGCCGTCCGGCGCGGGGAGATCGGCGTCCCTAGCAATTATACCGATCTGCTTACGCAATTTGCCTCGCTGGAGGATCTGATCCGAAACGGCGAATTCAGCGATGGCTACCTAAGCGAGCTTGGACAACGCGCCGACCATGCGGCCATTGTCGACGTGGCATCCGCGAGCGGCTCGCTTCCCGCTATTCTGGCGGGCATGGGCGTGCGCTACCTGGTGCATGCCAATAATCAGGACCGGGGGCCATTCCGGTTGAACGGCAATTTGCATCAACTGAACCCGTTCTACTGGGAAGGCGTGAACGGAGGGCGCGTGCTCGTCTGGCTGGCCAAAATGTACTGCGAGCTCAAGAAGGTATGCGGATCTCCCGCTACGAAAGAGACGGCCGCGAAGGGGCTGCAGGTATGGCTGGACGAATTCGAGCACGAACATTACGCGCCCGATGCCGTCATGCTGTATGGACAAGATGCGGACAATACGGATATTGATCCCTACCCGATCAGCTTCGTCAAAGAGTGGAACGATACCTATGCCTATCCGAAGCTGATTCCTTGCGATGTCAGCGCGTTCTTCCGCTATGTCGAAACCAACTTCGGCGACACGCTCCGAACCGTCAAAGGCGATCAAGGGGCTTATTGGGAAGACGGCGTAGGCTCGAGCATTGCCGAATCCATCAAGGTTCGCCGTACGCAGGCGATGCTGCCCGCAGCCGAGACGCTGGACGCGCTCGCCGTCATTCATGGCGACGGCGCGGCATTCCCGCGTCAGCACTATAACGCGGCTTGGCGAGATGTACTGTTGTACGACGAGCACACCTGGGGAGCGTTCCTGGCCGGTTCCGATTCGCAAGCCTTGCTGCAGCAGGATCAGTGGAAGGTGAAGCGGCAGATGGCGGAGTCCGCGGAAGGCTGGGGGGAACGGCTGCTTCTCGCGGCAGCGACCCGGCACAGCTTGCGCTGGAATAATAACGGCCGCGAAGTGGTGGTCTACAACCCGCATAGCTGGCCTTTAAGCTCGGAAGTGATCGTGGAAATCGCCAGAGGGGAACAGGTTGTCGATCCGTTATCGGGGCAGCCGGTGCCTTTGCGTTTACTGCGCGAAACGCACTCCCAGGCAGTGGTGCAGCTGTGGGTGGATGAGGTGCCGGGGATGAGCTGCAGGCGATTGATCCTGCAGCCGTCCGCTGTTCCGTTGCAGCCGCGGCAAGTCGAAGTGAAAGGCGGCTCGCCGATCGTGCTGGAAAGTCCGCATTATCGCGTGGCAATCGATGCGGAGCGCGGCTGCATACGATCCTGGACGGATCTGGAGTCGGGAAGAGAACTGGCGGAAGACGGAGATGAGCACGGCTTCGGCGCCTTCCTGTACGCGCGCGGCGGCGAAGGGACGAAGCTGCTTGGCAACCATGCGGACAAGTCGGATAGCGGGGCGGAACTGCTCAGCGACTTCGAGCTGAAGACGGTTCATCGCGCGGAGAATGCCGCATCGAGCTCGGTTACCGTGACGGGCGTCGTGCCGATGGGCGAACTTACGATCGAGTGGGAGCTGTTCCGAATGTCCAAACGGCTGGATCTTCGATTCCAGTACGCGAAGCGGGAGACAACGGCAACGGAAGCCGTCTATATCGCATTCCCGCTGCGGCTGACGCATGCTTCCGTGCTGTCGGATTCGCAGCTCGGCTGGGTGAACTGGGATCGCGACCAGCTGCCGGGCGCCTGCAAGGAATGGCTGCCGTTGCAGACCGCGATGCTCGTGCATGGCGCCGAAGCGGCCGTGACCATCGCTTCGCCGGATATTCCGCTCTTCACGGTGAACGAAGAGGTCAAAGGACGCTGGCCGAAGGAGCTCAAGCTATCCGGCAGCAAAGTGTTCTCCTACGTGCTGAATAATTATTGGAAATCGAATTACAAGCCGTCCCAAGGCGGGCTGATTACGTTTGCCTATTCGTTGACGAGTTCGAACGAGCCCAAGCTGGAAGAAGCTTACCGGTTCGGCCATTCCAGAAGGCTTGGCTTGTACGGCCAGCGGATGAGCTTTCAAGAGCAGCGTACGGAACGGGCGCCGTACCTGGAGAACAGCGGGGGCACCATGGCCGTCGTCGAGCCTGCGCAGGTGGCAGCGACTACGATCAAAGGAGCAAGGAACAAGGAGGGCGTCATCGTCCGCTTGCAGGAAATTTCCGGTCGGGAGCAGCGCGCGACATTGTCCTTCCCGGGAAGGCCGATTCGCAAGGCGCGGCTAACAGATCTCCTCGAACATGACGGCGAAGAGCTTAAAGCTGAGCTGGACGGTTCCGTTCGAATTCCCGTCGGCGCTTGGGGACTGGCCACGGTCCGCGTAAGCTTCGACTAATTTCAGAGTGGAAGAAACAGTATGAAATAAGAAGACGCCGAGACGCAAGACGCAGAGAGTGATGCTCTGCGTCTTTTTGTCATCCGAACAAAACAAGAGGTTCCATTCGCTTGTCCGGTCCGCATACCTGCCTTGCCGCCTCCGCATCTGCATACTTTTACCAGCCGCAGGTAAAAATAAGCCAATTCATTAGCCGGGAAGGTGAGCAAAGTGAGTATGGTGAAGCTAAGTGCGTCCGTTGCGGAGACCGAACAGTACTTCAAGCAGCTCTTCGCCGAACAAAGCGACTTTCAAGCGAAACGGCTGGCTATTGGGGAATCAGACTATCGCTTGTTTTATTTCGACACGCTGATCGATTCCGGCGTGGTTCAAGAATTCATCCTTAAACCGCTGATGCTCCATCCGGAGGCCGAGATTCAAGATGTCGTGTCGATTCTTGATAATACGGAAACCGAGCGATTGGAAGAGGCCGTTCAAGCCGTTCTATATGGCAAAACCGTCCTGCAGCTGGACGGAGAAAATAAGCTTTATCTGCTGGGCACGGACCTCAAGAAGGAGCGCTCCATCAATATCCCGATCAACGAGCGGGTTCTCCGCGGCTCGAACGAAGCATTCATCGAGAACTTGGATACGAATCTCAACCTGATGCGGAAGTTGATCAATTCGAAGGAATTCATTATCAAAGACTATACGCTCGGGCGGCTCTCGCAAACGAAGCTCGCCGTCATGTACATCAAGTCCATTGCGGAACCTTCCATTGTCCAGGAGGTGGATAAAAGGCTGCAAAGCATCGACATCGACTATATCGAATCGCCTGGCTTTCTTGATGAGCTGATCCGGGAGAAGAAATACAGCTTATTCCCTCAACTGCTCGTAACGGAACGGCCGGACCGCGCAAGAGCGTATCTCATGGAAGGCAAGGTCGTCGTCGCCGCCTCGGGGTCGCCGGATGCGATCATTCTGCCGGTATCGTTCTGGTCGTTCTTCCAGAGCTCGGAGGATTACCAAATGGGCTGGCTGATGAGCTCTATCTTTCGAATATTGCGTCTTTGCTGTCTCTTTATCGCCCTCGGCCTGCCTGCCTTCTATGTATCGATAAGTTCCTTCAATCCGCATCTGCTGCCGATGAATTTCGTCAATACGCTGCAGAGCTCGTTGAAATACATTACGTTTCCTCCGGCTCTCGAGGCGCTTGCCATGATGCTCCTGCTGGAGATATTGCGGGAAGCGACCGTACGGCTGGCCAGCCCCGTCGGCCAAACGATCGGCGTCGTAGGCGGTATCGTCATCGGGACCGTAGTCGTGCAGTCGAATTTGGTATCCAATACGATGGTGATCATAGCGGCCTTGACCGGTCTGGCCTCCTTTATCATCCCTTCTTATGAAATGAGCAGCGCCATTCGGCTCTTAAGTTATCCGGCGCTTCTCTTATCCGCGATGTTCGGCTTGTTCGGACTTGCCTTCTTCTTCATGATTATTGTCATTCATCTCTGTCAACTGGAGACAATGGGACTGCCTTACTTCAAACCTCCATTCTCCTTGAGCGAAGTGAAGGACACGATGATTCGCGCGCCGGTCTGGAACCAGCGCAAGCGGCCGGAAGGCACGGCGCCCGGCAACCGGACAAGGCTGCGGAACCCAAGGGGATGGAAACGATGAGCAAGGAAGAAGTCATCACCGGCAGACAGCTTTTTACGCTTATTTTCATGTCTCAGATTGGACTTGAGGTTCTATCGCTGCCGCATGTGGAGGCAAGCATTGCCGGGCATGATACGTGGCTGGCCATATTGCTGAGCGGACTGGCTGCGCAAGCCGGCATTATGCTGCTGTGGTGGCTGGGCAGCCGCTATCCGGCGCGGAATTTCTTTGCCTATAGTGCCACGATTGTCGGCAGACCGCTCGGAGCGTTCGTCAATTTGTTGTATGGCTGCTACTATACGCTATCCGGCTATGTGCTGATTATGTTATATATCGATATTCTTAATCGTTGGATCTTTATTCTCACGCCGAGGTGGGTGCTAGTGCTCATGATGGTGATCATTTGCGGCTATGCAGCGACATCGTCGCTGCGCAAGCTTGCGAATATCACGCAGTCCTTCATGATTCTTCCGCTAATCGGTTTTCTGCTCATTGTGTTCAGCGGCGTGTACGGGATAGATGCCAGAAACCTGCTGCCTATTCTGCCGGGCGGATGGAATCCGGTCGTGAAGGGCGCTTACACGGCATTTACCGCCTATGTCGGCTATGATCTGCTGATGTACGCCTACCCCTATGTGCAGACCAAGAGCAAGAAGAGACTGCTTGCCGCGATGACGCTCGCGAACGCCTGCACCATGGTGTATTACGTAGCGGTCTGCCTGATCTGTTCCATGTCGTTCAGCTTGAAGCAGCTCACGCTTATTCCCGAGCCGATCGTGTATGTGCTGAAAAATTACCGGCTTGCGGTCGTTCAAAGCATCGATATCTTGTTTTTGACCTTCTACGTCAGCATCATCGGAAGCACGGTATTCGTGTATTTCTTCATGGCAGCCAAAGCGTTCATGCATCTTCGAGGCCGAGGATTAGGCAACCAAATGATGTGGATCTGGCTTATTGCAGGCGCTTGCTTCATTGGGGGGTTCTTCTTGAAGAAAAGAAGCGCTCTATTAGGGCTCGCGAACATTCAGGATCAACTGTCCATTATAATGGTCGTCGCTCTGCCGGTTATTCTGCTCGTTATTTCCGGGCTGCGAGGCGTGGGGAGGAGTAAATTATGAAGCGGGGGTTGGCCGTTGTGGCCCTTTGTCTGCTACTGTCGCTGACGCTGACGGGATGCTGGGATCAGCTTTCGCTGAAGAAGCAGCTCTTTGTCGATATCGTGGGCGTCGATTATGCCGGCGAGAGCAAGAGACTCGCGGTGAGCTTCGTCATTGCTTCGCTTCGGGAAGCCAATCAAGGCGGAGGCAAACCTTCGAGCTTATACATGAACGCAACAGGCGAAAGTCTCTACGACTCCGCAACTCGAATCAACCAGGATCTGCCCGGGATTCTATCGGTACAGCAAACAAGGCTGTATCTCATATCGCCTCGTTTCGCCAAGGATGAACCGCTGACCGGTTTGAGTGCCTCCGGCCAATTCATATCCAATCCGTTATATGCTTATTTAGCTATGTATGATGGAGACTTGTCCAAGCTGTTATCGAAGAAGAAAGTTCACGATCAGACCATTAACGATTATTTGATTGGCGTATTGGACGATCAGTTGAAACGCGGAAGAATCCCTTCCAATAAAATGCTTCATTACATTCTTGGAGGCGAGGAGCTCGTGAACGACTTCGCCTTGAACCTGTTCGAGCCTAGCGGGGAGGGTGCCCGTCTTGCAGGTACCGCCTTGTTTCGGGACGGGAAGTATACGGGCATCAAATTGGATAACGAGGAAACGCTGCTCGCTTGTCTTCTGAATGGTACCGGGGCCGCAAACCAGCCGCTGAATGGTCAAGTTGAAGGTAAGCCTTATACGGTTCAGGTTCAGCAAGCCAAGCATGACTTCCGATTCGTCTTTAATAAGGAAGGCCTTCGTGAAATAGACCTTTCGCTCAAACTCGGCGTTAAATTGGTCGAAGATGGACATTTCGAGAGGAAACATACGAAACAAACACGCGCGAAGATGGAGAAGGCAATCGAAGCGGATCTCGATTCAATGGCAGCTACTCTGATTGCAAAGCTGCAAAAGGCGAATTGCGATTATTTTCAACTGGGTCACGAGCTGGCGGCTTATCATCCCAAGCTGTATAAAGGGATGAACTGGCGAGTGCAGTATCCGAAGCTCGCGATTAAGCCGAACGTGAAGATTACGATTCTGAATACCGGCGTGCTGGAGTAGCACGCTCGTCGTTCTGTGCACAATTAAGCGGCTTTCGTCCTGGATTCTTTGGACGGAAGCCGCTTTTGTCATGTCTGGAATCGTTCAAATACGATCACGCCTTCCATTTTAGCTATGCCATTAGCTCAGAAAGCCAAATCTTTGTTTAGTGGCAAATCTTCTCTTTCTTCCGCGCGCAGTCCGTCCAAAGCGACCCGAAACCGACCGATGCGCGAGACGTATAGAACGATGAATACGCGAAGGAGGCGAAGCTGGTTGAATTGTCCGGTTTGCGAGAATTCCCGCATGCGGGAAGTAGAGAAGAACGGTATTCTGATCGATGTTTGCCCGAGCTGCAAGGGCGTATGGCTGGATCGCGGCGAGCTGGATAAACTGATGAGCGATGTCCGCGAGGTTCGGAGCGAATACAACGAATGGCATTATCGTGATGCTGACGATGACGATCGTCGCCGCATGAAGGCGAATCCGCCAAGCGGCGGCGGTTATCCCCCGGCTTCTTCAAGCGGACACGGCTACGACAATCGGCATGGCGATGGTTACGGATCCCATAAGAAGAAGAAGAAATCCGTGCTGGATGTATTCGGCGATTTGTTCGATTAATAGCCGGCTGCGAGCAATCCCTCTCTTTGCCTCGTGCAAAGCGGGGGATTTTGCGTTTCATGCGGGCATGGAAAGAAGTATAATAGGCAAGATAAGCACACAATGATGGTTTCAGAAAAGTTAGGAATAGAAGGTGGATTTATGTCTTGGAGCAAATTGAAGCAACAGCTTGAGAGTTTTCTCTGTCCTGCGTTAGCGGGAAGGGTCGAATACCGTGCAACCAGCTACCGTTATTTGCCTGATAAAGCAGGGCATTGTTATATTACGGTCGATAAGAAGAATATCTTCAACATGGCCGATAAAACGACCTTAATCAGATGGTATCAGACAGAGCTGGAAATTAAGAATGATTCGGAAATCGAGCTTCCGATCAGCCAAGAAGAATTAGAAACGGTCAGACAAGAAACCAAGGGGAATGTTCCGGAGGATCGTCTTCATGTCATTGCAAGAAACCGAAAAATAACCGGTTTTGCGAAGGATCTGGTGTCGGCGCAGTCATCCTTGAGCAAATCGAACTTTACCGTCGTGGCGACCAAGTTTCTGTCCAGCTCCATAGAGGAGTGCCTGGAGAGTCCCGATATTCTATTGAATATTCTCGCTTTGGTGGACAGGCGGGTGGGGAAAAAGCGGATTTTGAACATGTCGGAAACGATCAAGTTAAAGCATCCTATCGTGCAGTACTTCTATGAATTACGGCGTCGTACCTGCTGAACGAAGATTTTATGCCGTTTTTATCAATACAGCAATCTAGTTAAAGAGGTTAGCAAGCATGTATTTACGTGGAACACGAGTACAATATGACTCGAAGGCAGCTGGTTAGTGAGCAACATATCCATCATTAAGGCGTATATATGATTATCTTAAAATTAATAGGGGTTTTCTTAATGAGCAGGAAAGAAGACAATAAAGAAACGTGTAGAAGTCAAGATACATTTGATCGAGCATTTGTTGGAAATCCTTTCATAATGATAATCTTAATTGCCCTTGTTGTAGTTGGATCCTACGTCTGCAATCGTTTCTCATAATAAGTAGTACAATGCAGACGAAGGCAACCGGTCATTCAGGATCGGTTGCCTTTTTCAATTTACTGGCAGGATTACTCAACAAATTTCCGAATGAATAGACAAAAATAAACAGTGAACTGGGGATGGGGAGTATGAATTATGATTTTAATCGAGAATGGTTAGTGAACAAGTTTGAGGAGATCCAAAGAAGAATGCTTAATGCCGTCAGCCAACTAAATGATAAACAACTCAATTGGAGACCCAACGAAACAAGCCATAGTATTTCAACGCTTGTTAGGCATATTGAAGGCAATATCAATGAAAGAGTCTTAAAGGGTATCTTACATCAAGATATTCAGAGAAATCGTGAGGAAGAGTTGAAGCATGCCTTTGTAAGGAAGTCCGAATTGGAAGCCATAATTGAAAATGGATACAATTAGAAGCATTTCCGATGAGACACTGGAACAAAAGCAAACGGTAAGGAATCGGGAGAGAACCAACCTCGACATGCTGCATCAATGCGCTGCACATTTATCTGAACACATGGGGCAGGTTTTTTATATTGCAAAGCAGTGTTTGGAAGGAGATTACAAATCTACTTCATTGTAATGCGCGGGCGTATTGCGCTAACGGCAGTGAGCGAGAGGTGATTAGATATTCTTCTGCGTTCAATACGTTAACGAGTACAAAAACGATGCACGGAATAGGGCTGCCGAGTAACTTCGGCAGCCCTTTAACTTGCGATCGGTTATCCGTAACAAAAAGCTGAAAATAACGTCTTACTATTACTTACCAAATTCAAGGAGAAAGAGGCGTGTAGACATGACGCAAAAAAACACCTTTACCCTAGTAATAATGATTTGGCTTACTGTTTTAACAATCTGGGCAGTAAATAAAGTAGTGACTTCTCATGATGATTTTGAGACTGTATCTGTTCAAGGAATACCCGCTCAACCAACGCAAGAGCAGTATTCCACTGTGCAAATTGACAAAGATACTGTATGGGTCTTTGATAATACCAGTGACATGATAAAAATTATCAAGCATGATGCGGATGGTTACCATTTGACTCAAGAAAAAATGTCTGTCCAAGATCATTATTTGAGATGACGCCAGGCTGTCGTGCCTTCGTCATACTAATTCCCGGAGCGGGTCAAGCGGTCATCCGCCTCCCTGAAAAGGAAAAACTTTACATGGGAACAAATGTTCTATATACTCAAATGGAACCATATCTAAAATAAAGGTGGTTGTTCTTTTGAGTGACGAGATTGCTTATCTTAAGAATTTCCTTCAAGTAAGGTTGGTTTCGGATTTCGACAAGGCAAGAACGTATTATCAAGATATTCTAGGCTTTCAAGTTGATGGATGGGGACATACGGAACGCGGTAATAATCTTGGCTTTATACTTCAACAAGCCGTAAAGTCAGAAGACGTTCGCCCTAATCCAAAACCAGATAAACCATCCGAAGACGAGCAAACCATCGGATGGGATTCTTATTTCTATAGCAATTTTGACGGAGTTGGACAGTTGTATAGTGAATTCAAGTCAAAGGGAGCGATCATTGCATACGAACCAAGAATATCACCCATGGGAAATAGTCAATGGAAACATTTTGCTGTTAAGGACCTGGATGGATATGTAATGGTCTTCGGAGGCTCACAATAAACGAAGGAAGCTGGTCAGTGAAAATGGTCAGCTGCCTTCGTTCAGCTAACGGGCCGGTTTCTGATAAAAAAAGACACAAATTTATATTCCATAAAATAACAAAACTTGATACGCTCTTAGCGAGATTCCAAATACAAGGAGGAAATGTTGATGAGTATGGTAAAAGAGATTAATTGTATTTACATCCCTACCACTGATACAAAAGAATCCGCGCAATGGTATGTGCATAATTTGGGTTTGGAGTTAATGAGACCCGTTCATGAAAATCAGGCTCAGCTTCGAATCCCATCGGGACAAGCCATTTTTTTGATTAGAACTCCTGAGCAGACAAATTTAAACTACATTCAGATAGGTGGAACGGAACAATGTGCACTTACCTTGGAGGTAAATGATTTCCAAGGACTTTACAGTCAAATGAAGAATAACGGAGCAAAGGTATCGGAGATTGAAGATAATGAGGGCTGTGGTCTTAATTTCTACGTCTATGACCCGGATGGAAATAAACTCGATATATGGGGTGGCTGGCCCAAGTGATTTTTCATTCAGCTAATGAGGATCCGAAAGAATGAGAAAAATGAACACATTCGTAACATTGAAGTGATGATATGCTTTCCAAGGAGGTGCATGAATGACTCAGATTGCAAGAAAAGGCGTATTAGGAAACAAAAATTCCGATGGATACAAACCTCACCGAATTCCCAATGCATTAAAAGTCATTCACGGACAAACCAATCCTTCTTTGGAGGTAGTTATGATGACAAATGACAGCCAATTGGAAGAAACCATCTCGGAGAGTAAAGTGGAGGACATTGCCGGAATCACGTGTTTATACATTCCGGTAAAAAACGTATACGAGTCTGTTAAATGGTATGAAAAAAACTTAAGATGTGAGCCTACGTCCAACAATCCGGTCGTACCAGGGATGGGAATCTCGATTATGAGGTTTCCTGATCATAATGGACAAATTTCTGAAGCCGGTCTAAGGAGCACGGTACCCGCTTTATTCCTCATTACAGCTAAAGAAGCATCCTACAACGGTGAACGACCAGCTATCGCGTGCTTCACTACACCTCGAATCCAAGAAATGTTTAATCGGTTCAAAGAAAACGGAGTGAATATTGTAACAGAAATTCCGGAAGACAGACCTTGTGGACCTAATTTTAGCTTCTGCGATCCAGATGGCAATTTATTTGAATTATGGCAACCGTAAAAGTGTGATTTTCGGACGGTGATTGCACTAACCAAGAATGACAGTTCAACAGAACACGAAGGCAGATGGTCAGTGAAAATGGTCAGCTGCCTTCGTTCAGCTAACGGTCAGATGGTTGTTCTTGAGCTTCCCGGCAGTCGTCTGAGTTATTATAGGAGGTTATTAAAATGACAGAATCAATTCTAAACAGTGTCTCATTTCTACAAGTTCCAGTTAAGAACTTGGAAGAATCTATGGAGTGGTATATAAGTAAACTCGGGTTCGAGCTGCACTTTAAACGGCCGGATAATAGAATGGCGATCGTTGCGCTCCCTTCGGGACCATCGATCTTTCTGTGCGAAGTGGAATCGCACAAGGGGACGATGTCGGTCGTTATCGGTTTTGAAGCAGAGGATATCGAAAAGTTGCTGTCAGACCTAAAGAGTAAAGAAGTACATATTGGTGAGGTGAGAAATGACAGAGGGAGTATTAGAACCGAATCTGGTGCAACGGAGATTCTAAGTGAAATGGATTTTGACTTTTATGACCCTAGCGGAAATATGTTCGTGGCTCATGGAAAATCAAATTTCGTAGAGTAAACATTCAACATCGATAATCGTGAAGTGAGGAGCGGGTATTTTGCAGGAGTCTAGCAGGAAAGAAATCATATTAACGAACAAAGCGCAACAACCGGGTGGAATGCCATATTCCCAGGCTATCAAGGTCGGCAATACTGTATACGTCGCAGGGCAAGGTCCTTTCGAACCCGATACAGGAATGTGTAATGGTGATACGCTGGAATATCAGGCTAGGCGGACGTTGGAAAACATGAAAGCCATACTGGAGGCGGCGGGTGCAAAAATGAGCGATGTCGTCAAAGTCACAGTTTTTCTCGAGCCAGGAGCTGATTTCGATAAGTTTAACGAGTACTATAAGGAATATTTCTCAGCACCATACCCAGCAAGAGCGATCACTGGTGTCAACCAAGGGTTCTTGGTTCAAATGGACGCGATAGCAGTTATTGGTTCTTAGTAAAATAACAGTTACAAGCCCGCTATTATTCCGTATGCACAGAAAAGTTGAAGCTTCCGGCGCAAAAATCATAGGTGAGATTGTAACTGACGATGATGGACGAAGCTTTCTGAAATTCCAGGACCCATTTGGAAACCTCATCGTAACTCATGAGGAACCGAATATATAACACCTAAGAAGAATGCTACCTATACAATGACTTGGCGGAGGTAGGCAATGGGAACTACGATTCATTATGGTGGCACGGCAAAGAGAGGAAATGAAGGTAACGTATTACGTTACATAGAAGACTACGCGATGAGCAACGAGTGGCAGATTAATAGGATTGAAAATAATTCCATTATGATTTCGCCACACCCAGATTGCGAAACGCTTGCGATAAGCTTTGATGAGAAACATACGTTTCCGGGTTTGTCAAAACCGGTTTCTGTCCCTTTGAAATTCATCAACAAGTTGTAAAGTTGTTTTATCAGATCAAGCCGATGCTAAGGCAGCTTAAGATTGAAGATGAGAGCGGGTACTGGCTCGAGTTTATTGAACAAGCGTCTGGAAATACCGCCAAAGAGCTGACGGAGTTCTCTGAAGTAAGCGAGAAGGATATTGTGCAGCATGAGCTCCTTCAGCTTCCTGTATCTGCATCAGAGATTGATCAACGTTACTGGAACTCAAATCCTAAGTATATGCGACCATTTATGCATATTCCTACAATACGAGACAGAATGGGATACGATTTAATGACCGGACCTTATCTATTGATTGCTGAGGAGATGGGGCAGCTTCTGAGGAACGAAGGCTTCATTGTTGATTCATCAGACTGGCAAAATGATGAGTTTTATTTAATTAACTTGGCAACATGGTGGGCCTGGACACGTTCTTCTGGCATGAAAGCGACAGCGCTGCGGAGAAATAAATGCCAAGCGTTCGGGTGGGCATTAGCGCGAGGCTGCCATGGGTTTCATGGAGGATTTTTGAATCAGACACATCGGCGTGCACATCTGGCCATAGATAACTTAGAGCAAAGGGAAGGAGAAGCAAGCCCGCTGCGTAGTATACAGATTTTATATGGCTTGTTTGCTTACGTGGGTTTAAAATAGCTCGTATTTACGCCAGTGAGGAACGAGTTCGATAGGAGACAAGGGGCAGCCAATCCGAGGGATCGGCTGCTTTTGTTCATTTATCAATCGATTTATTTCGCACGCCATGTTGGGAGGATGCTGTCCTCCGGCGCCGCCGGGCAGGGGGCCGATTGAAGTCAAATCCCCGTACGGTACTTGCGTTCGCTGGAAGAATCCTGCTTCGTGCGGCTCTTGTCCTTCTCGTCTTGCTGCTCGATGGTCTGATCCTCGACCGGAATCGGATCGACGGTGCGCTCGCTGGCGAACTTGTCGAACAGGCTTTCCTTTTCCGTCGGAACGCCCTCAGGATTGTCGCGCTTGCCCTGCTGCTTACGCCGGCGGTCGCCGCTTCTTTCGAATGCATCCATCGCTATCACTCCTCTGGTAGATTGTAGAGCTACTTACCCGGTTTCCCGACGCCTTCAAACCTGCAGCATGGTATATTTCGGGTTTTTGGACGAAAGCGGAAGGAAGAAGAGGTGTATTATGGAAGTTGTCTATTACACATTTAGAGGAGGTCAGTAGATGAGCTTCAATGAACAATTTCAACAGTTTCCCATTATTGAAACTGAACGATTTCTATTAAGGGAGCTTCAACCGGATGATGCGGAAGAGTATTATAACTATTTTTCCGACCATGAGGTAACGAGGTTTTGGGGATATGATAGTCCCAAAGATGTTAAAACAGTGATGAACACCTTCGTACGGTTCAGTAATGCATTCAAAAGAAAAGAAATGATCGTTTGGGGGATATCTTCCAAGACAACCAATAAGATAATCGGTACATGCATCCTAGGTAACTTCGTCAGGGGTTCAATGGCTAACCTCAGTTACAATCTGGCTCGAGAACAATGGAAACAGGGCATCATGGAAGAGTCCTTAAGAGCCGTAATCCCCTTTGGGTTTCATCATTTAGAATTACATCGTATTCAAGCTGCAGTAATGCCTGAGAATATCGCCTCAATACATGTATTGGAAAAAATCGAGTTTAAGAAAGAAGGCCTTTTGAGGGAATACTCGTTTGGCACATTGTTTACGGATACGCTGATGTATTCTCTCTTAGCTGGAGAATTTAAGGGCGCCAGCGTCATTCACCTAGCTGATAAATAGATCGAGGTGTGAGGGATTTGAAAAAATCGGTGCTTATTTTGACAGCACTAGTTATGGTGTCTATGATTTCAGGCTGCTTCGAAAACGACAACAGCAGGGACGAAGAGAAGTCGATAACATCACTGCAGGCAGCTGCAGAAGAACAAGTAGAAGTCCCGCAAACAAACCCAAATAATATAGACGTTACCAAGAAAAAGAATAGGAAGTTTTCCTATCTGGAGCAGCTTCCCCTAGCGAAGCAGGAAGCGTTAATAAGCTATATAGCGGATAAAGACCTGAGTCATTTATACGATTTTACTCCTGAAGAGATGGTACTGGCTTATCTATATGGCATATCGATTGGAGATCCGGATTTTATCTATACGATTAC
This sequence comes from Paenibacillus rhizovicinus, assembly GCF_010365285.1. Lineage (NCBI taxonomy): Bacteria > Bacillati > Bacillota > Bacilli > Caryophanales > Paenibacillaceae > Paenibacillus > Paenibacillus rhizovicinus. The sequence goes on from NZ_CP048286.1 coordinate 5,545,981, forward strand.
TTATAACGGCGGGAAGCTGCCCGATCCAGATGAATTTCGACAGGATTATTTTAAATATGAAATGAATGATGATGCCGAAACAGCTCTAAAGTATAGATTTTATGATTCTATTAAAGTCGATGATAGTACTGCCAAGGAAAATAATGTGACAGTTCTTATTACGGTAAGTGTAGAATCGTTCACACATTCTTTGGCCTTAGGGTTACAAAAAGAGGATCGGATTTGGAAACTCGATGTCTACCACTTGATGGAATTAAATAAGAATAAAACTACTAATGAAGTACATTAGCGATTACAATCTCAAGGATTATATTGGTGTATATTTGGATAAAACAAATTAGAAAGCGGGGTTTTAGAATTGTTGTTAGAAGCAGATAGAGTTCTTCTAAACCAATATAGAAATCAACCCAAACATCTTCTTGATGCAATAACAGGCTTGACCTCAGAACAGTTGGATTTGTGCCGTGCACCAGGGAAATGGACAATCCGTCAACTTCTTCATCACATTGTTGATTGCGAACTTAACTATTTTCAAAAACATCGCGTTGCGTTCTCCAATACGGGTCACAAGTTCATTTTTGACGATGGCTTTGATCCAGATATCTGGGCTGACTCCATGAAATATTCCGAGCGACCCATCTATGTCGAACTTAAACTATTTGAACTAGTTAGAGAATATATTGTGTATCTTTATGAGACATTGTCTGTCCCGTTAGACAGGGTGGTGACTATTGGAAATGAACAAGTTATCATTCGCGATGAGGTGATTTGGGATCTATCACACGCTAATCATCACATCGACCAGATTCTTGAGACTCGAAGTGTACATTCTTTGTAAAGCGAGTTGAATTGAAACGCCTCTTTGTGAGCGTAGAGTTAAAAATAATCAAACAATCTTGCGCTAAATGGAACGAAAGCTGAATAGGCACGAAGAAACGGCAGCCCTTTGTTTTCAACTCTAATGGATTGCACTTCTCCGCGAAACGGCAGGATACTTCAACCCATTCACGAATGATTAGTATATGGAGACGTTTGCTAATAGAAGCAATATGCAATTCGATACGATGATTTGAATGGAGGGTGAAGGAGTAGAATGAGCTTCTCAAAATTGGAGGACTACCTAAACCGGTTCTATACGGAGAAAAACATTCCTGGCTTAGGAATTGCCGTGTACCACAAGCATGAGCCTGTGTTCGAGCACTATACAGGATTTTCCGATGTGGAAAATCAAATCCATTTCGGACCGGATACGATTTTCCGGCTTTATTCGGCTACCAAGGTCATTACCTGCACGGCACTCTTGCAATTGTTCGAAGCCGGAACGTTCAAGCTCAGCGACCCGCTGTTCGAATATATGCCCGAATACAAGGACATGCTTGTCCGGCATATTCGGGAAGACGGGTCGGAGGAGCTGCGTCCCGCGCAGAACCGCATCACGATCGAACATCTATTCAGCATGACCGCGGGGATTGACCGGCGGGATACCGAGGAGACCGACAGAGTGATCCAAGCATCAGGCGGCGAAGGCCGCACGCTGGATGTCATCAAGGCGCTTGCCAAGGAGCCGTTAATCTTCGAACCGGGCACCCATTTCAAATACGGCGCCTGCCATGATGTGCTGGGCGCATTAATCGAGGTGCTTTCCGGCAAGAAGTTCGGGACGTATTTGAAGGCTAACATTTTTGACAGGATCGGCATGCGGGATACTTCTTTTGTACTGCAGGACGACAATCGTTTCTGCAAGCTGTACAACAACTTCAACGGGAAGACGCATACCGCGGAGAGCATAGGAGAGTCATTCAATCTGCAGCCGGGCCGGGCATATGAGAGCGGCGGGGGCGGACTCTACTCTACAGTGCCAGATTATATCTTGTTTGCCGAGGCGTTGTGCAATTATGGATTGGCGCCGAACGGCGAACGGATCCTGCGGCCGGAGACGGTCAACGAGATGAGGAAACGGCGGTTAAGCCCGGAGGCTCAGCAGGATTTCGCCAAATTCGGAGGCGTGAGCAAAAGCGGGTATTCCTACGCGCTCGGCGTTCGCACGCTCGTGGACAGAGAGGACAACAACGCATTGAGCCAAAATGGCGAGTTCGGTTGGGATGGCGCCCGCGGCTGCTATGTTGTCATCGATCCGGAGGCCGAAGTGACATTGTTCTATGCGCAGCAGGAGGGCGGCTCGCCTTGGTATCGCTGGCACGGCACGATTCGGAACTATGCATATGCCAGCCTCTGGGAAGACTGACGTAACCGGAAACCGGCTGCTCGAGCGCATACCAGACCGATTATCGTATCGATTCTTTACGTGCTGCACCGTGCAGCTCCATTCCTAAACCAAGCGTACCGAAAGGGCGTGACCCGTATTGGCGGCGAAGCTGGTTAGCTTGTGGCATTCGATGCAGTCCGTGCAGATCCGCTTGATTTGTTATTTGCTCCTCGTCATGCTGCCGTTGATGGGGGTCAGCCTCTATGCCATCCGTCAGTCGCAAGCGCTGCTCATCCGGCAGACAAGCGACAGCGTCTATGCGGCTCTATCCGCATCGATGGCCTATATCGACGTCATCATGCGGAGCATCGAGAACATCTCGATTCTGATTGCCTCCGACAAAGAAATGAACGATATGCTGTCCAAGAAGGAATCGGTAGGAAACGAGATTTTCACGCAGCTGAGAATCATGAACAAGGTCGGCGGCATCTCCTCCGTCAACGACTTCATCTCCGACATCTCCATCTTTCAGAAACAGACCGGCACGCTGGTGTCTTCCTCCCGAACCGGCGTCCGGCAAGTCGATTTGCTTGGCGAAGACTGGTATTGGCGCGCCTATAATCTGAGAGGGATCAGCTTGCTGGTAAACCCACGGGATACGCCGGACCGGTTCAAGAAAGTGGACTATCTGTTTAACAAAGACAATATCTTGCTGGTCAGAGCCATGGGGCTCAACCGGGCGGGGTACGATCCCAATCTCGTCAGCGTCGCCATCCGGCGGCAAATTCTGCTGGAATCGCTCGAACAGCTCCTCGAAGATACGGACAGCGATGTCTATCTCCTCTCCGATACGAACGAAATGCTGACTTCATCAGGCACGGCCTTCTCCCGGTCCTGGTTATCCGATCCGAGAAGAAGCTTCTTGACCCGTTCGCCGGACGGCAAGCAGCAAGTGTTCGTCAGCAAGGTCACGTCGGCAAGCTCCTCCTGGTCCATCGTCCTCGTTCAGCCGAAAAGCTCGCTCTACCACGCGTCGAAGCAAATCCAGGAATTTATCATTCTCATCATCGTCATCAGCGTTCTGCTTGCGTTCCTCATCTCCTGGATCTTGTACCGGAGAATCACGTCGCCGCTGAAGATTCTCTCGTACGGCATGCATCAGATACGGAAAGGCTTCTACAATGTGAAGCTCAAGAAGGACCGGAACGACGAATTCGGTTTCTTGATGGACAGCTTCAATCAGATGGCCGAGCAGCAAAGCCACTTGATCCGCGACATCTACGAGCATCAAATCCAGCGGGCCAAGACCGATTTGAAATTTCTGCAATCGCAGATCAACCCCCATTTTCTGTATAACACCTTGGACTCCATCTACTGGGCCGCGCGCAATTACGAAGCCGACGAGATCAGTGAAATGGTGCTGAACCTGTCCAAGTTTTTCCGTCTGAGTCTGACGAAGGGCAAAGATACGTTCACGCTGGAGGAATCCGTGGCGCATCTGCAGTATTATATGCGAATTCAGCAGCTGCGGCTGTTGGACAAGTTTGCGTACGACGTTCAGATGGCCGAAGAGACGAAGCAGCTTCCGATCGTCAAGCTGATTTTGCAGCCGATCGTGGAGAATGCGATTTTTCACGGGCTGGAGAAACGCAAGGACAACGGCGGGAAATTGACCATCGTGTGCGCCATCGAAGACCGGCGTCTGGCTGTCATGGTGAAGGATAATGGGGTGGGGATGTCCCGGGAGCGGCTGCAGTACATTCAGCGGCGGATCGCATCGATCAAGGAAGGCTTCACGTTCGTCAACGACGACGCGAATCCCGATATGTACGGCATCCGCAATGTCAAAGCGAGGCTGCTCCTCTACTATGGCAATCAGGCCGATCTGCGGTACGAAAGCACGGAAACGGAAGGCACCGTCGTCACCGTCTTCATTCCGATTGACCGGACAATCCAGACGTGAAAGGGGCATACAGCGATGGATCTGATGATCGTGGAGGATGAACTTCGCTTGCTGAACAGTTTGGCGAACAACATTCCGTGGGAAGCGCATGCCATCGAAGTCGTTGCGCTGGCGTCCGACGGGAAAGAAGCGTTGTCCGTGTTCGAGCGCAAACAGCCTGAAATTATCATCATGGATATCGTCATGCCGGAACAGGACGGCCTGTCCCTGTCCCGGGAAATCTTGCAGCGCATGCCCGATACCCGCATCATCGTGCTCAGCGGGCATGACGATTTCCAGTATGCGCAGCGGGCCGTGGAGATCGGCGTTTTCAAATATTTGCTGAAGCCGGCGGGGGACGAAGAGATCGTCAAGGCGGTGACGGAAGCGGCTGCAGCCGCCCGAAGCCTGCGGGAAAACCGGCTGAAGCTGGAGGATTTGCAAACCCGGTGGACCTTGCATTTGCCCCGCCTGCGGGTAGATTTTCTGCGCGATTGGGTGAACGGGAAATTCGCGGACGATGAGATCGACGACCATGTCCGGCAGCTGTCGCTTGCCCTGGAAGCAGGCCGCCGGTACTGCGTCGTCGCGGCGGAAGTCGATCCGCTGCTGCGGGCGGAAGCCAGTTCCGGGAAAGAAGATCTGCCTTTGCTGCAGTTCTCGTTATTCAGCATCGCAAGCGAGTGGCTTCGCTCGGCGCAATGCGAGGTGTTTCAGGCCTATAACGGCACGACGGTGCTGATCTTCAAAGGTGCGGCAGGGGAGAAGGATCGGGATCTGCTGCAGCGAACCAATCAATCAGTCAAGAAGCTGGTATCCAGCGCGCATGAATACTTGAAGGTGACGACGTCCAGCGCGGGAATCGGGCTGGCGGTGGGCCGCGAGTCGGTAGCGGTCTCCTACATGCAGGCGCGCAAAGCGCTGCAGGAACGCGCCGTTCTCGGGCACGAGATCGTTATCTCGTATCATGAGCATCCGAAGGAACCGCGCGCGTTCGAATTTCAGCGGGATTTGGAGAAACGGGTGCTGATCGCGCTGGAAACGAGCGATAAGACGGAAGCGGCGGCTCGGATTACTTCGATCGTCGGCGATCAGGTGGCGTCGCTGGATACGCTGCGTAATTTTCAGGAATACATGCTGTTCCTGCAGAGCTTGCTCACCCGGATCATCCACGCACAAGGCTGGTCGGTGCTCGATGTGCTTGGCGATGATACGATGGAATTGCAGACGCCGGAGGCGGTTCAGACGCGGCAGCAGATGCGCGAATGGTCCGGACGGATGATCGACAAAATCATCGGGTATGCGGAGGCGGAACGCAAATCGGGTACGCACCGGCTCATTCGAAACGTTCACGCGATGATCGAAGCGAGCATGGACCAGGATGTGACGCTGCATACGGTTGCCGACCGGCTGTATATCAATTCTTCTTATCTGAGCCGCTTGTTCAAGAAGGAGACGGGCAGATCGTTCTCGGATTATGTGCTCGAGCAGAAGATGAACAAAGCCAGGGAGCTGCTGCAGACGGGATTGAAAGTGTCCGATGCGGCCCGGATGACCGGATACATGGACGCCAGTTATTTCATCAAGCTGTTCCGGAAGTTCTGGGGCGTCACGCCAGGCGAGCTGAAGCGGTAATCTGATAAAAATAGACATAACCAACATTTCCACCATGTGGTAAATTGATAACATAAGGAGGAGGTATGACGTGGCGATCGATATGGAGCTCATTCGAGATGCCGACGGTTATAAGCCGGCACTCGTTCCTAAAGCGTTGAAGGCGATTGATAGCGCCAGACACAACGATGCTGCAGCTGCGGCAGGCAATGCGATGAACGAGGCAGTCATTTCAGGCGGAGAAGGACGGGATGCAATGAACGGACAAGCGGCAACAACAGCCCATATTACCGGATCGGCGATCGTGCTGGTCGTAGCGGACATGCAGGCATCAGCCGGCTTCTACAGAAATCTTGGCTTTACCTACGAGGAGATCGGCGGCCCCGACGTGTCGCATGTCCATGTCTCAAGAGGGAATCTAACGTTAATTCTGCATCCCGCGACGAATCCATCGGACGTCCGTCCGGCATCGTCGCTCGCGGGCGGACTGTATTTCGACGCTTACGCCTACACCGATGCCGTCGATCTGCTGGCCGAACAATGCGCCGCTCTAGGCGTGGAAATCGTGAGGGGCCCGCATTACTCGGAGCATTGGAGCGAGTTTACGATGAAAGACGCGGACGGTTACCGCATCACGTTTGGCGGAAGCGTCAGCAAGACAGCCGAATAGACTGCACGTGTACAGGCATCAGCCAAGTTGCGGACAGGATAAGCCAAAGCCAAGCCGAAGCCGTCTCGTCATCGAGATGGCTTTTTTGCTATTGGCTTTTCACGGCATCCGCTGCCCGGTAAAACAAGTCATCAGCCTCCTACGAAAGGTCATGAGATTCCTCTATTCGCACCTGTCCCCGTCACTTTATGATTAATCTGTACAAGACAAGGCTGGTGAAGGAGATGATGCAATGCTGAAGGGGATTAATCAGTGGTGCTTTCCAGAAGGAACGGATCTCGACACCTTGTTCTCGCATAGCAGCAAAGCCGGCTTCGACGCGGTCGAGCTGAACCTGTACGAGCCGGGCGGGGTTGGACTGACGCTGGAATCTACGGCGGCTGAAGCGGAAAGCATCAAACGGAAGGCGGAGTCGTACGGCATTCAATTAAGGAGCTTGTCGACCGGACTGATGTGGGCGAATTCCCTGTCCTCCGAAGACGAGCATGCCAGAGCCAAAGGAAGGGCCATCGTCGAGAAGCAGATCGAGCTGGCCCATGCGATGGACATCGATACCATCCTCGTCGTTCCGGCGTTCGTCAAGAAGGAAGGCGATCACGGCTACGATGTCGCTTACCGGCGCAGCCAGGCGGAGCTCGCCAAGCTGGTGCCGCTCGCGGAGCGGAATCGCGTCAACATCGCCATCGAGAACGTATGGAACAAGTTTCTGCTGTCGCCGCTGGAGATGGCCCGGTACATCGACGAGCTTGGATCTTCCTGGGTCGGCGCGTACTTCGACGTCGGCAACGTGCTCAATTTCGGCTTTCCCGAGCAGTGGATTCGTATTCTGGGCCCGCGGATTCGCAAGGTTCACGTGAAGGACTTCAAGCTGAACGTCGGCAATATCACCGGCTTCGTCCCTCTGCTGGCGGGCGATGTGGATTGGCCGGAAGTGTGCAAGGCGCTTCGCGAAATCGGCTATGCGGATACGCTCACCGCGGAGCTGAACATCTACGCGGCGAATCCGTATCAAACCGCGTACGATACGGCACGGCATTTGGATATCATCTTGGGCGGAAGCGCCCAATAGGCGAAGGAGGTCTCGACGGATGAGCAAGGTGAGAGTCGGATTCGTAGGCGCCGGCGGCATTGCGTCCGCCCATATGGAGGCGCTTGTCAGGAATGAGAAGGTACAGCTGACGGCTGTATGCGACGTCGTGCAGGCCAGCGCGCACAGAGCCGCGGAAAAATACGGGATGCAGGCCTATTCGGACTTCGATTCGCTGTTGGACGCGGAAGAGGTGGATGCGCTGTTCGTTTGCGTACCGCCATTCGCCCACGGCGATATCGAAGAGAAGGCCTGCGCGAAAGGGATTCATCTGTTCGTGGAGAAGCCGCTCGGTCTGGATATGAACGTCATTCGGAAGAAAGCGGCGATCATTCGCGATGCGGGCATTATGAGCTCCTCGGGTTACGTGCTGCGGTATTTGGACACGGCTTCCAAGGCCAGGGCGTATTTGCAGGGCAAAACGATCGGCATGGTCCGCGCCCACTATATGACCGGCTTCGTTTCCACCCCATGGTGGAGAGACATGGCCAAGTCCGGCGGGCAGCTCGTGGAGCAGACGACGCATACCGTGGACATGGTTCGTTTCCTTGCCGGCGATGTCAGCAAGGTCTATGCGCAGATGGCACTTCGCGTCATGGGCGACATCGAGAACCTCAACATTCCGGATGTCGGCACGGTAGCGCTAACGTTCGAGTCCGGCGCGATCGGGCATGTGGATACCTGCTTTATTCAGCCGGATCACCGGGTAGGCGTAGAGGTGCAGGGGAAGGATTTCCGCGTGCTGGTGGAAGGCTCCAAGCTGACGATTACGGACAAGGAAGGCACGCAAACGGTGAACAGCGAGACGGAGGACATCATGTTCGCCCAGGACAGCGCGTTCATCGATGCCGTGATTACCGGGAATCGGTCGCTCATTCTGGCGCCGTATGACGATGCCTTGCGCACGGTGGAAATTACGCTGGCCGCCAATCAGTCTGCGCTAAGCGGTAATCCGGTACAGCTGGGCGAGGGGGCGTAGCTCGCGATGGACGTGAAGCTTGCCTGCATGACGCTGCCTTATGCCGCGCATCCGTTCGAACGTGCGCTGGAAGGCATTGCAAGGGCGGGGTATCGTTACGTGGCGTTCGGAACGCCGCATAGGAACGCGTCCGTCGTCGATCCGGAGGATCAAGCATCGGTCGAGCGGGTAAGGGAGCTGTTGACCCGGTTCGGGCTTGAGCCGGCCATGCTCCTCGCCCATGCGCAGATGCACCATACGGAACCGGTGGAAGGGGCGCTGCAGCAGATCCGGCTTGCGCATGCATTAGGTATTCCGGAAGTGAACGCGCTGGGCTTCTGGGGCTACCATCGCTTCCCAGACGAGCCGTTGTCGGCGGAGGAATATGAAACGAACAGCAGGGAGTTCGCGGCGTTCTTCGCCCGGCTCGCGCAAGAAGCGGAGCGGCTCGGCGTGGTCGTCTCGCTCAAGCCCCATACTGGGAATACCGCGACGGCCAAGCTGCTGCGCGGCACGGTGGACGCCATCGGATCGCCAAGCGTCAAAGCCTGCTACGATCCCGGCAACATCAGCTATTACGAGGGATTGGACCCGCTGCCCGGGTTCGAATCGGTGGTGCCGCTGCTCGCCTCGTTTATCGCGAAAGATCATGAAACCGGGCTGAGACGGTATGCCTTTCCCGTCCCCGGCGAAGGAGACATGCCGTTCGCCGCGATGTTCCGGCAAATGGCGGAAGCGGGATTCAGCGGACCGGTCGTGGTCGAGAAGCTCGACGGCGACGGAACGCCGCTGCCGCTGGAGGAGCTGGATCGCCGGGTGGCACGGGCGAGAACAAATCTGGAGCGCTTGCTCGTGCAGGCAAGCGAAACGTGAGGAAGGAGCCGCGGATGCCTAAAGTAGCGTTAATTGGACTTGGGACCATGGGACAACTCCATGCGGAAGCATGGTCGCGGATGCCCGGCGTGCAATTCATCGGCATCTCCGGGCAGCATGCGGAGAAGACGCAGCGGCTGGCCGCGCGATTCGGCGTACAGGCCTATTACGGACTTGACCAATTGCTCGCCGAAGCGGATTTCGACGTGCTCGACATTTGCGTCCCTTCCTACCTGCATCATGCCTTCGTGCTGAAAGCCGCGAACGCGGGCAAGCATGTCGTCTGCGAGAAGCCGCTCGCGCTCCATGCCCGGGAAGCGGAGGAACTGGTCGAGACCTGCAAGGCGCGCGGCGTGCGCTTGTTCGTCGGACACGACCTGCGATTCTGTCCGGAATACGAACGTGCGCATCGCCTGGTCAAGTCGGGCAAGCTCGGCCGGACTGCAGTGGTCCGGATGTCCCGCACGACTGCTTATCCGCAGGGCTGGGACAACTGGTTCGCGGACGAGGCGCGCAGCGGCGGGCTCTTGATGGACCTGCTGATCCATGATTTCGACTGGCTGCGCTGGACCTTCGGCGAGGTGAAGCGGGTGACGGCGAGACGCGCGTCCCGGGATTCGGAGGCCGGTCCGCTGGAATACGTGCTGGTGACGCTGCGGATGGAAGACGGCACGATTGCGCTTGTAGAGGGTTCGTGGGCGCATACGGAATTCAACAGCAGCTTCGAGATTACCGGCACGGGAGGCATGATCGTGGAGAATATGGCGAACAACGCGCCGCTCCTGCTCCGGCAGCGCTCCGGTCTGCAGCAATCGGAGGGCGGCGTTATCGTGCCCGAGCTGATCGCGAACAAGAGTCCGCTGCAGAAGGAGCTCGAGCATTTCGTCCGCTGCCTGGAAACGGGCAGCGAATCGTTGATCACCGCCTACGACGGCTTCAAAGCGGTGGAAATCGCGGAAGCGGCGATCGCATCCGCCCGAACCGGCGAAAGCGTGACATTGTCAAGGACAGCGTCCAAGGAGGTGACGCCGTGAAGGTGGCTGTAATCAGTTTCGCCCATATGCATGCTTACAGCTATGCGGAGCATCTGACGGCCTCGCCCGATGCCGAGTTATCCGCCGTGTGGGACGAAGACGAAACCCGCGGCATGGAAGCCGCGTCGCGCTACGGCGTGCCGTATTACAGGGAGCTTGACGAACTGCTGCGGACCGACGCGGCGGCCGTCATCGTCTGTTCGGAGAATGCCAGGCACAAGGAGCATGTGATCGCTGCGGCCGCAGCAGGCAAGCATGTGCTCTGCGAGAAGCCGATCGCGGTCGACCCGGACGACGCGGAAGCGATGATCCGGGCCTGCCGCGACAACGGCGTCATTCTGCAAATCGCATTCCCCGTCCGCTATTCGCCGGTGATCCGGCAAGCGAGGGAGCTGATTCGCAGCGGTCAACTCGGCAGCATCATCGGGGTGAACGCGACGAATCACGGCAAAATGCCCGGCGGCTGGTTCATTGACCCGCAGTTGTCCGGAGGCGGCGCGGCCGTCGACCACATCGTGCACGTGATGGATATTCTGTTCTGGGTGCTGGAGAAGAAGGTGACGCGCGTTCACGCCGAACTGGATACCCGGCTGCATGATATCGAAGTCGAAGACTGCGGCATCGTGCTGCTCGAGATGGAATCTGGCATCATTGCCGCGATCGATCCGAGCTGGTCCAGACCGGCTTCCTATCCGATCTGGGGAGACCTCGTCATCTCGTTCACCGGAACGAAAGGGACGCTGCATCTCGACCTGCACAAGCAAGCGTCCGTCTTCTACAACGACGTCAAGGATAAGACGGAATGGATGCTTTGGACGGATGATCTGGACGAAGGGCTTGTCGGCGATTTTCTCGCTATCGTCCGGGAGGGCAGACCCGCTTCCATCAGCGGAGAGGATGGCCTGGCAACGCTTCGGGTCGTAAGATCGGCCTTGGCCTCGCATCTGTCGGGGCGAGCTATCGAGCTTTGAATATTCCATTCAAGGAGGGCTCAGTATGAAGAGGAACCGTACGGCACTTCTCGTGCTTGTTATTCTGTTCGCGATCGGCGCGGCAGCCTGTTCTTCCGGCGGAGGCAATAACGGAGAGGGATCCAGCGGGGGTTCGAACGGCAAGAAGGTCGATGTGGTCTGGTGGTTTCCGGCGAAGGAACAGGAAGCGGCGATGAAGCAAATCGCGGACAACTTCAACAAGAAGCAGGATAAAATCAACCTCAAGGTACAGTTGAACGCGGGAGCGGATTATTATACGAAGCTGCAAACCACCCTCGCCGCCAAGAACGGACCCGATATCATGTGGATGAACGGTCCGAACTTCCCCAAATTCCAATCCAAGGGATTCCTGCTCAAGTACGATGAATTGATCGAGCGCGACGGCTTCTCCATGGCGGATTTCCCGGATGCGCTGGTGAAATTGTATTCCAAGGACGGCGTTTACGGCATGCCGAAGGACTACGATACGATCGGGCTGTTCTATAACAAGGAGCTGTTCGACAAAGCCGGCGTCCCTTACCCGACCGAGAAATGGACATGGGAAGATCTGCGCAACGCGGCCAAGAAATTGACGATCGGCTCCGGCGACAAGACGACGCAATGGGGCATCGCCGTACCTGCCTCGACGCAGGAAGTCATCTATCCGTTCTTCGTCCAGAACGGCGTCAAGCCGATGAGCGACGATCGGACTTCCCTGCAATACGACAGCCCCGAAGGCATTGAAGCGATCCAATTCCTCTATGATTTGATGTACAAAGACAAATCCTCCCCCGACGGTCAATATATGACCGACAACGACCCGACCCAACTGTTCCAATCCGGCAAGGTCGCGATGATCATGAACGGTTCCTGGATGGCAAAGCCGTACTACGATGTCCTGAAGGATAAGGTGGACGTGCAGTTCATGCCGATCGAGAAGACCAAAGGGAACATCATTCACGGCGTAGCCTGGGTCGCCAACGCCAACACGAAGCATAAGGACGAGACGTGGGAAGTCATTAAATATTTGGGCTCCAAGGAAGTCGCGATGCTGCAGGCGGACAGCGGCACGGTCATTCCCGCTCTGAAAGGCACGCAGGACGCGTGGGTCAAGGCGCTCCCGATGAATTTGAAGATCTTCACGGAGTCCGCCGAATTCGCCACGCCTTATCCGACCGCATTCGATCCGGAATGGGAAACGACGGTCGCGACCCACTTGACCAACATTTGGCTCAATAAAGAGTCTCCGGCAGACGGCATGAAGAAGGTCACCGAGGAAGCGAACGCACTGCTTTCGGCCGCCAAATAAGACCCGGAAAGGGTCCCGGCCGGAAATTCGACCGGGGCCCTTCCGCTTCAATACCGCAATGGAATGCGCGGCGCCGCCCAAGACCAGCGCCGGCATTTCATTTAGCATGGGGAGGGGAACGCGCATGCGGCTAGCGAGTGAAACGAGACTTTCCTTGACCAGGCCTGCCGTCAAGTCCCGGATGCGCTTGAAGGAAATGCTCTGGGGCTATTTCTTTATCGGACCTGTCGTCATCGGGCTGCTGATCTTCACGATCATTCCCATCGTCGCCTCGCTGGTGCTCAGCTTCACGAGCTGGGACGGTTCGAGCGACGTCAAGTTCATCGGCTTTGCCAACTTCGCCGACATGTTCGCCGACAATATCTACCTCAAGTCGCTGCGTGTCACGACGATCTATACGGTCGTAACGGTTCCGTGCACCATTATTTTATCCGTTATTATCGCCGTGCTGCTTAACAGGAAGATGCGAGGGCGGGACGCGTACCGGCTGATCTTCTTTCTTCCCTCCGTCACCATGCCTGTCGCCATAGCGGTCGTCTGGAAATGGATGTATAACGGCAGCAACGGTCTGATCAATTATTTATTGTCGCTCGTCGGCGTCGACGGTCCCAATTGGATTACGGACGAGCGGTTCATTCTGCTGAGCGTCATGATAATCGCTGTCTGGGGCGGAATCGGCTACAACATGATTATTCTGCTGTCCGGCTTGCAGGGAATCCCCGATTCGTATTATGAAGCGGCCGCGATCGACGGCGCCACGGGCTGGAGCCGGTTCATCCACATTACGATGCCGCTGCTGACGCCGGCGATTTTCTTCGTGATGGTGACGAGTCTGATCGGCGCCTTCCAGGTGTTCGACCTCGTCTTCATGCTGACGCCGCCTTCCAACGGGGGGGGAGCCGGAGGCGTGCTCCAGGATGCAACGCGCACGGCGGTTTACTCGATCTACCAGAACGGCTTCACTTGGTTCAAGATCGGTTATGCGTCCGCTCAGGCATGGGTGCTGTTCGTCATTATTTTCCTCATTACGATGGTGCAGATGTATCTGCAGAAAAGGTGGGTTCATTACGAATAAGGGGGGAGCAGGACGTGAATGGCAAACAGGAGACAAGCGTCGCGACGCGTATTTTCATTCATCTAATCTTGATTCTCGGGGCACTGACGATGCTGCTTCCTTTCTGCTGGATGATTACGACCTCGATCAAGACCTATGCGGATTCCGTCCAGATTCCGCCGGTATGGATCCCGACCCATCCGGACTTTTCCTGGTATGGAAAGATATTCGAGCAGGTGCCGTTCGGTAGGTATTATATGAATACGATCATGGTAGCCGTCGGGAGAACCGTTCCGCAGGTGATCTTCTGCTCGATGGCGGCCTACGGTTTCTCCCGTCTGCGGTTTCCGGGGCGAAATGTCATTTTCATCGGCGTTCTCGCCATTCTGATGGTGCCTTCTCAGGTGCTGCTTATTCCGCAGTATTACGAGATGGTCCGTTTCCACTGGGTAGACACGTATCGGGCGCTGATCGTGCCCGGCATCTTCTCCGCTTACGGAACGTTTCTGCTTCGCCAGTTTTTCATGTCGCTGCCGAAGGAATTGGAAGAAGCGGCGATTATCGACGGCTGCAATCCCTGGACGATCTTCTGGCGCATTCTGCTGCCGCTCACCGTACCGGCCCTCTCCGCGCTGACGTTCTTCGCCGTCTTGTGGAGCTGGAACGATTTTATCTGGCCGCTGGTCGTCACGAACGACGATTCGATGAAAGTGCTGTCCGTAGGCATCAACTCCTTGCAGGGGGTCTACGTCTCCAAGCAGCCGCTGCTGATGGCAGGCGCCGCGATGGCGACCGTTCCGCTGCTGATCTTCTTCCTCGTGCTGCAGAAATTCGTCATCAAAGGCATCACGTTCTCGGGAATTAAAGGTTAAGCGACGTGGATGTAGGATGGAAAGCGCGCGAGGCAGCGCGACGCCGGGTTGCAGCATTTTCGACCGTTGCCGGTCAGGTCATTATAAATTTGTGCAGCAAGCAGGAACATCCGGATTTTTGTCAAAAGGTTCTATTCAGAAGGGGCGATACGAATTGGCCAACATTAAAGTGCTGTTCTGGTTCGATGTGGAGGATTACACGACGCCGGAGTCGATGGACGGGTTCCGGGGATTGATCGATCTATGCGATTCGCGGGGAATTCAGGGGATTTTCAAACTGGTCGGCGAGAAGGCCAGAATGATGGTAGAGCTCGGCCGGCAGGACATTATCGAGAAGCTCCGCAATCATGAGGTGGGCTATCATACCGACTATCACAGCGTTCACCCTACCATCAGCGAATACTTGGAGCATATGGGATTCAAGGACGGCGCGGAACGTTTCGACCGTGAGGAATATGCCGGACTGAAGGATGTAGAACGGATCACCGGCATGCCGAACGAGTGCTACGGCCAGCCCGGCGGCGCTTGGGCGCCGCAGGCGTTTCCCGCCATCTTGAAATGGGGCGTTCCCGTCTACCTGGACAATCATGAGCAGGTGACGTTGAACAGCCGTCCTTATTGGTACGGCGGACTGCTCAACTTCATGGAGCTGACGGGATTCATGCGAATGGAGCTCGTCGAAGACGGGCTGGAGACGGCGAAGCAGGAGTTCGATGCGATCTACGAGAAGTTATCCAGTGAGCCCGTCGGATTCGTAAGCATCGTGTACCATCCGAACGAGTTTAACACGCCGCGGTTTTGGGACGACGTGAATTTCGCCAGAGGGAAGAATCCGCCGCGTTCCGAATGGCAGCCGGCCAGCCCGCTCCGGCCGCCGGGGGAAATGGAGAAGTACCTGGCCATGCTGGGAGAGTTCCTCGATTATATCTTGTCCAGGGACAACGTCGAATTCATCACTTCGGCGCAGGCGAGGGAGCTCGAACGGTCCAGCAAGGGCGAGCTATCCGAAGAGCAGGTCCGGAAGCTGGCGGAAGACGTAGACGGCGAGCTGTATTTCAAGGAGATCGACGACTATTCGCTGTCCGCTTCGGATACGCATTCGCTGTTCAGCCGTTATTTGCTGGACCGGCCGCTGGCGCCGGAGCTGATCTACGGCCCGGAAACGGAAGTCGCAAGCGGCGGCAGCCCGGTCGTCACCGTGCGGGCGTTGAAGCAGGCGATCGCCGAGCCGTATCCGGACGTATTCGGTTATAAGCAGCTTCCCGATACGTTCAAGGTCGGAGAAGCGAGCGTCAATCCGGTCGATCTGACGTGCACCTTGGCGAAGGTCATTCGGGACGGGCTGACAGACGAGGATGAAGTGGCCGTCGTCCGCGGCCGCCTTCGGTCGCAGCAGCATGCGAAGGACGACGACTTCTGGGGAAAAGGCTGGATCATCTTCCCGGAGGACTTCCGCGTGCCGAACATCGTGCGGATGTCCAAATTGCAGACGTGGACGCTCAAGCCTGCTTTGTTCTAATCACTATAATCACTATAATCACTATAATCACCTTGATCACCTTCGCCGATCGGATTGCCGGTCCAGGCGAAGGTGTTTGCATGAGGAGCGTGCGTAAGCCTTGACATGGTTGAAGGATTTTCGGTCGTTTTTCAAAATCCGCGGCGCGGCCCCATTAATCGCGGGCATGTTCCTGTACGGGATCGGAAGCGGCATCTTGGCACCGATGAACGCCGTGTACATGCGGGATGGGATCGGTTTGAGCAAGGTGGAGATCGCCTCGATCTTCTCGATCTCGCTGCTGTTCAATTTGGCCGCTACGATCGCGATCGGCTTGATCAGCGACCGCATGGCGAAGAAGAAGAGGCTGACGGTTTATGCGGTGCCGCTGTGCATGGCGGGTTTGCTGCTGTACATGCAGGCAGACGGTTATGCGCTGGCCTTGCTCGGGCTGGTGCTTGCCTCGGCGCCTTCCGGTCTCATCATGGGGCAATTGTTCGCCATGGCTCGCAACCACATGATGCTTCATGCCGCCTCGTTCTTCGAAATGGCGCAAATCTGGCTTCGGGCGACGCTCAGCGTCGGATTCTTCACCGGTCTGCTGGCCGGCGCGAACGTGTATCTCTTCGCGGGGTTCCGGGGCGTTCTCTGGGGGAATTTGCTCGGCTACGCGCTGCTCTTCCTCTGTCTGCTGCTTTACAAAGAGAACGAGGGCAAGGCCGCGAAAAACGTGAGCACGGGCGAACCTTTCTCGCTCGTCATGCTGGCCGCGCTGCTGCTGCTGTGCTGCGCGGATTCGCTGCGCGGACTGTACCTGCCGCTTGTCGTCGTCCAGCTGTTCGAGCGGCCGCAGACGATGTCCTACTTGTGGAGCGTGCAGGCTGTTTTCGAACTGCTGTTCATGACGCTGGCCGGTTATTGGGCGGCCCGGTACGGCAGCAAACGGATTATGATCCTATCGAGCTTCTTCGCGCTCGTCGTCTACGCGACGTATGCGTTCAGTCCGCCGATGGCGGTATTCTTCCTCGTGCAGCCGTTGTATTCGTTCTTTGTTTCCGTGCTGTACGGCGTAGCCATGGGCTATGTGCAGCGCATGTTTCATTCGCGCGTCGGTTTCGGTTCCAGCGTCTACGTGTCTCTGACCCAGACGGCCTCGCTCATCGGCTATCTGCTTCCTTTTCTCGTACCGGGCTACCGGCCGGCGATATTCGCCATTCCCGCGACATTGGTTCTGGCGGCATTGCTTATTATCGGCGCATCGGCGTATTGGACGCGGACGAAGACGAGAGGCCATAAGGTGAATGCAATCGAATACAAGTCCTAGACGCATATCTTCAGAGATTCTTCAATATCATGTAGTGGGTGATGACGATGGAGAAAGCCAAGAACGTTCAAATCCGTCCGCCGCAGACCGAGGAAGATAGGGAATGGTTCCGCAGTTTATGGATAAGCGAGTGGGGCGGCGAAATCATGATCTCGCGGGGCCGCGCATATGGTCCGCAGGACGTGAGCGCTCTCATAGCGTGGGAGGATGGCATGCGAGTGGGAGCAGCTAGCTATCTGCTAGATCGTGACGAATGCGAGTTAACGAGCCTTAATGCGACTGTCATTGGCGCAGGCATCGGAAGCCGGTTGATTGCCGCGGCGGAAGAGGCTGTAAGGCAGGCAGGGGTTCATCGTCTGTGGCTGCTGACGACAAACGATAATATCGATGCGCTACGCTTCTATCAACGACGCGGTTATCGAATAGCGGCCATCTATCCCGATGCCATAGCCGAATCTCGGAAGCTGAAGCCGACGATCCCGCTAGTAGGCTATTATGATATCCCGATTCGGGACGAAATTGTACTGGAGAAACAACTCTAGCCGTTGGCCCAGCTATGCGTGACCGGGGGCAATAATCGTTGTTTCATGAGGGCTGCCATTCCGGCGGTCCTTTATTTGTTTAGCAGGCAAAAAGGCGCGGTTGCAACATTATTGTCAGACTGAAACGTTATAGGGGTACCTGGGGGAAAAAGGGGATGCTGAAATGAAGATTCGGATGATGGTTAGTATCCTTGTATTGGTCGCTGTATTGAGCGGCTGCGCAAGTGGAAGTGACGGGGAAAATAATCGTGAAACAAAGACTGAAGGAATTACTGTAAGAAATACTGCACACAATCATGAAAGTAACGTCACGCTGGAAATGGTTACGCAAGCATTGGAAAACCAAGGTTTGAAATTGCTGCAGCTTACACCGGAGGGCGGCAGTTCATCTTTTGACGTGCTAAATGATGTTCGGGCGACGACATTTGCCATAGATACATACACCATGGACAAATCCGATACGGATGAAGTGGATGGTTCTTTGCATGCGAACGTAGATGTGTACATTTTTGTCTTTGATTCCGTGCAGGCGCGAAATGAGGGTCATCAAGCATTGCAAGACAAAGTAGCTCGCGCTAACTTTGTTATCGTTCCCAGCGTTTACGAGAAAGAAAATATACTCGTCATCTACTTCAAGATTCCAGCTGATAAGGCGGAGTATGATGAAATGATAAAAGGAGCAGTGGGGGCGCTATAGGGTTTTCTCGTCGTGTCCGCTCCTAACAAGCTGTCGCCGTGACAGGATTATAGCGACTAACGTTACGTGAGCGTTATTTTGATGAGTAGGCAAGTGTCACGATATCCGATGCGGGCATAGAATATCGCAATGACATCCTGCATCGGAGGCAACAGCTTATGATAGATGGTTACTGGTATTCACCTGCAGATGGTTGGCAGCAGCGCGGCTTACTTGGAAGCGGTCTCCCGGGCGGTATTTTAGGAAGCATGCTGGGCGGCGGTTTAACTAAAGGAGGTTTGATGGGCAGCATGTTGGGCGGCGGTTTCCCCAAGGGCGGCTTAATGGGCAGCATGCTGGGCGGCGGTTTCCCTAAGGGAGGTTTACTGGGCAGCATGCTGGGCGGCTCCCCCGTAAGCGCCGCTCCCGGAGGCGGCTTCCCCGGAGGCGGCTTCCCCGGAGGCGGCTTCCCCGGAGGCGGCTTCCCCGGAGGCGGTTTCCCTGGAGGCGGCTTCCCCGGAGGCGGCTTCCCCGGAGGCGGCTTCCCCGGAGGCGGCTTCCCCGGAGGCGGCTTCCCCGGAGGCGGCTTCCCCGGAGGCGGCTTCCCCGGAGGCGGTTTTCCCGGAGGCGGCTTCCCCGGAGGCGGCTTCCCCGGAGGCGGTTTCCCCGGAGGCGGTTTCCCCGGAGGCGGCTTCCCCGGAAGTGGCTTCCCCGGAAGTGGCTTCCCCGGAGGCGGCTTCCCCGGAGGCGGCTTCCCCGGAGGCGGTTTCCCCGGAGGCGGTTTCCCCGGAGGCGGCTTTCCCGGTGGCGGCTTTCCCGGAGGAGGCTTCCCCGGAGGAGGCTTTCCCGGTGGCGGTTTCCCCGGCAGTGGATTTCCTCAAAGGAATCCCCGGATAACCGCTTAGATCGAGATCTCTAGAGTGAGGCCCGTCAATTCGACGGGTCTTTGCTGCGTTCACCGATACCGGAGCAAATCTTTTTTGGAATCTTCCCGTGTTCGCGCAACAAATCAGCTATTAGAAGACAATAAATCACAAGGATTTTCTATAGCGCTCGCGATGAGGCAGTTTTTATAATGATAACATGAGCTCGGCCTGCGCTGCTCTACTGTTGATCTCCCCCAGAGCTGCAGTGGCTCTGCGCTGCCCGAGCTCCCAACACGCTCGAGTAACGTTAGATATTGATAGCATAACCATAGTCCACCACGAATAAGGAGGCGAGAGCGATGAGCGAAATGTTCAACGTGCGGCAATACGGAGCAACGGGAGACGGTCGGACGAAAGATACGGAGGCATTGAACAGGGCGATCGCGGCATGCCATGAGCAAGGCGGCGGCACTGTCCGGGTGCCTTCCGGTACGTATGTAACGGGTACGGTCGAGCTGCGCAGCCATATCACGCTGCATCTGGATGCGGGAGCGGTGCTGCTGGGCAGCCCGGACATGGCGGATTACCCGCGCCTTCCACATCGGAGCGAATTCCGGGATCAAGTACTGATCGCCGCGATCGGTGCCGTTAACGTCGCGATCACGGGGCGCGGTACAATCGACGGCAACAGCGACGCGTTCATGCTCGATGGGGAGCCGGATTTGCTGCGCGACTTCAGTGCGGAATATACGAGACAAGGCGACGCCTACCATATCGTGAACGACAATCCGGTGGACGGGCCGGTCAAGCATAAGGAGCGACCGGGCATTCTGGTCTTGTTCCTCCACTGCTCCAACGTGCATGTCTCGGATATCTTGATTCGGAATTCTCCGAACTGGTGCGTGCACGCAGGCCGTTGCGAAGATGTACGCATGACGGGGCTGACCATCAAGAACAGCCTTCTCGTACCGAATGCCGACGGCATCGACGTCAGCCGCAGCCGCAATGTCCGTATCAGCGATTGCCACATCGAAGGGGGAGACGACGGACTCGCGTTCAGCCCTTGCGCGGAGGGCTACGGCGAAAGCCCGAACGAGAATATCGTCGTCGAGAACTGCACGATCACGTCGCGCTCGGTCGGTATCCGAGTAGGCTGGGATGCATATCCGATTCGCAATTTCCTGTTCCACAACATCATTATCCGCGACTCCAATCGCGGAATCGGCTTGTTCATGCGGCAGGGCGCACCGCTCGAAAATATCGTATTCTCCAACATCATCATCGAGACGCGCCTGCATCAAGGGAAGTGGTGGGGCAAAGGCGAGCCGATCCATATTTCCGTCATCCCGCTGCCTGTCCATACCGGTCCGGCGTTTACGGGCAAGCTCGGAAAGATCCGCAACGTCACGTTCAGCGGCATTACGGCTACGGGCGACCAAGGCATCGTCATTGCCGGCCATCCGGACAGCTATATCGAAGGCGTTACGCTGGAGAACGTCAAGCTGACCGTGCGGGAAGGCCCGCTGCAGGAGTCGTTCGGCGGCAACTTCGACTTCCGTCCGGCGATTGACGAGAAGAAGAACGTGTTCGCCCATGACATTCCGGGTTTATATGCCGGCTGCGTAGACGGGCTGACGATTCGCAATTTCGCGATCGACTGGCAGGGCAAGCTGCCGGCTTATATGAAGTACGGCTTGGAAATCGAGCAGTTTAAAGAGTTGACGATCGACGGCTTCGCGGGCAGGCAGCCGCAGCCTTGCGACGTTTCCGAAGGCGCGGCGATCTGCCTGCGCGACGGCGGCAAAGCCAGGGTGCTGCACAGCGTGGCAAAACCAGGCACCGGGATCTTCTTGAAGCTGGAAGGAGAGACGACATGCGGATTGTTCGCGCTCAATGACGTATCGGAAGCGGTAACGCCTGTCGAGCCGCGAACGGACAATCTGCTTCATATGACGGAGTTTGGCGAGTAGGTTCGCCGTCATCATCTTCAAGTCTCCAACAATGCCATGCGCCTAGCAGCAAGCAACAAGCAAGAAGAAAGCCGGTTCCAAAGGCGATTGCGTTCGCCTGCGGAACCGGCTTTCTCTCCATCCATCACGAAAACTTCCTCACACTCGGACACATACGCTTGTCATACTTGCCTACTCGTTACGCGCAGTGCTGTCCTGGATGTTGAGCTTGGGTTTCATGGCAGGTTCGAGGCTGACCGGCCCGCGTTCGATTCGCTGCAGCAGCATATCGACGATCCGGCCGCTGGACCAAGCAATGTCGAAGCTCACATTGGTGAGATTCGGCCGCAGACCGCGGAAGAACTCGGAAGGTCCGAAGCCGATGACGGATAGATCCTGCGGCACTCGGATGCCATGATCGTGAAAATAATTCAACGCCGCGACCGTCGTGATTTCATTGGAAATCATCAGCGCCGTCGGCTTCTCCGTTTGGAATAACCGATGGATGCCGGCATAACTTTCTTCCAGCTGTCCGGGGATGCGAACGATCATTTCTTCCCTAAAGGGAATGTCGTATTCGCTGAGTGCTTTCATGAAGCCTCGAATGCGATCGCCGTTAAAAGAGATGATCTGACCTTTGACGCTGCCGACGATGAAGCGAATATCGGTATGTCCGAGTTCGAGCAAATGATTGGCTGCCGTATAGCCGCCTTCGAAATCATCGGCGGAAGCATAGTAGATATCTGCGGGGTTGTTCGAATATTTCATATTGAATATGTACGGAATGCCGGCTTCTTCCAGCATGGAGGCCAGAGATTCGTTAGCGGAAGGGCTCATAATGATGAAGCCGTCGGCCGCCTGGCTCTTAATGACGTCGAAATACGTTTCGGAATCCGCATCCGCAGAAGTAATAATAAGTATATTGTATCCTTCGTTATGAGCTTTCTCCGTCAACGCTTTGAACTGCGCCTGGAAGCCGGCGTTGTAGATCAGCTCGCTGATATGCTGGGCGCTGACGACAAGCCCGATGATTCGGCTTTTGCCGTATTTGAACATGCGCGCTGCCTTGTTCGGCACGTAGCCGAGGCTTTGGACGGCTTCAAGCACCCGCTGTCTGGTACGCGGCTTGACGAGATTGGAATCGTTCATGACTCTGGATACGGTGGAGGGAGTCACGTTCGCCTGTTTGGCGACATCGTGTATGGTTGGCTTTTTGATATGCGTTCCTCCTTGGGCGATTGTGGCTGCTTATAAACGCGTTAACGATACCATCTATTCGAATTGTAAAGGGCGGCAAGAGAAAATACCAGTCTGCAGGCAAAAATGCGAAGAATGCGGTTGACAGTCAGTCGGAGGTAGGCTATTATTGGCACGAAAAGGCTTACATGCTTAAGGCTTGGGCAGTGAGAGAAGCAGTGTAAGTTTTTTATTTTGACCATTTTGGCAACGTTGCCAAAATAGATTCTAGTCGCTATTCCTGACTATTCCGCAACTATCCAGTATCTCGCCTCTATCCAGTAGCCCGCCTATTGCGGACAATGGTAACCATGTCTTCATCCGCCGCTTAAATGCTTACTTGCAGCCGCATCATGCTGCTGTTCGATTCAAAATGGCAACGATGTCATATATGTTCCTCGCGTTTGCTACCAAAACTATGGAGGTTATCGAAATGATTATTGCACTAGGCTGCGATCATGCCGGATTTCATCTGAAGACGGCGGTTGCCGAACATCTGAAGTCGATCGGCTGCGACGTTGTCGACCATGGCTGCTACAGCGCCGATGCCGTTGATTTTCCCGATATTGCCCGCTTGGTCTGCCATTCGGTTCTGCGCGGGGAAGCGGCACGCGGCATCATGGTTTGCGGAACCGGCGTAGGCGCAAGCATCGCGGCCAACAAGATTCCCGGCATTCGCGCGGCGGTCTGCCACGACTATCACTCGGCGCATCAAAGCGTGGAGCATGACGACGTCAACGTCATGTGCGTCGGCGCGCAGATCGTCGGCGCTTGGCTCGTGAAGGATCTGATATCCTCGTATGTCACGGCGACGTTCAGCACGGAAGAACAATTTCGCAGAAGAGTCGAGAAGCTGGCCGTGTTGGAGCGCGAAGCCGCTTCGATGATAAAGCCCGAGTAGGTAAAACAGGCGCTAGAATGCGCCGCATCATGTTAAGGCTCGCAATCGTTGCAATCCTAAATGACTCAGGCAGGAGGCGTGTCCGTGCATAACGCGTCGTATGAAACCACAACTTCACCTTATGCTTTCTTGTCGTCCGGCAGCCAGAAGCTTGGCTGGACCCCGTCTCTGGAAACGGGAGGCCTAGCGTTGTCAACGGAATATGCCTACCGGACAGAGCTCGAGGCGCTGTGCGGTTTCATCCTGCGCAGCGTCTTTCACCGGATCCCGCATCAGCCGGACGCCGGCGCGCCGGAGCTGAAGCATGGAGATGCGCCAGCCGCGGACGCGCTCGACTTCATTTACCGGTATTTGGCCTCCGCGCTGCATCAAGCGATGCCTCTGTCGGATGAGGCTTATCGAAGCGGCATGGATCGCAATGAGCGCAAGGTAGAGGAGGCATTGTCCTATATAGAGGCGCATTACGAGAACGATTTCGGCCTCGACCAGCTTACCGAGACGATGCGCTGTTCATCGACTTATCTCAATCGGCTGCTGAAGCAATATACGGGCAATACCTTCTATAACCTGCTGACCCGGAAACGGATCGAGCGCTCCAAGCAGCTTCTATCCCAAGATCGTCTAACCGTAGGCGAGATCAGCGCGGCGGTCGGCTACACCAACGTGCACAGCTTCATCCGCGCTTTCAAAAGGAGCGAAGGAATCACGCCGGGGCAATATCGGGAAAGCTGCATGAGCGCATAATGCAAGTGGTCATCATCAATACTCTATCATCAATAATCTATCATCCATAACGCTATCAACCGTATGACCGTATTAACGCATAGCCGCGTGATCCGCCGGAAAGGGCGGCAGTAACGCAGCAAGAATAGGGCACTCTTACATGCGCGAGCAAGCGATTCGCTAGCTCCATGCATGCAGGAGTGCCCTATTTGTACGGTCGACAGAACGACGCTAATCCGGCTGCGATAGCTTGGCGAACATATCGATATACACGAGGCTGCGGTCGATATCGATCGCTTCCTTGTAGAAATGCTGCGTATCGTCCGTGGAATACGTGAAGTTCGGATTCAGCATCGGCGTTCTTCTCACGACGGAAGGCACCCATTCCTCGTTCAGCAGCCATGCGATGGCCGAGACGTCCCACAGCACCTTGGACCAGCCGGGGCGATTTTGTCCGAAACGCTCGAACCGGCCATGGAACAGATCGCTGAAGTAGGTACCCAGTTTGTTCCGTCCGCGCAGGCAGGCATCGATCTCGTACGTCGACGTCAGCAGGTGCGAGGCAACGCTATGGCAGGGCAGCACGATGAGCGGAACGCCGCTGTCATAGATAATACTGGACGCGTGGTAGTCCTGCGACACGTTGAAAATATCCTGCGTCGGCCACCAATGGGCGTTCGGACCGAGCCAGACGACGACGATTTTGCGAATGATGTCGGGGTACTTGGCGATCGCCGACGCCACGTTGGTAATCGCGCCGATGGCCGTCACGTAGAGCGGTTCCGCATCGTCGGCCGCCAGGGCGAGCTCGATGATCTTGTCGACGGCTTCGCTCTGCACCGGCTCTGCGGGACCGGTCATGAAATTCGGGGAGCCTCTGTAAACCGGCGGCGCCGTCGTCAAGTTCATCAGCTTGAAGATATTGAAAATTTCGTTGTAGCTCTTCTCCATGCCTTCGCCGGGACTGGTCGAGTTCCAGTTGAAGAACGGAGCCGCCGTAATGGCAAGCAGGTCGATCTTCTCCGGGGAGCGCAGCGCGTAGGCAAGCGCGAATTGATCGTCGACTTCATTGAAGGCGTCGGTGTCCAGAATCATTTTGATCCGGCCTTGGGGATGTTGGAGCCGCTCCAGCATGCGTGCGTCGTCAAGACGCGGCCATGTAGGGCTGTTCATAAGTTGCACCTCTTTAATCACGGTATAGTGTAGCCGTCCACTCGCGGCGATGTGTCCATTATAGGCGACGGTGAGGCGGATCGAAATGTGCACAAATCAAAGGCGCCGGTGTTTGATTTCTGTACATCGCGTTCGATAATTGCCGTCGTCCGCTTGATATCTGTGTATATTTCGTTGTTGCCGTCTTCGTTACAATTAATACAGGTGCCGGCTGCTGCGGCGTTTCAAACGGTCGTCGATCATTTCAACTTTAGCGAGGAGCGAACAAGAATGGGCGAAGCTACGTTATTCGATAAGTTTTATGGATGTATTGCCGGGGTGCATATCGGCTCCGCGATGGGAGCGCCGGTAGAGGGCTGGGATTTCGAGCGGATCGACAAGGAATACGGCCTATTGGAAGAATTGCTGCCATATGAGCATTTTCACAACGGGTGGGTGCGCGAAGCGGGCACGACGGAGGACGGCGTTGAGCGGCAGAAGCTGATGATCTCGGCCATTATGGAGAAGCAGGACCGCGTAACGGCGGAGGACGTGCGCAAGATGTGGATTTCCAAAATCAAGCCGGAATCGGCGGGCATGATCTCCGAACCGTTCGAGGCCGTGCTGCTGGCGATGGCCAAGAGCGGCATTCCGGCCCGGGATATCGGCAAATATTGCGATTATGCGGGATTGAACAGCTTCTCCCGTTCCTGTCACCCGATCGGCCTCATTAATGCCGGCGATATTCCGAATGCGATCAATGACGTGAACGAAGTCGGCCAGCTTTATCAAACGACGAACGGACGCGGCTTGAAATGGGCGACCGTAACGGCCGTTGCGATTGCTTCCGCTACCAAGAAAGGCGCGACCGTCGACAGCGTGCTCGGCGCCGTCTTCGATCATTGCGATCCGGACATCGTCGTCAAGGAGCTGGAACGCGAGCTGAAACGGACCGCGGGCATCGAGGATTACCGCGAATTCCGGAAGACGCTCTACGAATCGTACAGCATCCGCGGCATTCCTTACGAGGTCAGCTACGCGAACGAAGTGGTGACGAAGGCGGTATGCATCTTCAGCAGAACCAAAGGAAACGTCAAAGAAGCGATGGTCGCAGCCGTCAACATGGGACGCGATACCGATTGCGTGACGGCGGTCGCCGCCGGCATCTCCGGGGCGCTGACGGGGACGGCGTTCGTGCCGGATTCATGGATCGAACAGACCGACTATGCGACGACGCTGCATGTCGTGACCAACTCCCAACGCACGATGAAAGAGCATGCGGAAGGATTGTACCAAGCCTACCGCTCCAGATTGCAGCGATTGAAAGCCTATTCCGAGCTGATGGGGGCGCTATAACGGCGAACGGCGCGCGTAACCGCGGAGGTCAATCATGAAGAGGCGTTATGCTTTCGAAGCGGGTTTTGCGATTCTCGCCGGAACCGCCCGGCAGCGCAATACACTCGCAATACACAAAGGAGAGTGCGACGATGAGCGAGAAGGTCAGCTTGAAGGATAAATTTTACGGATGCATTGCCGGCGCCCATGTCGGAGCGGCGATGGGCGCTCCCGTTCAAGGGAGAAGCTGGCAGGAAATCGATGCCGAACATGGCGTGCTTGCCGGGCTGCTGCCTTACGAGAACGGGTGGATGCGCGAGGCAGGCACGACGGAAAGCGGCGTGGAAAGACAGAAGCTGTTGATCGCGGCGATCACGGAACGACGGGATCGCGTGACGGCCGAAGACGTGCGCGCGGTATGGGTCAGGGAGCTGCAGCCGCCTGCGATCGCCAAGCAGATGGAGCCGTATGACGCAGGCCTGCTGGCCGTCGCGGGCAGCGGCATTCCGGCCCGGGATTTGGGCAAGTATTGCGATTATGCGGGATTGAACAGCTTCTCGGGCTGGTGCCATCCGGTCGGCTTGATCAATGCCGGCGACGTGAAGAACGCCATTCGAGACGCCTTCGAGCTCGGCCAGCTGTACCAGGCGTCCAGGAGCTATGGCGTGAAGTGGTCCGGCGTTACGGCTGCGGCTGTCGCGGCTGCGACCAAACCCGGCGCGACGATCGACACCGTCATCGCGGATTTGTTTACCTTCTGCGACTATTCCGACGTAGGCGCGCAGATCGATGGCTACAAATACGGGTATCTGCGCGACAACGTGATTGCCGAGCTTGATTCGGGGTTGAAACGCACGGCGAACTGCACGGATTTCCGGGAATTGAGGGAAGCCTTCGACCGTACTTATCATGGCTGCGGCGTTCCTTACGGCAACAGCTTCTCGAATGAAGTCGTGACGAAGGCGATCTGCATCGTCCGCATGGTGAAGGCCGATGTCCATGACGCCATCATTGCGGGTGCCAACATGGGAAGGGATACCGTCAGCGTGACTGCGCTGGCTGCCGGCATTTCCGGGGCGATCAGCGGCGCATCGTCGCTGCCGGAACAGCTCGTTAATCAAGTGGACCGGGCCTCCGCGCTGAACGATTACAGCTTCACGCAGCGCACGATCCGCGAGCAGGCCGACGGGTTGTACGCGGCATTCCAGGCTAGATTGCAAACGATCAACAACTTGGTGGAAGAGATGCTGGTGTAACGTCAGTCAGCATCCCATATGATTGGTTTTCTTGCCGGCGTTCGCGGCGAGGACGGTGTCACGCGCACCGTTGTCGCTGCGGGCGCTTTTTGCCGTCGGGCCCGAGTCTTTCTTGAACGATTCTGGTCATGCCCAAGGTTTTATTCATGCAATAGCGAATGGTTATGTGTATGCTGCGATAATCTGGTGTAAGATGCCAGTAGGAGGGATGCCAATGAGCACCAAGCAAACGATCATTCCGCATTTATGGTTCGAGAAGGAGGCCAAGGAGGCCGCCGAGTGGTATGCGTCCATCTTCCCGAACTCCGAAGTGACGCATGTATCGACGATCAAGGGTACCCCGTCGGGAGACTGCGACATTGTCGCGTTCGAGCTGTGGGGACAGCAATTTGCCTCGATCAGCGCCGGACCGCTGTTCAAGTTCAATCCATCGGTGTCGTTCATCGTCAATTTCGATCCGTCCAGGGAATCCGATGCCGCTTCCATGCTTCAGGCGATGTGGGATAAAATGTCCGACGGCGGCACGGCGTTGATGCCGCTCGGCGAATACCCGTTCAGCAAGCAGTTCGGCTGGATTCAGGACAAGTACGGGGTGTCCTGGCAGCTTATGCTGACCAATCCGGACGGCGAGGAACGGCCGCCGATCGTGCCGGCGCTCATGTTCGTCGGCGATAATTGCGGCAAAGCGGAAGAAGCGATGCGATTCTACGAATCCGTCTTCGCGAAATCGCGACAAGGCAATTTGATCAAATATCCGCCGGGCATGGAGCCCGATCAGGCGGGGAACGTCATGTTCGCCGACTTCCGGCTGGAGCAGCTCTGGCTTGCCGCGATGGACAGCGCGCACGACCACAAGTTCAAATTCAACGAAGCCATCTCTTTCATGGTCTATTGCGACACGCAGGCGGAAATCGACCATTACTGGGAGCGGCTTTCCGCGGTTCCGGCCGCCGAGCAATGCGGCTGGCTGAAGGATCGATACGGTCTGTCGTGGCAAATCGTGCCGAGGAGCATGGACGAGATGACGCAGAACGGCACGCCCGAGCAGCGGGCGCGGGTAACGCGGGCTTTCATGCAGATGAAGAAATTCGATCTTGCGGCATTGCAGCAAGCCTACGAGGGATAACGGGAAGATCCGCTGGACGGGCGCGCCTCTTATGGCAGACATGGGACAAACACCAAGGTGTTTCAACCGATGCTGCTGCGAGAGGCGCTTTTCGTCGTGGGCCGCCTCTCTCTTCACGGATCTCGTCGAATGTCATGAAAGCGGTTAATAAACATCTGTCACATTTAGGAAACTTCTGCTATAATCTTCTACACGCATAGAACCGCCGCTTCCGTAACGCCTCTACCGCATCGCTGCAGCTTCCTCCCGATTGTCCTTCCATTCCACGAACAAGGAGATCATTAACTGAATGAATGATGTACAACAAACGTACCGCATCGCGCTTGAAACGGTGACGGAACAACTGCGCCTCGACAATCGCGTCCTGGCGGCTTTTGTGATGGGAAGTTTATCGTATGATGTCGTCTGGGAGAAGTCGGATATCGACATGACGATCATTACCGACGACGAGAAGAAGCCGACCGGATCCGTCGTGCTCGTCGAGCAGGGAATTTGCATCTCGGCCAATCTCGTGAGCAGGCAGCAATTCAAGAGCAACTTGGAGCGGTCGCTGAACGCGAGCTTCTTCCATTCCTACTTGTCGAAAGGGACGCTGCTGTTCTGCAACGACGCCTCGATTCGCGATCTATACGAACGGGTCCGCCATGTCGGCGAACGCGATCTCGACGTGCAGCTGCTGAACGTCGCTTCGGGCGTCGTGACGCTGCTCGAGAAGGCGGAGAAATGGATCGTCGTCAAGAAGGATCCGACCTACAGCTTCCTCTGGCTGATGAAGACGGTCGAGGAGCTGGCGCGGCTGGAAGTGATGCTGAATCGCGACATTCCGACGCGCGAGGTGGTACAGCAGGCGCTCGTTTACAATCCGGTATTCTTCAAAAGAATGTATCACGACCTGATCGAAGGGCCGAAGACGATCGAGGCGATGGCCGATGCGATTCAAGCGGCCGACCGCTACGTGGAAGAACGGCATGAGCGGTTGTTCAAGCTGGTCACGGATTACTTGTCGGAGCAGCACGACGTTCGTCCATTCTCCGAGCTGATGCTTCATTTGAAACAACGCTACCGAATGGAAGACATGCTGATCGTGCATGGCTGCGAATGGCTGGCGCAGAAGGGTTTCATCAAGCGAGCTTCCTATCCCGTCCGTTTGACGGCGAAGAGCCGGGTCGAGGTGGAAGAGCTTGCTTACTTTGACGGGAGGGGGTTCGGACAATGAGCATGAGGCAAACGATCTCGATTCGGGGCGCGCGCGAAAATAACTTGAACAACGTCTCCCTCGATATTCCGCGGGAGAAGCTGACCGTCGTTACCGGCGTCAGCGGTTCCGGGAAATCGTCGCTCGCGTTCGACGTCATCTATGGCGAGGGTCAGCGGAGGTTTATGGAGTCGATCTCCTCTTCCTATGCCAAGCGGTACATTCCGCAGCTGAAGAAACCGGATGTCGATTTCGTCTACGGCCTGTCGCCGGTCGTCTCCATCGAGCAGAAGACGGGAACGCCGAATCCGCGTTCGACGGTCGGCACGATGTCCGACGTGTACGATTATGTGCGCCTGCTGTTCGCGACGCTCGGAACGCCGCATTGTCCGCGCTGCAGCGCCGAGCTCGAGGCGAAGTCGCCGAATCAGATCGCGGAGCATATCCTGGCGCTGCCCGCGGGATCGACGGTCGAACTGTACGCGCCCGTACAGCCCATATTCGGCGAGACGTTCAGCGTGCTGTTCGACGAGATCCGGACGAAAGGCTACCGCATGTTCAAGATCGACGGCGTCCTGCACGACACGGGCGACCGGATCGAATTGGACGAGCATGCGCCCCATGAGCTGGAAGTGCTGATCGACAAGTACGAAGTGAAGCGCGACATCTATAAGCAGCTCGTGTTGTCGATCGAGCTGGGCATGAAGATCGGCGAAGGCTTCCTTCATATCGTGCCGAGCGGCAGCAAGCTGACGGAGCGGGACATCGAGCGTTTCCAGCATCAGTTTGCGTGCAAGGCGCATCATTACGTCGCGGGCGAGATGTCGCCGGGCTATTTTACCTTCAACGACACCGACAGCGCTTGCCGCACTTGTCTGGGCATCGGCGCTTACAAGTACGCGCAGCCGGAGCTGATGATCGCCAGCCGCGAGCGAAGCCTTCGCCGCGGAGCCTTGAACGAGCGGCTCTACAACTTGAAGAACCCGAGGGCATGGCGGAACATGGTCATCTACAGCCTCTCGCAGCATTACGGCTTCAGTCTCGACACGCCGTTCAAGGATCTTCCGCCCGAAATCGTGGACATGCTGTTCTACGGCACGAAGGGGGAGCGATATACTTTTCTCGGTTCGGAGGACAATCACCAGGGTCACTGGATTCAGGAACATGTCGGCAAGCAGTGGACGTACGATGGGATCGTAGGCGAAATCGACCGGTGGTACCGGAACTCGCGCAAGAAGCAGGAGCTGAAAGGCTACGAGGAGTCGATGTTCAATCTCGTCATGGTCGAACAGACCTGTCCCGAGTGCCACGGCATGCGGTTCAAGCCGGAGCGCCTGCTCGTTACGCTGGCGGGCAAGACGATCCATGGCCTTGTCTCCATGCCGCTGGACGAGATGAAGAGCTTCCTGCAATCGTTCGAGCTTCCGCGGCGGAAGCTGCAGGTCGGCAAGCAGATCATGAATGAGCTGCTCGGGCGGATTGATCTGCTGCTCGATATCGGACTGGGGTATTTGAACCTGGACCGCCGTTCGGACACGCTCTCCGGCGGAGAGTCGCAGCGGATCCGTTTATCGACGCAGATCGGTTCAGGCCTGATGGGGATGCTCTATGTGCTGGACGAGCCGAGTATCGGACTGCATCCGCGGGACAGTCAGAAGATGATCGACACGCTCAAGAAGCTTCGCGATTCCGGCAATACGGTTATCGTCGTGGAGCATGACGTCGAGACGATGATGGCAGCGGATCATGTCATTGAGATCGGCCCTGGCCCAGGCCAGCACGGCGGCAATGTCGTGGCGGAGGGAACGATCGCGCAAATCATGGCGAATCCCGATTCGCTGACGGGTCAGTTCATGAGCGGCGTCCGGAACATCGTTGCGCCCGCCGAACGCAGACAGCTTGGCGACAAGGTGCTGCGAATCGTCGGCGCGCGCGAGAATACGCTGAAGAATGTCACCGTCGAGATCCCGCTTGGCGTGATGACATGCGTGACGGGCGTGTCGGGTTCCGGCAAGAGCAGCTTGATTAACGATGTGCTGTATAAAGCGCTGCACAAGCATTTTCAGGATGCGCGCATCATTCCGGGACTGCATGATCGGATCGAAGGCGTAGAACATATCAACGGCGTCATCAACATCGACCAGTCGCCGATCGGCCGAATGCCGACCTCGAGCCCTGCGACGTATGTCGGGCTGTACGACCGCATTCGCAAGCTGTATGCTTCGCAGGAGCTGTCCGTTGAACGAGGTTATACCGAGACGTATTTCAGCTTCAACGCGAAGGGCGGACGCTGCGAGGAATGCAAGGGACACGGAACGATTACGTCGCAGCTGCTGTTCATGGCCGACGTGGAATCGGTGTGCCCGGCGTGCAAAGGCGCGCGCTTCGCCAGCGAGCTGCTCGATGTTACCTACAACGGCAAGACGATTGCCGATGTGCTGGAGATGTCGATCGAGGAAGCGGAGCAGTTCTTCCGAGGCGAGAAGTACGTCGCGCATAAACTGAAGGTGCTTAACGAGCTTGGCGTCGGGTACCTGCGTCTCGGCCATTCGGCGACGGTGTTGTCCGGCGGCGAGGCGCAGCGCATCAAGCTTGCGGCGGAGCTTGGCAAGATGAAGCGCGGCGCGCACTACCTGTACATCTTCGACGAGCCGACGACCGGCTTGCATCTCGCGGACATACAGAAGCTGCTCGACTGCATGAACCGACTGCTGGAAGCGGGTCATACGGTGCTTGTCATCGAACACCATCTGGACGTCATCAAGACGGCCGACCATGTCATCGACATGGGACCGGAAGCCGGCCGGAACGGCGGCTATGTCGTCGCGACGGGCGTGCCGGAAGATATCGCGCAAGTCGAAGCGTCGCATACGGGCCGCTGTTTGCGGGAGATCGAGGCGTCCTATTCGGTGCGGAAGGCCGGGGCGTCAGTCTAGGCGATGCTGAGGTGCCGAGCGCTTCATCGCTGAGATACCCAGCGGGCGCGGAGCCATCGCGTCATAGGACAGGGACGCGGAAGCGGCGTCCTATCATCTGGCAGGGACACGGAGGCGGCATCATATCATCTGGCAGGGACACGCAGGCGGCATCACGCTATCTGCATGCTAAGGTGTGACGCCGCTGCCGGTCTGAGGTATAATGGTTGACGAGAAAGCGCATTCATAGGAGGGGATCCCATGTCCGAGATGATTCATTCCGTTTCAACCGCAAGCAAAGCCATTGCCATTACGTTCGACGACGGTCCGGATTCGGTATTTACGCGTCAGACCGCAGATATGTTCAACGCTGTATCCGGGAAAGCGACGTTCTTCATGATCGGCAGCAAGATCGAAGAAGAGCAGGCATTCGTCCGGTCCATTCATGACGAAGGACACGAGATCGGCAATCATACGTATACGCATCCCCATCTGACCCAGATCGGCGAAGAGATGGCTTTCGCTGAATTGGAGCGGACGGACAAGCTGATCGAGCAGGTCATCGGCCGCCGAACGGCCGTATTCCGCGCGCCGTATCTGGACAGCAACGAGGAGACGCTCGCGCTTGCCGGCCGGTTCGGCTACAGCTCGATCGGCGCGCTCAATCTGGGCACGCGCGATTGGGAGACGCCGGGCGTGGATTTTATCCTGGAGCATACGTGGGATTCCATCCGCGACGGCGCGATCCTGCTGTTCCATGACGGCTCCGGCGGCGACCGGTCGCAGTCGATGGAGGCGGTCCGCATTCTGCTGGACAAGCTGACGTCGGAAGGCTATGAGCTTGTGACGGTCAGCGAACTGCTGGCCCGGCAGGGTCGTTAGTCCGTCGTGTGGAGGTAAGGAGATGAGAAAGCTAGTGCCTGCTATGGCGCTAGCTTTCTTTTTTGTGGGGGATGGAGCGCGGCGAAGGGGCAGAGCGCGCGAAAAAGCTGCCTCTGCGGCAGGAATTCGAGCCGGAATTTGGCCGTAGCGCGCGAACAACGGTTCAACCCTCTAACTTGACACCACCCGCGACCGAGACCGATCCGCCGCGCTCCCCTGCGCCAACCAAACACGGCAACCACCGTGTCCTCCCCCGGAGCAGCTGCTAACCGCATAACCGAACGGCCCTGCATTTTTTGACGAAAAATGGCCGAGAGTTAACTTTCGTTAATTGTTTGCCTAACAATTCTCCGCTACATTTAGAAGCAGTTTGAACATTCTTGGACGCGGAGGAGAACGGAAACGATGGGAAAACGCAACAAAATCAACACGATCCTGGCACTGGCGCTTGGCGCGCAGCTGTTAACACCGATGCTGGCGGCGGCTGAAATCAGGCTGGAGGGCACGGATGACCCGCAGACCTTCACGGTAATGGACACGAACGAGGACTACGCCGGATCCGAATACCGCCTCGACATCGCCTCTTATGACGGAGCTGCGGAATTATACAGCGATTCCAGCATGGATCCATCCATCCCATATACCATCGATGTATCCGACCCGGGCACGTGGATTCCGAATTTCGATTTGGACAACCCGCATCCCGTGACCTTCAACATCGATACCGTGAAAATCAACACGGAAGACGCGAACGACGATGAAGTGGTGGACAGCAAAACGTATACTTGGAGCATGGTCTCGAACATCTACGGCTCGGTGCTTGCGCCGCCCGAACTGGCAAACCGACTGACCATCACCATCACTTCGGGAACCGGAGCTTCGGTTACGCTGAGAAACGGCGATCCCGGCGTGTCTTACGCCGACGATGCGCTCGCCTTCTCCTATGACACGACGGAATCGGGACCGTATCAGATCGCCGCCCAGGTCGACGGCAGAGACTACGCGGCCATGAAGCTTTACCCGAGCTACATGAATCGTTATCTTCGCGAAACGAAAATCGAAGCGGATGACAGCGTGCATTCGT
Source organism: Paenibacillus rhizovicinus (assembly GCF_010365285.1). Lineage (NCBI taxonomy): Bacteria > Bacillati > Bacillota > Bacilli > Caryophanales > Paenibacillaceae > Paenibacillus > Paenibacillus rhizovicinus. Next base: position 5,581,231 of record NZ_CP048286.1, read on the forward strand.
ATTTCGCCGTCGAAGCGGGCAAGCTTATTCCTTACAGCGTCAACGACCGGGCGTCGTTTAAACCGATAGATGCTTCCGAAGACGGAGATGAAGTGAGCTTCGACTCGAACGATGATGCCGTCAGCACGGTGCCGCTGCCGTTTGATTTTAAGTTCTACAACGAGACCTATTCCGACGTCAGCATCAGCACCAACGGGACGTTGTCGTTCGATAACTTCGCGCGCCGCGATACGCACGGATTTCAAGAATACCCTTCTTCCATAATGCCGCCTTCCATTTACGCGTTTACGTCCGATCTCTATTTGCATGTGCCGGACGATGCGGGCGCGGAGCCGGGTGAGGATGCACAAGCTCCGTCCCATGTATACACGCGCACGGTAGGCGATGAAGGCGATCGCCAGTTCATCGTGCAATGGGATCATGTCTATCGTTACGGTGACGAGGATTTGGCGCCGCTGACGTTCCAAGCCGTTCTCTATGAACGGACAGGAGACGTTCGCGTCCAATACGTGTCGACTGCCAGCCCCGCTGCAGATTATACGTCGGGCAGCAATGCCGTATCCGGTATTCAAGGCAACGGGTTCAACACGCAGAATGGCCTGCTGTACGCGATGAACGAACCGAAGCTGACGGACGGCCTCGCCTTATGCTATGGCGTCAGTCCCCGCTGCGGCGAAGCGGGACCGGTCTTGCAGAGCGCAACCATGACCAGCGGAAGCAAGAAAATAACGCTTGTTTTCGACAAGGCGCTCGACACGCGGACTTCGCTGACGAATCAATTTACGCTGAGCGGCAGTCCCGTTACGATTAATGCTGCCGAGTACGACATGACTGATGCGTCGCATAAAACAGTGATTTTGAATTTGTCGTCTGCGCCGGCAGCAGGCGATGAGCTCCGCGTATCGTATCTCGACAACGCGGTGCGCGATGTAGCACAAGGGATCTATTCGGAAGCGGCGGCCGATTTCGCCGTTGAGGTCAACGAAGCTCCGCCTGTCGTAACTCCGCCTGTCGTAACTCCACCGACGCCGTCTGGCGGAACCGATAACTCGGGTTCAACGACGAATGCCGCCGGCTTGCCAGGCATCGCCGGCGGCGGGGAACAAGCTCAGATTGCGACGGGCACGGTTACGCAAACGGATGGACGCAGCATCATGACGGCAGTTATCGATTCCGCGAAGCTGGCCGACCTGCTCGCGAAAGCAGGAGACAAGCCGGTTATTACGCTTCCTGTTACAGGTAGCATGGACCGCGTCGTCGCGGAAGCGAACGGCGGCATGATGCAGTCGCTTGCGGACAAGTCGGCGGCGCTTACAGTACAGACGCCATTCGGGAGCTTCCCGCTGCCTGTGCAGGCATTCACCGCGAAGGCATTAAGCGCCTTGGTCGGTTCGCAGGTGCAGCCTTCGGATGTGACGATCCGCGCGAGCATTACGAAGGCTGATGAAGCCCAATTAAAGCAGATGCAGGAAGCGGCGGCGAAAGGGGATTTTACCCTCTTGGCGCCTCCGGTGGCCTTTGCCGTGACGATCGCGTATAACGGGCAATCGTACGCGATGAATGACTTCCAATCCTTCGTGAAGTTCGAGCTGCCGCTGCCGGCCGAAGCGGAAGCCGGCCAATTGACGACGGCGATTGCGCTGGAGCCGAACGGCGGTTTCCATTCCGTGCCGACTGCCGGCGCGAATCGGAACGGTTCGCATGCAGCGATCGCGAGCAGCTTGACGGGCGGGTTGTTTGCGCCGGTTCAGCATGCGGTCAAGCTGACGGATGTGAGATTCCATTGGTCGCGCAGCGCCGTCAACGACCTGGCGTCCCGTATGGTCGTCAATGGGAGCGGCGACGGCCAATTCCATCCGGACAGCAGCGTAACCCGCGCGGAATTCGCGGCGATCTTACTTCGCGCGCTCGGCCTGCAGAGCAGCGCGAGCGGGCAAGCGTACCGCGACGTGAACAGCTCCGATTGGTTCGCTGGCGACGTAGCGGCAGCAGCCATGTTCGGGCTGGTGTCCGGTTATGAGGACGGTAATTTCCGTCCGGCGAATACGGTTACGCGGCAGGAAGCGATGGTGATGATCGCCAGGGCGATGAAACTGGCCGGCATGGAGACTTCCATCAGCGATATTCAGGCAGCGTCGCTGCTTGCCGCTTATCGGGATTTTGCCAGCATCGGCACATGGGCCGCTCCGTCAGCGGCGATCTTGATCCAGAACGGCCTCGTGCAGGGCGGCGACGGGCAGCTTCGTCCGACCGGCCAAATCACGCGAGCGGAGACAGCCGTCATCGTCGTGCGGCTGCTTCAGCAGGCGGGACTGATCGACAAACAGGGCTGATTAGCAAGCCCAAGAGCAAGCCCAAGAGCAAGTCTAAGAGCAAGTCCAAAAGCAAGCCCAAGAGCAAGCCCAAAGAGCAAGCCCACAAAGCAAGTCCACAGAACAAGTCGACGCAGCCGCAGCTTCCCGATCGAACACTAAAAAGCCCGGATTACGATGAGCGTATCATCGCAATCCGGGCTTTACGCATACGATTATTTGTTCAGCATGTGGAACACTTGCTCCACGTCTTTGTCACCGCGACCGGACAAGTTGACGATGATGATTTGATCCTTGCTCATGGTCGGCGCAAGCTTCTTGGCGTAAGCGACCGCGTGCGCGCTTTCGAGCGCCGGGATAATGCCCTCGGTACGGGACAGCTCTTGGAACGCCGCGAGCACTTCCTCGTTGCTGACCGTCACGTATTCGCCGCGGCCCGTTACTTTCAAGTTGCTGTGCTCCGGTCCGATGCCCGGGTAATCAAGGCCTGCGGCGATGGAGTAGGTCTTCCGCGGATTGCCTTCTTCGTCCAGCAGCACCAGGCACTTGAAGCCGTGGATGACGCTAGGCACGCCTTCGGTCAAGGAAGGAGCTTGGTCCGGCTCGACGCCGATCAAGCGCACGGACGGCTCGTCCAAATAATGCGCGAACGCTCCGATGGCGTTGCTGCCGCCGCCGACGCAAGCGAGGACGGCATCCGGGAGACGGCCTTCTTTCTCCAAAATCTGACGTTTGGACTCTTCGCTGATGACGGATTGGAAGTGCTTCACCATCGTCGGGAACGGATGCGGACCGACCGCGGAACCCAGCAAATAGAACGTCGTCTTGTAATTCTCGACCAAATCGTTGAGCGCCTCGTCGACGGCATCCTTCAGACGGCCTTGTCCTTTATTGACCGGCACGACGGTCGCGCCGAGCAGCTCCATCCGGAACACGTTCAACGCTTGGCGGCGCGTATCCTCGGCTCCCATGTAGATGATGCATTCCATGTCGAACATCGCGCAGGCCGTCGCTGTCGCAACGCCGTGCTGCCCAGCGCCGGTTTCCGCGATGATCCGCTTGGCGCCCATCCGTTTGGCGAGCAAGATTTGCCCGATAACGTTGTTGATTTTGTGCGCGCCGGTGTGGTTCAAGTCTTCGCGCTTCAAGTAGATTTTGGCGCCGCCCCACGATTCGGTCAATTGCTTGGCGAACGTCAGCGGATTCTCGCGGCCGACGTATTCCCGCAGGTAGTAACGGAATTCCTCGTTGAATTCCGGATCGTCCTTGTATGTATAAAACTGATCGCTTAAGTAGCTCAACACTTCCTGCAGTTCCGGCGGAACGAAGCTGCCGCCGAACTCTCCGAAATAACCGGCGGTCGATTGATTTTGATCCATTTGAAAGCGCCTCCATGTGTTGTTGTCGTTGATTCCGATTCTATGGTAACACATTATTTGCGATCGGTCTTGGGAGGAATTTGAAGAACGGCCGATAGAATCGATTATTTTTTTCAGAGTAACCCCTTAAGATATCAACATGGATTAGAGCAATGGACGTTTATAATTGTAGAAGGAAGTCCCGTCGATGCAGGAAAGGATTTCCGGCTCGCGCAGCGAAGGATTTTAATAATGCTGCGCGCAGGGAAACCAGGCTGGGCAGGCGCGGCGATCCGAGGTGCAAGGGATAATCCGGAAGGAGACATTATGATGAGTGCTATTGTGAAAATCGGTCTAATCGGTTTAGGAGAAGCGGCGCAGGTCATCCATTTGCCCGTGCTTCAAGCGATGGGGGACGCATTCGAAATAACGGCCGTTTGCGACATTTCCCCGAGTCTCGTGCAAGCGATCGGGGATCAATACCGGGTTCCAGGGCGTTACGCGTCGGCGGAAGACCTGCTGGACGATGAAGAGGTCGAAGCGGTTCTCGTCTTGAACAGCGACGAGTATCATGCCGACTGTATCGTGGAAGCGCTTAAACGCGATAAGCATGTGTTCGTGGAGAAGCCGATGTGTCTGACGAAGGCCGATGCGAAGCGCATCATCGAAGCCAAGAACGCCTCGTCCGGTAAAGTGATGGTCGGCTACATGCGGCGGTACGCGGAAGCGTTCGTTCAAGGGGTAGAAGAAGTGAAGAAGCTGGGCCGGATTAATTACGCGCGGGTACGCGACATTATCGGGCAGAACAGCTATTTTATCAAACAAAGCGCGAACGTGCTCCGCTTCACGGACATTCCGGCCGAACTGGCGGAAGACCGTCGCTTGCGCGCGCAGGCATTGGCTAAGGAAGCTCTGGGCGAACGTGCGGAGCGTTTCAATAACACCTATCGTCTCATGGGCGGCCTCAGCAGCCACGATCTGTCCGCCATGCGCGAAATATTAGGGATGCCTGCCCGCGTGCTGGCGGCTTCGCGCTGGAAAGACGGTCAGTTCATGAGCGCCATGTTCCAATACGACGAAGGCTTCAACGTGCTGTTCGAGACAGGCTGCGACCATCAAGGGCGCTTCGACGCGACGATCGAAGTCATGGGCGAGACGGGCACGGTGCGGGTTGATTACGACACGGCTTACATCCGTCATCTGCCGACGGTGCTGACCATAACGGAAACGACGGGCGACCGCTATCAAGAAACGGTGATCCGCCCGACGTTCACGGATTCGTATACGATCGAGCTGAGGCATTTCCATGAAGTGATCGTCAACGACGCTCCGATCAAGACGACGCCCGAGGATGCGGCGCAGGATCTGGAACTGTTCGAAATGCTCATCGAAGCGATGGACGAGGCGGAGCAGCGCGCTTCTCGCGAACAGGCGAGCCCGGTATTGTAATTCGAGCGGCAGAGCGCGAATGAGAAGACAGTCTAGCAATTTTCAAAACATACAGGTATGAAAAGTTGAATCTATGATTTTCAAACGGTATGATAGATATGGCAGGACATGTCAATGGATTGCTGCACCGGTCATGCGGCATGTTCGGCAGTGCGAATTCCAAATTTGGGAGGGAACATCATGTCTGAAATTGCGATTATCGGAGCAGGACCCGCTGGCGGAAGCGCAGCATTGTTCGCGGCGAAGGCCGGCAAGCAAACGCTGCTGATCGACAGCGACCAAAGCATCACGAAGAAAGCTTGGATCGAGAACCATTACGGCGTGCCTGAAATCAAAGGGCCGGATCTCGTCGAGATCGGCATTCAGCAAGCGAAGAAATTCGGCGCTGAATACGTACAAGCCAAGGTGACGGAAATCGCCAAAACGGACGACGGCTTCACGATCTCCACCGAAGCGGGCGATTCGTACCAAGCCAAACACGTCATCGTCGCATCGGGATTGTTCCTCGAATTCGCAGAGAAATCCGGTCTGCAAACGAAGCCGGGCACGGAGCCGCGGATCAAGACGATCCTTGAAGCGGACGCGCAAGGCCGCACGAACATCGAAGGCATCTGGGCTGCCGGCACATGTGCTGGCGTAAGCGTGCACACGATCGTAACGGCCGGCGACGGCGCGAAAGTCGCGATCAACGTGATCAGCGAACTGAACGGCGCGCGTTACGTCGACCACGATCTGTTGAAATAATCTTCATTCTTCTCCCTTTCTTCTTATGGCGCAGGAAGCTGCATAGCCATGGAAGAAAGGGTTTTTTTTTTTGCGCGGCGGGCAGGAAATCCCTGATGGGGGATGGAACGTGTAACGTGACTAACGGCTTCCAACGCAACGCGGCAACTCTATCGAGAGCGGAGGGAAAGCATGCAGCTGAGTCAAGCGCAAATCGACTTCTTCGAGACGTTCGGTTTTCTCAAGTTTCCGCAGCTGATGGCAGATCGGCTGGATTGGATCATCGAGGAATTCACGCGAACGTTCCCGGAGCAGAACCGGCATGACGGAACGAAACGGACATGCGTCGTCCCGTTCATCGATCAACGGATGTCCGTGCTGATCGACGATCCGCGGATGCTGGCGATCGGCAAATCCTTGCTTGGCGAGGATTTCAACTACATGGGCAGCGACGGCAATTATTACACGGGCAACACGGGCTGGCACCGCGACGGATATCATGAGAAATACAAGCATTTGAAAATCGCCTTCTACTTGGACCCGCTCGATGCGGATACCGGCGCATTGCGCGTCATTCCGGGCAGCCACCGGCTGCGAGACAAGTACGGCGATGATTTGACGCTGCAAATGCAGGACACGAACAAGACGTGGGATGTCGCCGGAGCCGATGTGCCCGCATACGTGCTGGACGTGACGCCGGGCGATATTCTGGTCTTCAACCACAACCTCTTCCACTCCGCATGGAACGGCAGCACGAACCGCAGAATGTTCACGATCAACATGTGCCAGCGTTATGCGGAAGCGGATATTCAAGAGCTGCGGGACTATATCGGAACCGCTGCGAGATTCTGGATCGACCGTGCCTTCTCCGACACGATGATGAACGAGGCGTCGCCGGAGCGGATGGTTCATCTGGAGCAGGTGATGGCCAACGACGGCCACTTGGCCGCGCTGAGCGCGAAGGCGCGATTGGAGATGGCGGAGCCTTCGCGGGGTTGAGGGGACCTGAGCGAAACTGAGCGAAACTGAGCGGTACTGACGGAACTGAGCAGGGCGGCTGCCGAAAGCGAGCAGCAAGCAAACAAGCCGGACCCAGGCATGGGTTCGGCTTGTTTGCTTTATGCGCCGGCCGCGCGGTTCACTTGCGGCCGCCGGCCCGTCGGCGCTTCGCTCTTCGCCGTGCAGAGGCAGTGTCCGCAACGCCTTCGGCAGCGGCTCCGCCTTCTGCGGAATTGGTCTGTTTATTGTTCTCCACCGTGTCCTTCGTGTTGTCGGTTCCGACGATGGGGAGAATATCCGCGTTCCCGAACAAAATCGTCCCGTTGTTGGTGACGATGATCGCGGTCCGAATCCAGCAGGCCATCCTTCATCAGCGTCCTCGTTATCAGGTATGATCCATTGCTAGTCTAAGATATGACGGGGATGCGAAGCCCGAATTGGCACCTGTCCCGGCAGGCGCGGAAAAGCCGCGGACCGGGAAGATCGTTAGAACATTATGGAGTCCTCATTCGTCTAGGACGGAAAGGGGGGGCTCTACATGCGACAATTATGGGCAGTAATGGCCGTGTTCGTGCTGCTGCTGATGGGATGCGGAGAAGCGGGGAGCGGCGGAACAGCGTCGATAAACAGTGAAGCGACGCATAATCCGACCGCGCAGGAAATGCTGCAGGACAATCCGGATGCGGATTTCTTCCAGCTTGGCGACGTGATCTACGTCAATGCGGCGAATATCGAATGGGTACAGGCCGAAGCGTTGAAAGCAGAGGAGAAAATAGATTCGATCGCGAAACAATACGTACAAGGCGGCGTCTTCGAAGACGGCATGGCCACCAAGCTTCCGAAAGGCGCCGAAATATATAAGCCGGATACGCATGGATTATTGATTCTGATCGCCAAATGGGACGGACATGAAGTCCGGTATCTTGCAATACTGGAGGGTTAAACTTATGACACTGCCGCTGACGTTTACGGTGGAGGAAGCGATGGTTTTTGCCAAGCAGGATTGTTTGGAGGAATGGGTGCATCTGTTTCTGAAGACGATCGGGGGGAATGTTCCCTTCTCGGAGGGGCTTAAGCGGGAACGGAGGAACTGGGCGGGTCCCTTGCTGCTGCCGCTTCATGAACTGGAACGCTGCTGCGGGCCGGAGCCGGAGATGGAATTTTATACGCCGGCGGAGAGTTGGGATGCGCATGTCGGCGAGCTGATTACCTCGCTCCGGGAGGGTTGGTCCAGCCCGCCGCTTATTGTTCAGGTTATCGAGGAAGGACGCCTGTCGATCAGAGACGGCAACCACCGGCATAAAGCGCTGCGCCGGCTCGGCGAACCGGCTGCCTGGGTGATTCTGTGGAATACCGACGGCGAGACGGATTTGGGAGCTTGGACCGGGGCACGTTAATTGCTTTGTAGAATCGCGATCAGCTTCGCGCTTTCGGCTGCGGGCATGCGGCCGTACTTGCCTTCCGCGCCTTGCACGAACTCCAGGTGATCCTTCTGCGGCGAAATCCATACTTCGTAGAGCTGCGGTTCGTAAGAGGCGAGCGGATCCGTATTCTGAGTCAGCATCTTATAGTCCGGCGGGCGGGACATCGATACTTTGGCGTTCTCCCAATCGATCGCGGAGAGCGCGTTCATGATGACGGCAACGGTTTCCGTGTCTGTTACGGTTCTTGACGCTGCTTCTGTTAAGTCTTTCATCGTAATGATTTGAACCTGAACGTTGTCGTAAGCCAGTGTCGTCGGCGTCTGTTCGCCGACGGCTTTGTTCTGTGCGGCGTCGGCCATGGCCGACTGCGATTTGGGCGGTTCGCTTCCGCATGACGTTGCCAGTGCCAGTGCCAGCGTGATGACCAGTAAGACCCCGATGAAGGCGGGTTTGAGCATCTTGGATTCCTCCTTGGCAGCGCGGCGCTTGTCGTCGGCTGTCCCTGTTCTTGTCTACAGAAACGTTGAACGGCTGGAGAAAGTTGCAGGGGAGCGGGGCTTGCGGAGGAGGTTAGTACGGGCAGCAGCAATTAGTAGACGCAAAAACGCCCTTCCGGACTCCTGAATTCGGAGTCGAAGGGCGTTGCTCTTCTTATTTCGTAAAGTAAGCGTTGAATAGTCCGATTTGACTATTATCTACGGAATCCGTCGAGTATTGCAGCGTAATTTTATTTACATGCTGCACATCCAGGTTAATGTCCCGAGGAAACTCGCCAGCGACGATTTTCTGCTCATAGGCTTTGGTTCCGTCCAGCAGGATCGTCAGCTTGGATTCGGCCTTCGTGTTTTTGGATGTGTCGGTCAGACCCAGCTTTGCTTTAAAAGATTTATATTGACCATTCAACGGGAAGTCCAGCAGATTCCAAGCTTTGTCTTTGCCAGCCCATGCATCCACGTACATGGTAATGTAGCTGCTGTACTCGTTCCCGACGTTGTCCTTAATACCCTCTACGCTGTTTGCATTGTACTCAAATGAATTAGTGGAATATCCTTCTTGATAATTCATATTGTCGATCCCTTTACCGGGATAAACCAACGTTGCATTCTCTGCCTGTCCGATCCAGACGGTTTGGGTTTTCGCATCCCACTTAACCGGTTGGCCGAGCGCGTCCGCGACGAAACGAAGCGGGACGAAAGTGGTGCCGTTGTACGTAAAAGCTTTCTCGGACGGCGTCTTCGTAACCTTATTGATTTTGATGTTTTTGACGCTGTAAAACACTTCGATCATGTTACCGCCCGCCGCGTAGACCGCAGATCCCGATAAGACGGAACCGATCAATAATCCCGCAACAAGTCCTTTAACTTTGTCTTTCATTCGTGAAACTCCTTTGTAATAAATTGGAACTACTGATTCAATATCGGCGAGAACGGAGTGATTCTTTAGGACTATCATCCAAAAAAACCTGCGACGAGCGAACCTAACAAAAAATGCTTCTCTCTCGCTGCCGCTAAAGATTGCAGGAGAAATCAGCGAGTTTGCGCATGGGGCAGCCAACAGGCGGCCTTTTTCGGCCTCAGCCAGCCAAACTGATTTTATTTGGAACAAAGTGGAACTTTTCGGGCGGTGCGTTGTCTGTTTACATGGAGGTGAAACGATTGGAGGAGGACTATCTTAAGCATCTCTCGCAGATCGGAGCCTATGATATCGAACAGCTTGTTCATCAATATTGGCAGGACGTATGGCATTTCTCGTACGTCATGACAAGGCAGCACGATATGGCGGACGACATTGCGCAGGAGACGTTCATACGGGCGTTTCGCGCGCTCCATACGTTCCGCGGGGAAAGCTCGGTGAAGACATGGCTGCTGAAAATCGCCAAGCATCTCACCATCAACTACAGGCGTTCGGCGTTATTTCGCAAAATCATCCTGTTGGATCAGGCGGGGCGGCATCGTTCCTCCCCGTCCGCGGAAGCGGCCTATTTCGACGCTCAATTCGCGGATCGAATATGGGAACTCGTCCTACGGCTGCCCGTGAAGCAGCGCGAAGTTCTCTTGCTGCACGCGCATTATCAATTGAAGCTTGAAGAGATGGCAAGGGTGCTCGGATTGCCGGAAGGCACGGTGAAATCCCGGCTGCACCGCGCCAGATTGAAAGTCGACAAGTGGCTGAAGGAGGCGGATGCCAGTGAATCCGAATGAGCCGAAATGGTACGGACGACTGCGGCGGGGGCCTTTTCAGCAGGAGCGGCAGCCGGCGCCGAGTCACGTGCAGGCGATTATCGACAAGGTAACGAAAGGACGGAAGGAGCGGCGAATGTGGAAGCTGTCCGCAGCGGCGGTATTTATCGTAGTATTCGTTTTGATCACGGTATGGCTGCTATCGACGTTGGATCGGACGACCAGCGTCACCACCTCGGAACGGCACGACGTCTTTGCCGGCATCGAGCGAACCGATATTCCCGATTTTGCCACGGACCCGAATATCGAGGTGATGCGCGAATACAAAGGAAACAATGACCGTTGGGCAGCCGAATATTACATCTACCGGACGAAGGACGACAACGACCGGCAAATACGCTGCTATGCCAAATACATTGGCGATGGGCCAAGTCCAACCGGGGAAGTACGCTATACGCTGAAGTCGGAAGACACGATCTACGGAAGCGCAACGATGAGCTACGGCAGCCCGCCCGAACAAGGGATTTACAACCTGTCCTTCGGCAAAATAGCCGACCTCCCCGATCGCGCGACGCTGCAATTGCTGATGCAGTCGCCTAACGACACGCAATTCGAGTGGGTGACGCTGAATCCAGTGGAGCAATAAGCCGCCACGGCGATGAATAGAGAGGTACGACAAAAAAAGCGGCAGCCGGCGTCTCATGGACGTTTCACGGCAGCCGCTTTTCAATTCTTCAATCCTTCTGCACTACAGCACCAGAATCCGCGCTCCATACTCCAAATGCTCCACCATGCGCCGTTTGGCTTCCTCGCCTTCTCCGGCCAGAATCAAATCGAAGATTTCGAGATGATCCCGATAAGACGACTGAATGCGGTCATTATCCTTCCGGAGCACCTTGAGCGCCAATTGGAAGAGGCGATCCTGCAAATTTTCCATCATTTGCACCATTTCGGCATTATCGTACACGAGCGCGAGCCGCCGGTGAAAGTCCGAATCGGCATGCGTGAACGCCAAGTAATCATGCTGCTCGGCCGTCTGCCGCTGAAGCTCCAAATTCGCGCGAAACCAGGCGATCTCGTCCGGGGACAGCTTGCGGCTCCCCAGCTTGTAGACAATATGGCTTTCCAAGGCGATGCGGAAGTCGAAGAAGTCGCCTACGCGCTGCAGCGACAATTCCGGCAGGCTGAGCCCTTTGTTCGGCGCCAGGTTCAGCAGCCCTTCGGCGGCCAGCTTCTCCAGCGCCGCCCGAATCGGCGTCCGGCTCATCTGCAGCAGGTCGACCAGATATTTCTCCGTCAGCTGCTCGTTGTTGTTAATCGCGCCTTCCAGCAAATAGGCGCGCAGCTGTTCATAGGCTTTCTCTTTCAACGTTACCGGTGGCATACCTCAAATCCTCTTCTATAAAATGAACGGACCGCAAATACGCGATGCTCTGTTCCAACCAGTCGCGCTCGGTTGCAATCGTATCCCGGACGGACTTCGCGTAAGGGGTCCATAATTCCAATATCGCATTGACGCCGGCCTTGCCGTTCGCCTCGATGATTTCTTTCAGCCCTTGAATATCTAAGCGGCCTGCTCCGGCAGGCGTGCCGAGTATCGTAAAGCCCATCATATGATCGACGCGCTTGATGTCGAAATCCTTGATGTGCAAATTGACGAGATACGGCGAAAGCGCGCGGATAACGTGATCCGGGGCTTCCAACGCGCCGAACGAGTTGACCGTGTCCAGGCAGCAGCCGACATGGCCGTGCCGAAGGTTCTGAAACAATTGTACCAGCTGTCCTGTCGTATGCAAGCCATGATTTTCGATAGCGAGCATGACATTCGCGGCTTCGAAAGCCGGCAGAACCTCGCGGATCTGCGCTTCGGCGGCAGCGAGATCGGGCGTCGTCACGATCGTCCGGACAATGGAAGACCCGAGCATGCCGGCGATGCCGAGATAGCGCAGCAGCAGCTCCGGCTCGCTTCCCCGCGTGCCGACTTCCAGCTCGACCCCGTGCTCGTCGGCGACCCGCTTCAACGCAAGGAGCTCACCGTCCGACATGGCATGCAAAGGCAAATTGTCCGCGATTTGAAGCAGGCCAAGCCCATAGCCGCGGGTCAGCTTGACCAGCGCTTCGGCGGTCAACGGCTGCGGCGGTGGTTCGTAGCCGGGAACGCCGACGGACCAAGTTAAGGTGTAGGTGCTGAGTCCGAGTTTCATGGGGATACATTCCTCCTGACGGATATCCGCGCTCCCAAGTGGGGCGTTTTGCAGTGTCTTCGACGCCTGAAATCGGGCAGCTGTGCGGCTAGGTTGAGTTTAGCATAGCAGGATTTCCAAGCTGGGGCAATGAAAGATATATAAATTGTATACATTTTGTATTGAAGATGTTTTTATGATGAGTTATGCTAGTGGCATCATCCAAGCGGCATCATTCCAACCGGAGTGAACCACCTTCATTTTTGATCATAAAGGAGCATGAACCATGGGGAACGCGATTCAAAATAATGACGTATTAATCGCCGTTATCGGCGCAGGCGGCAAGATGGGGTGCCGGATTACGGATAATTTGAGGAAGACGGAGTATCGGCTTCTATTATGCGAACAGGCCGAATCCGGCATGGCGAGGCTGGCGGAGCGGGGACTGACGATCACGCCTAACGAGGAAGCGCTCGCCGTCGCCGATGTCATCATTCTCGCGGTTCCGGACGCGGTCATCGGGCCGTTGTCGCAGACGATCGTTCCGCAGCTGAAGCCGGACGCAACCGTCATTCTGCTCGATCCTGCAGCGGCTTACGCACAGCAGGTAGTGCTGCGCGACGATTGCCACTTCGTTGTCACGCATCCGTGTCACCCGGCTCTGTTCGAAGAACAGGATTCGCCGGAAGCGCGCAAGGATATGTTCGGAGGCATCTCGGCGAAGCAGGATATCGTCATTGCGCTGCATCAGGGACAGGAAGAGAAACTGGCACTCGCCGAGAGGATCTGCATCGCCATGTTTGCGCCGGTGACGCAATGCCATCGCATTACGGTGGAGCATATGGCGCTGCTGGAGCCGGCAGCGGCCGAGGTCGTTGCGGCGGCAGCGGCGTGCATCATGAAGGAAGCGATGGACGAAGTCATCCGCATGGGCGTTCCCGAAGCGGCGGCGCGTTCGTTCATGTTAGGTCATATCCAAATTCCGCTCGCCATCGCCTTCAACAACGTCAATCCGTTCTCCGACGCCGCGAAGATCGCGATCGAATACGGCTTCGAGAAGATTTTCAAACCGGATTGGAAGCAAGTATTCACGAAGGAATCGCTCGATGAAGTGCTGCGCCTGATGCTGCATTTGGACGAGAAGAAGGGCTGAGACGGATATGGAGAAAAGTTGGAAAGTCGGCCTGGTCGGCACCGGATTCTGGTCGGATAAGCATCTGCAGGCTTGGAGCCGCATACCTGGCGTGCAAATTACGGCGCTCTGCAACCGCTCCGAAGGGAAGCTTCGCCATGCGGCAGCCAAGTACGGCGTGCCGGAGGCGCAGCTATATAGCTCGATCGACGAGATGCTGGCGAAAGCGGATATCGACATCGTCGACATCGTTACCGGCACGGAAACCCATCTCGAATTCGTGAAGAAGGCTGCGGATGCCGGCAAACAGATCATGTGCCAGAAGCCGTTCGCGTCATCGCTCGCCGAAGCGGAGGAGATGGTCGCGCATGCGGAGAAACGCGGCGTCCGGCTGATGGTGACGGAGAATTGGCGCTGGCTGGATCCGTTCCAGACGATCAAATCGGTGCTGGACAGCGGCGAGCTCGGCAAGGTTCATGTCGCGCGTTATATTCATACGGACTATTACACGCCGCGAATGGAACCGGAAGCGAAGCTGCCGCAGCCGTTCTTCCGGACGATGCCGAGGCTGCTGTTTTATGAAATGGGCGTGCATTGGTTCGATACGTGGCGGTTTCTGTTCGGAACGCCGAAGCGGCTGACGGCGGAGCTGACGCAGGTGAGCAATTATATCGTTGGCGAGGACAGCGGCCTTGTCGTGCTTGGCCATAACGATTTCTACGGCTTCATGGACATGAGCTGGGCGACGAGGCAGAAGCTGGATCAGCCGCTCGGCGAAAGCGTCGGACCGGTCCATCTGGAGCAGTTCGTCATCGACGGGAGCGAGGGAACGCTTAAAATGTACACGGACGGCACGATTGCGATCGTGTCGAAGGACGGCAGGGAAGAGCGGATCGTGAAGTCGAGAACAGGACTGGATCACGAGGAAAGCCACTTCCGGCTGCAGAGCCATTTTATCGCTTGCTTGAACAGCGGCGAGCCGTTTCAGACGAGCGGCGAAGACAATATCGTCACGCTGCGCATGACGTTCGCCGTCTACGACAGCGCAGCCGAGCATCGGACGGTTTTGTTGGAAGAGCAGAGGTAGGATGGGCTGCCGTCTGCTGGCCAAGGCATAAATATTTCCGGGGAAATGTTCGGTTCATGCGAACACAACTGCAATAGGAATAGTCATAGCAATAGCAACAGAAACAGCAACAGAAACAGCGGCAGTCATGGACGTTTGCAAGACGTCCTACTGCCGCTGTTTTCGTTATTCTCGTTGTTATCGTCGTTAAAGCTGCTGTCCTCATAGAGAAGCTCAAGCGGTGACTCTCGTTTCGCTATTCTTTACTGTTCAAACCGGTCGGCGAGTTGCCATGAACGATTAGCCTCGAAGCTTCGTTTCCCATGAAATCCATTTCTTCAAATTACAGGGAAATGTTATTGCCGATCCCCTCCACCCAAGTTTCCTTCACCGTAAACGAATCCCCGTAGATGCGGTCCGCTTCCGCGGCGTGATGAAGCCCGAAGACCCGGTTGTTCTTCTCGAATTGAAAGTCTTTGACCCTTGAACATTAAAAAATTGAACGCGGAGCGCTTGGCGGATTCCCAGGCGGCGAGCAACCATTTCGGCGGCAATTGCGTCAATAGGGAAAATAGAACATTTATGGGGGAAGCGCTATGAGAGTAAAGAGCAAACGACGCATGGCGATGACGGCGGCGGCCGTGTTACTCGTCGCTGCGCTGCTTGGCGGCTGCGGGGAATCCGATCAAACCGTATCCAAACCCGTGGCGCCAAAGCATACGGCCGCTGACGTAAACAAGGAACTGGTGAAGTCCGGCAATGCCTTCGCCATGCGGCTCGCGGAACCGCTGCTGTCCGAGGCCATGGACCGAAGCCGCAACACGGTGTTCTCGCCGCTTAGCGTGTCCTTCGCGCTCTCGTTGCTGCTGAACGGCGCGCAAGGCGAGACGCGGGAGGAGTTGATGACGCTTCTTGCCGCGAAGGGCGCGGATGCGGAAACCTTCAATCAAAGCAACGAGGCGCTCATGGATCTGCTGCAACACGTGGATCCCGCCGTGGAGTTCCGCATTGCCAATGCTATATTTGCACAGAAGGGGCTGGCGCTGCAGAGCGAGTTCGTCAAGCGGATGAAGGAGCGGTATGCGGCGCCCGTCTCCGCGATTGATTTTGCCCGCAGCGCCGCTGCCGCCAAGACGATTAACGATTGGACGGCGAAGCAGACCAACGACCGGATCAAGGAGCTCCTCACCGCCGACAGCTTGTCGTCCGATACGGTCATGATGCTGCTGAACGCCGTGTACTTCAATGGGACGTGGCAGATGCCTTTCGACGAAGCGAACACGAAGGATGCGGCGTTCCACTTGGATGGCGGCCAGAATGTTCAGGTGCCGATGATGGCGATCAATGGCGAGTTTTTGCATAAAGCCGCGCCGGCGTATCAAGCCGTTCAGCTCCATTACGGGGCCGGCGACTGGAGCATGTTCGTCGTGCTGCCGGCGGACGGATCGACGTTGAAGGACGCGGAGGCTGCCGTGCTGCACGATGCTGCTGCATGGACGGCGGGATACGAAAGCGGCACCGGGCAGGTGCAGCTGCCCCGGTTCAAGTTCGAAGCCGCGTACAACTTGAACGAAACGCTGAAGTCGCTCGGGATGGTTCGGTCCATGGACGCGACGCTCGCCGATTTCTCGGGCATCTCGCCGAACGGGGGGCTGTTCGTCGATCAAGTGCTGCATAAGGCGTTCATCGAGGTGAACGAGAAGGGGACGGAAGCGGCGGCGGCAACGGCAATCGGCACTGATTCCGGTGCAGATTTGAACGCGAAGCCGTTCGTGTTCCGGGCGGATCGGCCGTTCCTGTTCGCCATCCGGAACAATGCGACGGGAACGATCGCGTTTCTCGGCTCCGTGGCGGATCCGACGGCGGCAGGCAGCTAGTTTGCCGTGACAGAGTCAGAGACAGAGACAGAGACAGAGACAGAGACAGAGACAGAGAAGGGGGCATTCATTCATGGGGATCTATGCGAGAATGATCAAACCGAACGCCGTTCTACTCGCGGCGGCAAGCATGATCGGCCTGCTCGGCGGCTGCGGCGAATCGGCGGACGGGCCGCGATTCGCCGCGAAGGACGTGCATGCCGAACAGGTGAAGAGCGATAACAGCTTCGCGCTGCGAATGGCGCAGCCGCTGCTTGAAGAGGCTGCCGTCAGCAAACGCAACGTGGCGTTCTCGCCGCTCAGCGTGTCGTTCGCGCTCTCGATGCTGCTGAACGGCGCGAAGGGCGAGACGCGGGAAGAACTGCTGGCGCTGCTTGGCGCCAAGGGCATAACGGAAGAGTCGCTCCATGCAGGCAACGAAGTGCTGCTCGATCTGCTGCAGCACGCCGATCCGGCGGTCGAAGTGCGTATCGCCGATGCAATTTGGACGAAGAAGGGCGTACGGTTGCAGTCCGAGTTTAAGAAAAAGCTGCAAACGTTCTATGCGGCGGAAGTCCATGCGATTGATTTCAGCAAGCCTGCCGCGGCGCAGACGATCAACCGCTGGGTAAGCAAACAGACGGGCGGCCATATCGATCAGATGGTGAATAGCTCGGATTTGGCCAATGCGGAGATGGTGCTGATGAATGCGATCTATTTCAATGGTACGTGGCAGCTGCCCTTCGAGGCTTCGGGGACGAGTACGCAGCCCTTCCATCTGACGGAAGATACGATGGTTAATGTGCCTATGATGCGTCAACGCGATAAGTTCGCTCATCTGACGACCGCGGAGTACAAAGCGGTCCGGCTGCCCTACGGTTCTGGACAATGGGGCATGATCGTCGTGCTGCCGGAACCGGGCGTGACGCTGCAGCGCGCTGAAGAGACGTTCTTAAGCGACCCGTCGCCGTGGCAGGATGGGTTCGACGAAGGCGTTAGCGACACGCTGCTGCAGCTGCCGAAGTTTACGTTCAAGACGAGCAAGAAGCTGAGAGAGGTGCTGGAGGGGCTGGGGATGAAGATTTCTTTCGACCCTTCCGCGGCGGATTTCTCCGGCATGACCGATAACGGGAGCAAGGGACTATTCGTCAGCGACGTGCTGCAGAAGGCGTTCATCTCCGTAGACGAGCTGGGGACGAAAGCGGCTGCGGCGACGAAGATCGACGTGACGGGAAGCTCCGCTCCGCCGCCGGAGGCGTTCGAGTTTATCGCGGATCGCCCGTTCTTCTTCGCGATCGAGGATCGGACGACGGGGACGCTCGCATTCCTCGGCGCGGTGGCGAATCCGGGGGCTGGGTAATGGTAAACTTGGAGCATCGACTATGTTGACGGGGAGCATATACTGTCAGAAGCCCAAGTGTGGGAAATGTACCGAACGCTGAGATGGTAGCAGTGGCAGCTTCGCTATAACGAATTCCACAAGCCTTATTCATGTCTAAATCGGCTGTTTGAAATGCTAACGAATCTGACACGTGCTATCTCTCGCGATGTGCCCATTTTCAGCCTGCTTTTACTCATTTTCGGATTCTTAAGCATCGCTGGATTCGTTAGCTTTTGAATAAACGCTAAAACACGAAGATAACGCCGCCTGAATTCGTTAGAATCTCAATCTCCCTCGAGTCGAGCCCGGATCCTGGCGGCATTTAGTGCGTAGCGACTTTCTCAAAGCGGCACTTGCGCGATGGCTTTTGCTGCTGTGGTCATGGCGATGGTGGCGTTAGACTCGTTTCTGCGATCGGCACGATGGTGGCCGTTGGACCGTTGCTGCGATGGTAGGTAGCAGTGGCAGCTTCGCTGTAACGAAGATCTTTCGCACGAAGAACTTCCTATTGTCGAAACCCCATAAGCGATGTACAATCGAACGTGCCCGGGCACATAAATTGTGTAACCGCTGCCATACGGGCTTGCTAATGAACGAAAACCACCATTAGGAGGGGAACCCATGCAAAGATACGCAGCCGAGACGCGCGTTCAAGAGGGCCTGAACGTTATCGTTCTGACAGATAGGAGCAGCGATTCCGAGGCAAGGCTGCTTCCGGACGCGGGCAATAACTTGTTTCTTTTCAGCTCGGCGGGCCAGGAGATCATCAAGACGCCGATCAGCTTGCATCGCCTGCGCGAAGACCGGTCTGCCGCGACAAGATACGGTACGCCGATTTTATTTCCGCCCAACCGAATCCAAGACGGCATGTTTACGTTCAAGGGACGCAACTATCGGTTTCCGCTAACGGAACCGCCTGAATATCACCTGCATGGGGAACTCGTCAGCAGAGCTTGGGAAGTTGTGGCCTACGGCTCCTCGGAAGAGGAAGGGGCGTGGGTGACCAGTCGTTTGCAATACGCGGACCACCCGGACATCCTGGCGTATTACCCGCATCCATTGACGTTTGCCATCACGTACCGGCTCCTGGACGGGAAGCTGCAGATGGACAGTACGATCAAGAACGAAGGAACGGACGAGGCGCCTTTCTTCTATGGCTTGCATCCGTATTTCTCGATTCCGGCTGCGCTCGAGAACAGCACGACGCTGCACATTCCCGCCGTGGAAGAGTGGCCGGCCACGGACAAAGCATTCGTGACGGGGATGCCGTCGGATACGGCGCTGAGCCAAGCGATGCGCAGCGGATTCCCGCTGGCAAGCTATCCGAAGCTCGGATGCTCGATGCTGACGCTCGATCCGGAATCCGATGCCATCTGCCGTTTCAAGCTGCCGGCTTACTCGATCGCCTACCAAGTGGATAAACAGTTTCCGTTCGTGCTGCTGTTCAGTCCGAGTTGGAACGAATCGTTCTCGATCGAGCCCTACACGTATTTAACGGATGCGTTTAACCTTCCGTATTCGCCCGACCTTACGGGTGCGCAGGGCATTGTGGCGGGCGAGGAACGCTGTCTGCGGACGTCGCTGTGGGTCGAATAAAGCGGGCGGCCGCAGCCAGCACACAGCAGCCAGTCGCCAACAGCCAACAGCCAACAGCCAACAGCCAACAGCCAACAGCCAACAGCCAACAGCCAACAGCCAACAGCCAACAGCCAACAGCCAACAGCCAACAGCCAACAGCCAACAGCCAACAGCCAACAGCCAACAGCCAACAGCCAACAGCCAACAGCCAACAGCCAACAGCCTACATCCAGCATCCAGCATCCAGCACCCAGTTGCCATCCCCCAACAACCAGCAGCCAGTCGCCAATAGCCAACTAACGCAACCAGCAGCCTGCTAACCGCCGTCCTCGGAATGGAGCTTCGCCGAGCGGATAAAAGCCTCTTGAAAGCGTGATCACTTCGCTCTATAATTAAAACTGTGCCCGAGCACATTAAGAATCAGGAGCGAATCATGACCGTAACTATCAGAGAAATCGCAAAGCAGGCCGGCGTCTCCAGAGGCACGGTCGACCGGGTATTGAACGACAGGCCAGGCGTAAAGCCGCATGTACGTGCCCGCATACTAGAAATCGTCAACGAATTGAATTATGTTCCCAATCTTGCCGCCAAAGCGCTCGCCTATCAGAAGAAGCCGGTCGTATTCGGCATCGTCATGCCGCCGGAAGACATTGAGTTCTTCGAATCCATCCGCAGCGGAATCAACAGCGCCGCAGACGAGCTGAAGGACCTCGGCATCCGGTTGGATTACCGCTACGTGGACAACAGAGGTCCCGAAGAAGGAGCCGCGGCCATTCGCGAGCTGGTCGAAGCGGGCGTCAGCGGCATCATGTTCTCCGTCATGGACGACGAGCTGATCCGGGCGAGCATCGATTACGCGGCGGAGCGAAATGTCCCCGTCGTCACGTTTAATTCCGACGTGGAGCACAGTAAACGGATCTGCTTCGTCGGACAGGATCTGCACAAGAGCGGCTTGGTAGCCGCCGGCCTGATGAACCGCGTGCTGCACGAGCGGGCCAAAGTCGTCATCGTTACGGGCAATCTCAAATTCCATGCGCATCGTTCGCGCGTGGAAGGGTTTCGGAAAGGGCTGGCCGATTACGGAAGCCGCTTCGAAGTGCTGGATGTCATCGAAGGCTACGACCGCTATGCGGAAACGTTCGAGCAGCTGGACCGGCTATTGGGCGAGCACGCGGACCTCGGCGGGATCTATATGGCGACGGGCGATATCGCCGCATGCGTCGATGCCATCAAGAAGCATCGGAGGGAAGGACAGCTCCGCGTCGTGTGCAATGATTTGATGCCGCCGGCGGAGCAGGGACTTCGCGAGCGGATCATCGATTTCACGATCGTCCAGAACCCGGAGAGGCAAGGCTATGTATCGCTGCGCATGCTGTACGACCATGTGTTTGCGGGCAAGCAGCCCGAGTCCGAGCATCATTTTACGGAGACTCACATTTATATCCCTGAAAGCCTGTAAGGCTTTCTTTTGGGCAATTTCGTGCCCGGGCACAGAGGCTTGTATGTTTCAAAATAAGGCCAATTACGAGGGGGCGAACGGGATGGCGATCGTCGTTCAGCGAAGAGACTACAGTTTGAAGGGCAAGGAAAGCAAACGGGCGGAGGAGAAAGGGCTCGCATCCGCGCAATGGCACGCAACGGCAATACCGCGGGCCAAGATGAAGGAGCTTATGAAGCGCAAGGACGGTCCGGCGATTCGGGACACGATCATTTGGTTCGGCGGACTTATTGTTCTCGGTGTTCTGGCCTATCTCTCTTGGGGCACCTGGTGGGCGGTTCCGGCCTTCTTCCTCTACGGGCTGCTCTATGCGACGCCGGGCGATTCCCGATGGCATGAATGCGGACACGGCACGGCTTTCAAGACGCCTTGGATGAACGATGTCGTCTATCATATTGCCTCGTTCTTCGTCCTGCGTTCCGCTACGCCATGGCGCTGGAGCCATTCCCGTCATCATACCGATACGATTATCGTGGGCCGCGACCCGGAGATCATTACGGCGAGACCGCCGGTCTGGAAAATCCTTTATATGCAGCTCTTCCATCTCTACGGCGGTCCGATCGAAATCAAACGATTCATTCTGCATACGTTCGGCAGGCTGGAGGAGCAAGAGAAGGACTATATCCCGGAATCCGAGTATGCGAAAGTGTTCCGCGAAGCCCGCATTTACATGCTCGTCTTCCTGGCCGTCATTGCCGCTTGCGCGTTCACGGGCAGCATTCTCCCGGCGATGTTCATCATTCTTCCTTCGTTCTACGGCGGCTTGCTCGTGCTCATCTTCGGCATTACGCAGCATTTGGGGCTGTACGAGGATGTGCTGGATCACAGGCTGAACACGCGCACGATCTATATGAACCGCGTCTTCAGGTTCCTGTACTGGAACATGAATTATCATACCGAGCATCATATGTTTCCGATGGTTCCCTTCCACGCGCTGCCGAAGCTTCACCAAGAGATGAAGCACGACTGTCCGGAAGCGCGGCCGAGCCTGTGGGCGGCACTCCGGGAGGTCGTCGGCGCGCTGCGCAAGCAGAAGCAGGATCCTGCCTACGTGGTCGTTAAGCCTTTGCCGGTAACGGCGACCCCGTATCGTTACGGTCCCGAGCTAAATATTGAAACGAGGAGTGAAGCCTAATGTCGAACGGTGAATGGGTGGCGGTTTGCGAGGTTGGCGAGATCGACGTGGAGGATGTGATTCGTTTCGATCAAGGGGAGCAATCCTTCGCGGTCTATCGGACGGACAAAGGGGATTATCATGCGACGGCCGGCTTCTGCACGCACGGCAAGTTCCATCTCGCGGACGGCCTTGTGATGGGCAAATTGATCGAATGTCCGAAGCATAACGGCAGATTCGACGTCACGAGCGGCGCCGCGGTACGCGTGCCTGCGTGCAAGGATTTGCAGACGTATCCGGTTAAAGTCGAAGCGAACCAGGTCTTCATCATGATCTAAGCAAGGGAGTTCATTCTCTCGCACGCGTCTTGAGTACGCCATTAGGATGTGTTAGGCTGGGTTTATTCCATAACGAAGCTAATCGCATCATACGACACCGGGGGACTGCTGATGAAGAATCGACAGTCTCCTTTTTACATGCGCCAATTGGAAGCGCATTCATGACAAGGGTGAAGCGGCTCATGTTCGCATAATCAGAATAGCACGCCAGCCAGAAGCAATTGATGCGGCTCATTTGTCCCAGGGATCCGATAAGGAGCTGAGTGGAACCATGCTGAAGGTTTTGATTTTGGAAGACGAACCTATTCTGCGTCAAGGCTTAGTGAACAAAATTTCAATGGACAAGCTCCCTCTCGTCATAGCCGGCGAAGCCGACAATGGAATCGACGGGCTTGAGCTGCTCATCGAAATCAAACCGGATATCGTCCTGACGGACATCCGGATGCCGGGCATGGACGGGCTGGATTTTATCGAACAAGCGCTCCTGCTTCAAGAGAAGCTGAATGTCATCATCGTCAGCGGCTACGGCGAGTTCGAGTATGCGAAGCGGGCGATGAGCTATGGCGTGTCCGATTATTTGCTCAAACCGGTCGACAGCGAGGAACTCAGGGAAGCGCTCTTGAAAGCGATTCACAGAATCGAGGAGGAGCGTGCCTTAGGGGAGGAACGGGCGCTGCTTCTCAGAAACCAAGCGTTGAACAAGGAGACTTTGCGGCAGCAGCATCTGACGAAGCTGATCCAATTATCCGCGCAGACGGAGATGCGCAATGAAATAACCAACCCTAGGATCGAAGAGGTGCAGGCGCATTTCGATCGTTATTTGGTCGTTGCCTTGGTTTTGGAGCCGTATGCGCTTCCCCACTATTCGTTCCGCGAAGGAGAAGAGGAGCTTGTCCGGTTCGCGGTCGAGAATATCATGTCCGATCGGATGGCTTCGTCCGGGCGGCAAGGCGTTCTCTTCACGCATGCGATCCACGAGAACGAAATGCTCTACATGTTCGGCTTCAATCGTCCGGAGGAAAGGAACGCGATCCATGCGCTGATGCGGGACGTTCTTGACGGTATTCAGAATTACCTCAAATTGAAAGCGACCGTATCCATCGGTAAGACCGTCGATCGGATCGAGGATATCCAGCAGTCCTACCGGCAGGCGAAACTGATCATCCGCAACAAAGTCATTCGCGGAACGGGGCATATTTTCGAATACGAGCATTTCCAGCAGCAGCTGCCGATCGTCAACCCATTCCTATCCCAGGAGGATGAGCGCATCTTGTTGCAGTGGCTGGAGGATTGCAACGAGGCAGCCTGCACGAATTGGATCGAACAACGCTTGGAAATCCTCGTGGCATCGCCTAGCTCGACCTTTTCCCAACTGGAATGGTTCTGCGTCGACGTGTATTTGCTGTTCCAGAAGTTCTTGGCGAAAACGACCGCGCCGGAGCGGTTAATCGGGGACATGGACGAATTGCTGCAATGGCTGCAGAACATGACGACTTGGCAAGAAGCCGTTCGTAAGCTGAATAGCCACGCGGGGAATATCGTCGGATATTTCGTGAACCTGAATCATGGACTGCATGCCGACGTGATGGAGAAGGCCAAGCAGTACTTGGATACTTGCTTTAATGAACCGATTTCGCTGCAAAAGATCTCCGATACCTATTACATCCATCCGAACTACTTCTCGAAACGGTTCAAAGAAAAATTCGGCGTAAGCTTCCACGAATATCTGACCGAACTGCGCATGAAATCGGCCGCGAAATGGATGCTAGAGACGGATTTGAAAATCTCGCATATTGCGGGCAAGGTCGGCTACGAGGATCCGGCTTACTTCGGAAGCGTCTTCCGGAAGTGCTTCGGCATGAGTCCCAAACAATTCCGCGCGCAAATGAAAGCGGTTAAATAATTCATAGTCGATGGTTAAGGAATTCCGTTTTTTTGCGAAGTTTCGTCTTCTACAATTGGAGAGGAAGTTGAAACGATGCGAACGGGAGGCCATTGAATGTCGGGTAAAAGGGTTTTAGCCATTTTATTGTCATTTTTAATGTGTATGCCTGCTATTACAGTCGCAACAACAAAGGTTGTCGGTGCCGAACCGGCAAGTACGCTGTCGATCTTGGATTACGGAGCGACGCCGGACGACGAGACGGACGATACAGCCGCTATCGTCAGCACGATCGCGGATGCCAAGACGCAAGGCGCAACGGTGTATGTGCCGGCGGGGACGTTCCTGTTCAACGACGTCATTATGCTGGACGGGGTCGATCTGACAGGCGACGGAGAGACATCGATTCTGAAAAGCACGAATCTGCAGCATCAATCGATCGAGCTTGGCGGCGACGGCTCCGACTTGAGCAACGTGCAATTGACCACCGTCACGGCGTCGGAACGATTGTCGACCGACGATTCCGCGCGGGTTTTCGTGACGAATACCGCCACCAACTTTTCGATTAAAGGCGTCGTTATCGACGGCGGATCTTCCGCCGGGATCATCAACTTCGGCAACAACGGCGTGATAAGCGGCAATACGGTCAAGAACACGCTTGCCGACGGGATTCACAATACCGGCGGCTCGAGCGATCTTCTCATCGAGAACAATACTTGCATCGATAACGGCGATGACCAAATCGCGATCGTCTCCTACGAGAAGACGCCCAGCTGGTCCAAGCGCGTTACGATTCAGAACAATAATGTGTCGGGAGGCCACGCCCGGGGAATTACGGTTTCCGGCGGCGAGGACATTACCGTCGAGAACAACCAGATCGCGAACACCGGCGGAGCGGGCGTCTACATTGCTTCGGAAGGAAATTGGCATACCTATGCCGTATCCAATCTGGTCGTGCGAGGGAATACGATCACCGGGGACAGCAGCAACAGCTCGGTTGCGGAACGGGGAGGCATCCGTCTGCAAGGTACGAACAAAGCGCCAAGCATCGATAATGCGCTGATCGAGAACAACATCTTGAACGGTTCCAAAGACAGCGCCGTCTTGATCGTGGGCTCGCTCCCGATCAACGCGACCTTTAACGACAACCAAATCGCCGATCCGGCCGAGTATGGGATTCGGATCGTCCAGACCGTTGTCGGCACGCTTGCGTTCTCCGGCAATACGGTGTCGGGTTCCGGCAAAGCCGCATTCTCCAATGGCGCAGCGGGCGCAGCCGTGACAACGGATATGGAGAACGATCCCGAAGCCGGCGGAGACGGCGGGACGGAGGCCGAATTCGCGGCTGCGAAAGGCACTCCGATCATCGATGGCGTAGCGGACGAGCAATGGAAGAGCTCCTCGCTGCTGCAAATGAACACGGATGCGAACGGCACGACGGGAACGGCCAAAATCATGTGGGACGACAAAAACTTGTACTACTTGTTCGACATGAAGGACAGCACGCCGAATGCAAAGGGCACGAACGAGAACAACGACTCCGTCGAGGTTTGGACGGATGAGCTGGACGCCAAGCACGGTACGATGCAGGAAGGCGATTATCAACTGCGAGTAGACGTCAACAATGCGCTATCGTCGACGATTGCCTCCATGAATTTGAACAAAGTGAAAAGCGCGGTGAAGACGACTGCGGACGGCTACGTCATTGAGATTGCCGTGCCGTACACGTCGCTGTCGCCGAAAGCAGGCGACAAAATCGGATTCAACGCCAGCGCGAACGACGATGCCAACGGCGACGGCAAGCGCGATACGTATATCAGCTGGATCGACAAATCGCTGCCGTACTGGGCGGATACGACCGTATTCCAAGAGATTACGTTAATCGATCCGCCGCATGCGGCGATGGGGACGCCTGTTATCGATGGGAACGCGGATGAGCTGTGGAGCGGATCCTCGTCCTTGCAAATGAATACGGATGCGAACGGCACGACCGGAACGGCGAAGGTCGCGTGGGACAGCAAAAATCTGTACTATCTGTTCGACGTGAAAGACAGTACGCCGAACGCGAGCGGCACGAACGAGAACAACGATTCCGTTGAGGTATGGACGGATGAGCTGAACGCCAAGCACGGCACGATGCAGCTGGGCGATTACCAGGCGAGAGTGGACATTAACAATTTCGTATCGTCGGCGGTTTCTTCGCTGGATCTGACGAAAGTAAAAAGCGCCGTGAAAACGACAGCCGACGGTTACATCGTCGAGTTCGCCGTACCTTTTACCGCTCTGACGCCGAAGCCGGGCGACAAGATCGGATTCAACGCGACCGCGAACGACGATGCGAATGGCGACGGCAAGCGCGATACGTACGTCAGCTGGGTGGACAAGTCGCTGCCATACTGGGCGGACACGACCGTGTTCAAAGAAGTTACGCTCGTCGGTTCCGCAAGCGGCGGCGTTACGGGGCCAACGGCCGTCGCAGCGACGGAGAGCGAAACTTTCGACGCGAAAGCTTCCTTCGGCAATACGCAAGGCACGGGCGGCTGGTACAGCATGAAGAAGCTTAACGGCACGTATTCCTATCTGACGCAATATGTCACGGATACCATTCCGAAGTGGGTAGATCCGGACAGCACGACAGGATTGCCGTATACGCGCGATGGTTTCTTCCATCCTGACTATGCTTCCGACGCCGTCAAGAAATGGGTAGCGCCGAAGGCGGGCAACATCGACATTACGGGAACGGTGTTCAAGACGGACGTTCACGGCGATGGCATCGTCGCATCCATTCTGAAGAACAAGGATATATTGTGGAGCCATACGGTCACTTCCGAAGCGGATGCCATTCCGGACGGGGTGACGAACATCCATGTGGAAGCCGGCGATGCGATCTACTTCGTCGTCAACAACAACGGAAGCGCGGCGAACGACGAGACGAAATGGATGCCCGTCATTACGATGACGAACGCATTGAAGCTGCAAGCGGAAGATAAGACGGCGGCAACCGGCGCGAATGCGGTTGCGTCTGCCGGAGCCGAGGGCGGCAAAGTCGTCAGCGGCTTCGATCAAGGCGATTACTTGGTCTATGGCAATGTCAATTTGAGCGGCGGTTTTAAGACGATTGAAGCCCGCCTCGCATCGGTTACTACGGGCGGCCAATTCGAAGTAAGGCTCGACAGCTTGACGGGTCCTGTCATCGGTACGTTTACGGTGGCGGATACGGACGGCTGGAACCAGTATGAAACCCAAACTTGGGGTCTGACGTCCGAAGCGAAAGGGCTGCACAATCTGTACATCGTCGGCAAGTCGGGTATCGGCATCGCCAATATCGACTGGTTCCGCCTGACGAACAACGAATCGCGCGGCGCGACCGTGCCATATACGACCTACGAAGCGGAAAGCGGTACGCTCGGCGGGGGCGCCGCGCTCAACGATACGCCGGATCCGATGCATAAGGAAGTCGCCTCGGGCAAGTCCTACGTCAATCTGAACGGCACGGGCGAGTACGTGCAGTGGAGCAACGCGCGAGACGCGAACCGGTTCGTGCTCCGTTACAGTATTCCGAAGGACAGCAGCGGCACGCTCAGTCTGTATGTCAACGACGTCAAGAAACAGACGATCGACCTAAGCTCGACGTATCTTTACGATACGGGCGATGCCAATGCGACGAGAAGATTCGACGAGACGGATCTGGCCATCGACATCAACGCCGGGGATACCGTCAAGTTGCAGAAGGATGATGGCGACAGCCTGGCTTGGTACGCGATCGATCTGATCGACCTCGAGACGGCGGCGGCTCCGTTAAGCATGCCGGCGAACTTCATCTCCGTTAAAGAGGCTCCGTATCTCGCAGTAGGCGACGGAGTCGCGGACGATACGGCGGCGATCCAGAGCGCCGTCGACGATGCGGCAGCGCAGGGCAAAGGCGTATGGCTTCCTGCAGGCACATACAACCAAAGCGTCAAGATCGAAGTGCCTTCAGGCGTGAACATTCAAGGCGCGGGCATCTGGTATTCGCGCCTGCACGCCACGACATCGATTTCGGATTGGGGCGGTACGGTCGGGTTTACGCTCAATGACAACACGACGATTTCCGACCTCCGGATCAGCAGCGTGGATACGCAGCGGGGCGGTCACTCCGGAATCGTCGTTCTGACGAACCCTGGCAAGGGCCACAACGACGTGCTGCAGAATTTATGGGCGGAGCACGTCGGATGCTTGGAAGGCTGGACGGACTGGACGGATTCGGTCATCCAGAACGTCCGTATCCGGGACACGTATTTCGACGGCATCCATTGGGGCGATGGCGGCAACAGCGGGAACCTTGCGCGCAACAATGCGATGCGGGGCCTTGGGGACGACGGCGTCGCGCAGGTTAACCTGCTCAACTTCGGCGCAATCGCCAACAGCAACGTGGCGGAGTTCAATTCGATGATCGCAAGCTACTGGGGAAGAGGCTTGTCGGATATCGGAGGCAACAGCTTGACCCTGCGCGACAATCTCGTCGACAGTTCCTACAACGCGGGCATGATGGTCGCGACCGAGCCCGTCGGAGATCAGGCCAAGCACGAGACCTCTTATCCGATCGAAGGGCTGAAGTTCCAACGGAACACGATCAATAAAGCAGGCCATACCGGCCATAACCACGCCGGTCTCCATTTCTGGCTCTCCGTCAATCCGATGAAGGACATTCGAGTCGAATTGAACACGATTCAGAACGGCGAGACGGAAGGGATCCACATCGACAACACGGCTTACGGCGACAGCGGAGGCCGCACGCAGTTTAACTTTAATACGGTACAGAACAATGCGCTCCAAAGCTATAACAATGCAAACAGGCTTGTCGTTCCCGTGTTGAACGGCAACACCGGTTTCAATGGCCAGCAATCCGCTTCCGTGATCCTCGGCGGGCCTGCCGAAGCAGGCGCGGAACAGCCGGTCGACGTGGCGGTAGGATTGGCGGGAGTGGCATCGAACGTGTATGCGGGAGACTTCACCGTCCAGTATGATCCTTCGCAGCTTGCTTATGTTTCTTCCGAATCGTCGGTCGCGGGATTCGCGGTTGTCGATGAGTCCGCTTCGGAGGGGAAAGTCCGGATATTGGGCGCGAGAACGAGCGGGACGATTACGGGAACCGTCGATCTTCTGAAGCTGCACTTCAAAGCGCAGTCCATCGAACATACGGCGACCAGCTATGTTTACGTCAGCAATGCGGTCGTCTCCGACGCATCGGGCAACGAAACGAAGTTGAGCAACGGCTCCGCTTACGCCGTACAGGTCATCGGAACGGTGCAGCCTGCAGACAAGACGCAGCTGACGGCTAAGCTAGCGGAATCTCAGGAGAAGTTCGATGCTTCCGAAGTAGGTACGGGGTATGGCAATTATCCGCAAAATACGTACAATGCGCTGGGAACCGCGATTCGCGACGCGAACCGCGTGAACCTGGACGAGAATGCTTTGCAGGCGCAAGTCGACGAGACGACCGTAAGCCTAGGAGCGGCGCTTCAAGCCTTCTCCGCTTCCATGATTACCCGGACATCCGTCGGCGATCTTGGACGGCTCGCCGCGAGATACGGGGCAACCGCATCCGATTCGGATTGGAGCAAACTGCAGAAATACGACTTCAACCATGACGGGAAATTGGATATCGTCGACCTTGCAGCGTTAGCCAGAATGATCCTCGGCAATCCGCAATAATCAGGACCAATTCGGTGGAGGAAATGCGCTTCCGGCGCGTTTTCTCCATCTATTTTCCGGGAGGATGAACGAAGACGATGTCGATGAAGCGAACGATTCTTCCGATTTGCATGGCCCTGCTGCTGTGCGTCTCCTGCCTGCTGCCGCATGCCGCGCTGGCGGACGGCGCGCCGTCTTTCTCGCTGGCGGTAACGGGGGGAACGCTGAAGACGGGCAGCGAGTTTAAGGTAACGCTGACTGGTAACGACGTAGCCGATCTGTTCGCGAACGAGGTCCGTCTGACCTATGATTCCGCGAAGCTGCAGTTCAAGGGAGCCGTCGGTGCAGGCAAAGGGTACGACATTGAACCGATCGTGCAAGACAACGCCATCACGCTGGCGCACACCATGGTAGGTGCCATACCGGGCGTAAGCGGCACGGCGACATTGTATACGCTGACGTTCAAAGCGATCGCTGCGGGCAAGACCGCCGTCGTGTTTCAACATATCAAAACCGTAAATTCGAAGCTGGAATCGGTTGAAATCGATGTGAACGCGAACTTATCCGTTGATATTGCAGCGGCAGATAATCCGCCGGCTGGCGGAGGCGGAAACGGAAGCGATAACGGCGGCGGCAACGGCAATGGCAACGGCAACGGCAATAACAACGGCAATTCCGGGGGAGATGACGGGAAGCTTCAGCCCGACTCCGGTACGGAGAGCGCCAACAACTCGCATACGGCCATGTTTTCCCTAGGTACGGATAAGTGGGCAAGCGAGCTTCAGAACGCGAAGGAGGATGAGGACGGCAACCGAGTCGTCCGCGTTGATCTGGCGGATGTGCCGGACGCGCAAGCGTATGCGTTGAAGCTGCCTCCCTCGTTCTTTACGGACGGTACGGGGAAGGTTCGCATTGAAATCGTAACGCCTTTCGGGCGCGTAACGCTGCGCACCGATATGTTTCCGGCGGGTTCGCTGCCTCAGGGAGAGATCACGATCAGCATCGGGAAAGCGGACGCAGGCAAGCTGAACCTGACTGACGCGGCGAACCACACGATCGCCGGGCATCCGGTCATCGAGCTTCAGCTGCTGGCCGACGGCAAGAACATCGCTTGGAGCAATCTTGATGCTCCGGTTGCCGTAAGCATTCCTTATACTCCGTCCGCCGCAGAGCTCAACGATCCGGAGCATCTGACCGTGCGTTACGTGGATGGCAGCGGAAACGCCGTGCCCGTGTATGATGGCCGGTATAACGAGACGCAAGGGAGCATGACGTTTACGACGACGCATTTCAGCACCTATGCCGTCGCGTTCGTGAACAAAACGTTCAATGACCTCGGAACGGTGGATTGGGCGCGCAAGCAGATCGAAGTATTGGCCGCCAAAGGAATCGTGAACGGCGTCTCCGAGCAGCAATTCGCGCCATCGAGGCAGGTGACACGCGCCGAATTCATCACGATGCTGATGAGAACGCTCGGTCTGGATACGAAAGCGGATAAGAACGCGGATACGCAATTCGCGGACGCGGTACCCGGCTCCTTCTACGATGACGCATTGTCGGCAGCCAAGGCGCTCGGCATTGCCAAAGGCATTGACGGCGCGCGATTCTATCCTTCGAAGAAGATCACGAGGCAGGATATGATGGTTATGACGGCAAGGGCTCTGGAGGCTGCGGGCATACTCGACCGTTCGGATCGGCAAGCGGACTTGAACGGTTTCTCGGACCGGGCGAGCATCGCCTCTTATGCAGCGGACGATATCGCCTCCCTCGTGTCCAAGGGGCTAGTAGCAGGAAGCGGCGGCATGATTCGTCCGCTCGCGAATACGACGAGAGCGGAAACGGCCGTACTCATGTACCGGATCTACGGACTTTCCTAGGACCATTTTCCGCGACTCCAACGCTTCGAAAGACCGTCGGGATTTTCCCTGGCGGTCTTTCGTCGCTTAACGTCGCTATCCTGCTATTATAAAAGAAACAGTCACGTAGGAGGTTTGCAGCTTGAAGCAGGCATGGGCTTGGTTGACGTTTCCGATTCGGGCCGTGGAGCGATCGTTTTTTCTGAAGATGCTGATCAGCTTCTTGGCGATCATCATTGTAACCGTTTGCAGCCTGGGCATGAATTTCTATGCCGTGACGTCAAACGGCATCAAAAGGGATGCCGTCGCGAACATGCAGAAGCTGACGGATCAAGCGGTGCTGACGATCGAATCCCAGATGGAGACGATTCGGAACGAATCATGGAACTTATTCGGCGATTCGGAGCTGCAGTCGCTCGTGAAGAACGGGTTCAGCTCCCCGGATGCGACCAGCTATTTTGCGAGCAAAATGGGCATCTTGGAGCGCAACAACCCCATGATCGGAGCGATATTGATCACGGACATGGACGCCGAGGGACGGATTCAGACGGGCGTAAGCAATTATTACGGGAACGACGAGCAAAGAGTAGGGTTCGAACAGGAAATCGCACGTCTGCGGCAAGTCGCGATAAGCCGCAACGGTACCGGAACCTGGGAATTCTCCCGTCTGATCAATCGTACCGAGAACCGCGTCATGCCGACTTTCGTATTCGTACAAGCTTTGAAGGACGTACAGAAAGATTTTCAGCCCATCATCGGGACCATCGTGATCCTGTTAGACGGCGAGATGCTGCAGCGGTGGATGGATTCCCTGCAAGCGCAGAACTCCTTCGCGTACACGGTCATGGACGGGCAGGACGGCTGCCCGGTGCTTCGGACACGGGAAGGCAGCAGCAGCTGCGCATCTCCGATCGAAATCGCGCAGATGAGCCGTTCGGAGGAGAAACCTTACGCGTACACGGACGAATCAGGACGGCGTTCGCTCGTCGTGTATCGTACGATCAGTCAAACGGAATGGGTGCTCGTCGGCAAAGCGCCGCTATCCGAATTATTGGGGCAAGTCAACGCCGTAGCCGAACGCACGCTGCTGATCGGTTCGCTGTGCCTGATCGTCGCGATGCTGCTCGCGGCAATTTTGTCGTCCAAAGTATTGCGTCCGATCAAGCATTTGCGTCTTGGGATGAAACAAATCGAGAAGGGGAATTACAAGATCGCCGTACCGGTCGAAACGAAGGACGAGATCGGTTTTTTTTGCCATAGTTTCAACCGGATGGTTTCGGAAACCGACAGTCTGATCCGGCAAGTCTACGAATCCGAGCTGAAGAAGAAGGACGCCGAAATCAAGGCGCTGCAGCTCCAAATGAACCCGCATTTCCTGTATAACACGCTCGGCACGATCGAGAGTCTCGCTTCCATTCCCGGCAGCGAGAGGATGATAAGCGACATCTGCCGTTCGATTTCGAGCATGCTGCGCTACAACATCAACGGCGGACGGTACGCCGCGATCGAGGAGGAGATGAAGCAGATCCGCCAATACCTGTCGATACAGAAAATCCGTTTCGGCCGCCGGCTTGACTACGAGCTGAACGTGGATCCGAAGCTTTCTTCCGTATCGATTCCGAAACTGTTGTTCCAGCCGATCGTCGAGAACAGCATCATTCACGGCATCGAAGGATTGCGCAGGGGCGGGATGGTGTGCATCGAGGCAATCGCGCTCAATAAGCATGAGTTCCAAATCCGGGTGAGCGATAATGGGATCGGAATCGAACCTATGAAGCTGCAATCCATACAGAAGGGCTTGAACGAACAGGTGCTTTCCGCGAGCTCGGGCCAGACGGCCACTTCCATCGGGATCAGGAACATCCATTCTCGCATTCGGTTATTGTACGGGGACGAGTACGGCCTCTCCATCGAGAGCAGCCAGCAATCCGGAACGATAGTGACCCTTACTTTAAAGACAGTCATCCCCAACGAGGAGGAAGCAAGAGATGAATTACAAAGTGCTTCTGTTGGATGACGAACGAATCTTGCTGCAAGGACTCGCGAACAAAATCGGCATGATGGACCTTCCGCTTCGAATCATCGGCGAAGCGGGAGACGGCGAAGAAGGTCTTGTCTATTTGGAGCGGGAGCTGCCGGATATCGTCATTACCGATATCCGCATGCCCGAGATGGACGGTCTCAGGTT
Source organism: Paenibacillus rhizovicinus (assembly GCF_010365285.1). Taxonomy (NCBI): domain Bacteria; kingdom Bacillati; phylum Bacillota; class Bacilli; order Caryophanales; family Paenibacillaceae; genus Paenibacillus; species Paenibacillus rhizovicinus. The sequence continues at coordinate 5,615,421 of NZ_CP048286.1, forward strand.
CATCGAGCATGTCCGCGCGATGCGGAAGCCGATTCACTGCGTAATCGTCAGCGGTTACAACGATCTCGAATACGCGCGCAAGGCGAGTCGTCTCGGCGTTCAGCATTACTTGTTCAAGCCGGTGGATCACGCGGAACTGCAGTCCGTGCTGACGGGGATCGTACTTCAATTGCGGAAAGGGGATTCAAGTCATGACGAGTAGGACGAGGGGGCTCGTTAAGGTGTGTGCCATGATCGTGCCGGCCGGGATGATTGCCCTCATGCCTGCTTGCGGCGGCGGAAGCCTTCCATCCGTGGAGCTGCTCTCGGGCATTCCGGCAGCGTCGGAATCGGAAGCCGGTACTGTCGATGGCGTGAATCCGGTCGAGATAACGGCATGGGACGAGCCGCCGGATGACGATGCCAATAAATCGGGATGGCAGCAAGAAACGGATGATTTCGCGGCGAAGTTTCCGAACATTAAAGTCAAGCACGAGAAGGTAGATCCGACGAAATACAGGGAACAGTACTTGACCGCCATGGCAGGCGGCGTCGGTCCCGACGTATGGTCCGGCAACGCTTTTCCGGATATCCAGAAATACATAGTGAACGGCTTCGTCGCAGACTTAACGGAACGCTGGAACGCGTACGCCGATAAAGAGCAGTTCTCGAACGCGGCGATCGAAGCGGGAACGAGAAACGGCAGATTGTACGGGTTTCCGAGAGACATCTACGTCATGACGATGGTGTACAACAAGGAGCTGTTCAAGGATGCCGGGATTGGCGCGCCTCCGAAGACATGGGATGAATTCGTGCGGACCGCGCAGCGGCTGACGGATCCCGCCATAGGGCAATATGGCTTCAATATCCTCGGAACGGAGTGGGCAGATTGGTTTTTCGAATATTTCGTGTGGCAGGCGGGAGGAGATTTGACGCGGCGGAATGACGATGGAACGGCGACGTTAACGTTTACCTCCGATGCTGCCGTTACGGCATTGCAATTCTACAAAGATTTGAAATGGAAATATAAAGTCGTTCAGAAGAACGCGCTGCAGGAATGGGACCGCAACTTGCAGGATTTCGCGGCCGGCAAAGCCGGCATGCAAATCGGCTCGGTAGATATGTTTACGGGCAAAGGGATGAATATCGGCAATATTGGACTGATGCCGTTTCCTGCGGGCCCTTCCGGCAAGGCATACGGCCAAGTAGGCGGTGCGCTCTGGACGATAAACGCTCATTCCCCGAAGGACAAGCAGGATGCTGCCTGGACTTATATTACCTACGTATCTTCCAAGGAACAGAAGGAGAAGGAATTGCAATGGGTAAAGGAGCGAGGCGGCTTCCCTAATCTGTTTCAAGTCCGCAAGGACATCGTCGTGAGCGCCATGTTCCCCGACATTCGGCAGGATCTGGTCGATGCGGTCCTTCAAACGGCCGCAAATCCTCGCCAAGAATATTATCTGAAGGACCGTCTAAGCAAATACGTAGTGGCGGCGATCCAAAGCATTCTGATGGATGAGAAGGCAGATCCGAGAACCGAGCTGCAGAAGCAGCAGCGTTTAGCGCAGAAAGAGGTGATCGACGCGTTTAACGAGGACATCAAGAGCGGTAAGTAATATCGGGGTGCGGCGGACGGCCTCGCTCTGCCTTGTTGGCGGATACAATAAGTATGCATATAAATTTATTGTCATATATTTATTGTATACATATTGTGTACGATAATTGAATGTGTTAGTCTTGGACTATATTACTCCATCATTATCATTCATCCGAAACGGGAGCGTGAACGGAAGGCATGTCTACAACGCCATTGCAGCGTCTGAAAGTAAGCGAGAATAAGAGATTTCTAGTTCAAGAGGATGGAACCCCTTTCTTCTGGCTGGGAGATACGGCATGGGAACTCTTTCATAAATTAAGCCGCGAGGAAGCGGATGCCTATTTAAGCAATCGGGCGCAGCTCAAGTTCAATGTCGTGCAAGCGGTTGCATTGGCGGAGTTCGACGGCGTCGCGACCGATTCCCATTACGGCCGGCAGCCGTTGAAGCTTAACGCGGACGGCCAGTTCGACCCGACGCTGCCCAATCTGGACGGAGACGACAATTATTGGACGCATGTCGATCATATCGTGGATCTTGCGGCTTCTTACGGACTGTACATCGCGTTCCTTCCGACTTGGGGCGATAAGTACCATCAGGCCGCGTTCGGGAAAGGACCGGAAATTTTCAACGGCGACAACGCTCGCGTGTACGGACGCTGGCTCGGCGAACGCTACGGCAGCCGCACCAACATCATTTGGGTGCTCGGCGGGGACCGTTCGCTCATTACGCGCAACCATTTCGAAGTCAACAACGGTCTGGCCGCCGGATTGCGGGAAGCCGTAGGCGACTCGCAGCTGATTACGTTCCATCCGTGCGGCAATTCTTCTTCGTCGCATCATATGCATCACGAATCCTGGCTGGATTTCAACATGATTCAGTCCGGCCATCATGCGCAGGTGCGCGAGAATTACAAGCATATCAAGGCGGATTACGATAAGCTGCCGGTTAAACCGACGCTCGACGCGGAACCCGCTTACGAAGATCATCCCGTCAATTTCAATGCGTCCAATGGCTATTTCGATCAAGCGGACGTGCGGACCGGCGCCTATTACGGCGTATTCGCCGGCGGCTTCGGCACGACATACGGGCATCACAGCATATGGTCGATGACGACGGAGCCCGGACCGTATTTCATCATGACCTGGCAGGAGGCACTGAACCGTCCCGGGGCGGCGCAGATGCAGCATTTGCGCGCCTTGATCGAATCGCATTCATTCTTGGACCGCGTTCCCGACCAAAGCTTGATCGCCGACAATTTCGAAGGCGCGAACTATATGGTCGCGACCCGCGGCGAGCACTTCGGCATGATCTACAGTCCGAACGGCATCCCTTTCCGCGCATCGCTCGGCAAGTGGAAAGCCGACCGCGTGCAGGCGTCCTGGTTCGATCCGCGGAGCGGCGAATACAGCTCGATCTGCGACTACGCCAACAGCGGCGACGTCACCTTCACGCCGCCTTCCAGCGGAAGAGGCAGCGACTGGGTACTGGTGCTGACCGCGACGGAATAGTCGATTCGAGGCTTCGGCTTTGCGCAGGATCGGACAGGAACTGATCCGTGCTTGTATGAGAAATGGCGTAGCCATGGCGCTTGGCCGATCAAGGAGGCTTCAACCTGCCGTCGACGACGGATTATCCTAACGTTGCGTTGGATGTCCCATACATGTCCATCCGCATTTACGCCGGGATTCCTGAGAGAACGAGCAGAATAAATAGCAAAAGCCAAACGCATACGGACCGACACCTGAGGGGACTGCTGACGAAGAATCTACAGTCCCCTTTTCGTATGCAGCTATTGGGAGCGTATTCATATCAATCGACGAGGAGGATCATGACACACATGATCAGAAAATCAGTCAGTTTGACCGTCATTCTTGCCATGTTGCTCAGCTTGTTTTCGCTCCGAATGAATGCAGTCCATGCGGCGGACGATGGGGACGGAGGCGCGGCGGCCCATTCGATTACGGCGAATGTAGGCAAGGGCAACTGGGATAATCTCTATCAGAATGCCGCCGTGTCAACAAACAACAGCTATCAGGCATACTTTTGGATGAAAGGGAGCGGCGACATTTCGCTTCGTATCATGACGGCCGACTGGTCGACGGAGTTGATTTCCCATACGTTTACCGCAACTGAGGATTGGCAGAAATTCACCATTCCTGCCATCTCTACCGGCAGCAACGATTATTTGACTTTCATCTTGACCGATAAAAGCGGTCAGTCCGGGACGGTCTACCTCGACGATTTCTTCTTCGGGTCTGCCGGAAAGGCGAATAAGCTGCTCAATGCGGACTTTTCGAACGGGGCGAACAATTGGGACGGCTTAGACGGAAGCAACGTGTACAGCCTGAACGATACGGAGGATCATCCCAGCGCGCCGGGGGCGGAGGTAACGCCGCTAGATGCGAACGGCCTTGTCGATGAGCTGAACGACATCGGCCAGCTCTACGACCACAGCGACAAGTATGGCATCGATACATCGAATCCGAATGTATTCGCCGGCGATGCAGGCCGGTTGAGTCGCGGCGGCGATGCTGTTCCAGACGATGACATCTATGCTGTGTACCACACGGATTACGACTTGCATTCGATCTCCACGGACGTTTATTACTGGGACAGCCAGCCGGTGAGAGACATTACGGTGTCCGTGTCGACGGACGGCACGGCCTACGAACCGATCAGCCTGAACAAGGCCGACTTCGGCGGAAGCTGGCGCAAAGTAAATTTCAGTTCGTACGCGCTGCCGGATAGCGTTCGATACGTGCGGATCGATCTTCCGGATTTGAAGGTAGGCGAGCAAGCCTGGGCGGTTCAAGTGTCCAGGGTCGTCCTGAATAACAGTACGGCGGGCGTTGCGGCGAATCCACCGACAGGCAAGCTTGAGGGACCTTCGGATATTACGCTGACATCCGAGACCATGGGTGCGAGCATCTATTATTTCACGGATGCGAATCCGGCCGAGACGTTATATTCCGCTCCGATTCATATCGACGGTTATACGAAACTGTATGCCTATGCCGCATATCCCGGCAAGGAAGATAGCTATACGAATATCTTCACCTATTACAACGCGGAGCAGGAGAAGGTGGATACGTACGGTCAACTGAAGAGCGCGGATTTTCCCGCGAAAGTGACGAACGATCAACAACTGCTCGATGACGTGGCCGCAGACGCAGAATACTATTCCAGCCTTCAAGCTCCGGAGAGGGATACGTATGGCGGCCTGCCGGGCAGCAAGGAAACCTACGGCCTCGAAGTCAAAGGCTACTTTAATATTCAGAAGTTGAACGGCAAGTTCGTGATGGTCGATCCCATTGGTAACCTGTATTTCAGCGTCGGCGTTGATGGTACCGGCTATACCGGGGATACGTACACGCAGGTGAAGGGCAGGGAGTATGAATATCAATGGCTGCCGGACAAGGACGATCCCAAGTATGCTGGCGCTTTCTTGGATGGTAATCCGGATAATTTTTCGTTCTACGTCGCCAACAAAATCAAGAAATCCGGCGGGCAGCCCTTCGATACCGCCGATTTCTACAATGAAACCGTGGATCGATTGAAAAAATGGGGTTTCACGAGCGAGGGCGGCTTCTCGAACCCGCCTTCGGCTGACAGGCTGAGGCAGGATCCGTTCCCGCAGGTAAAGTTCGCGGACCTGCCGACGAATGATATGATCGGCAGCTCGGGCTTGTTCGACATCTACAAACCGGAAGCGGCGGCTGATATCGCGGCCAAGCTGGCAGATGAAGGCATAGCCGCACGCAAGGATGATCCCCTCATTATCGGATACTTCTTCGGCAACGAGCTTCCGTATCAGAATTTCAGAAGCGTATTCACAGCGGCCGACGCCTCATCACAAATCGCGACCAAGGGTGCGCTCGTGGACGAGCTGAAAGAGAAATATGCCAATATCGGTGCTTTCAATACGGCATGGGAAACGACCTTCGAGAGCTTCGACGATCTGCGAGCGGCAGCGCTGCCGGTCACTTCGGAAGCGGCTTCGGAGGACATGGACACGTTCATGGAGCACTATTTGGACAAATTTTATTCCACCATCACGACCGAATTCCGCAAAGTCGATCCGAATCATATGATGCTCGGCGATCGGTACTTGGTCAACACAATGAACAATACGGGCATTCGGGAAATGATCAGCAGGATCGCAGGCAAATACTTGGACGTTCTCTCGTACAACTACTATACCTACGATCTCGACTTGAACCGCATCAAGACGATGTCCACGCTGGCCGGCAAACCGATCCTATTCACGGAATTTCATTACGGTGAACCGACGCAGGGTCTGACAGGCGGCGTGCGCGTCTTGGATAACGAAACCGAGAAGGGAGAAGCCTACCGCAATTACGTCGAGCAGGCGGCTGCTTCCGGCGTGGTCGTCGGCGCGCATTGGTTCGAGTATCTGGATCAAGCCGCGACTGGCCGCTGGTTTCAAGGTTATAACGGCGAAAGTTACGGTATCGGACTGCTCAATGTGGCCGATCGTCCTTACAAGACGATGCTGGAATCCGTCAAAAAGACCAATGACAGCATCTACGATGTGCTGCTCGGGAACAAGCAGCCGTATAAGTACGATTTTGGACCAGGGCGCACCGAGCGCAATTCCAACAATGCGACAGACATTCCGATGACGAAAACGCCAATTGTTATCGATGGCGTGAAGGAGTCTTCCTGGCCGAGCGGATCGACGTTGTCCCTGGATGACAAGGACCGCATCCTAGGTGCGCAGAAACTGGACGTCTCGGGTAAATTTGATTTGGCATGGGACAAAGACAATCTTTACATCTACGCGCATATTCAGGACCCGACGCCGATGCAGAACGCTTACGAAGGCTTCGATATTTGGAACGGCGATGCCCTCGAACTGTTCGTGGGTCCCGATCCGAAGTTTCTCGACAGCCCAGGCTCGCTGAGGGTATCGGATTCGCAAATCATTCTCAGCGCTACGGGAGGATTTTATTGGTACAACAATAAAGATCCTCAGCCTTCGATCGATACGATAACGAAACCGGATGCGGACGGCAAAGGCTATTCGGTTGAGGCTGCCATTCCGCTGTCCGGCCTCAATATCGACGATCCAGCCGATGGGCGCAAGCTGAAATTCGATATCGGGTTCGATAATGGTGAAGGCAATAATCGCGTCGGTCAATACCTCTGGAACGGCGTGGACGGCAACTCCTCCAGCCGTGACAAATGGGGCATGGCGGAGCTCGTGGACAATGCCGCTTCCGGCAACAACGGCAACGGTGCCGGAGGGGGAATTATCGTTACCAACCCTGAAGACGGCCTGACAGTCGATGCCGCAGCCGGCGTTATCACTTCTGCCGTACCGGTATTGGATGCCGCTTCCGGCGAAGCAACGGTTTCCATTCCGCTTTCTGCCTTCCAACAAGTTCCGGTTACATCCGGCACCGTTACGGTCAAAGTGCCGAAAGCAGCCGGCGCAGCGAGCTATGTCGTTCAGTTGCCGACGGAAGTGCTCGCGAATGCTGCAGCTCATCGCACGATCGTGATTGAAACTGCATTAGGGACGATCACCGTGTCCTCCGACATGCTGAAAGGTGTCGACGTTCAAGGCGCGGATACCGTGTCGATCGTCATCGGCAAGGCGGATACCAGCAAGCTAAGCGAGGATGTAAAGACTTCGATCGGCGATCGTCCAGTCATCGACATCAGCCTGCGCGTGAACGGCGAGCAGCTGCCGTGGAGCAATTCGGAAGCGCCGGTTACGGTCGCGATTCCGTATTCGCCTTCGGCCGCGGAAGCGGCGAACGCGGAGCATATCACCATCTGGTATATCGGAGCGAACGGTCAACCGACTTCGGTGTACGATGCGAAGTATGACCCGGCGGCGGGGAACGTAACGTTCCAAACCGCGCATTTCAGCACGTATGCGGTCGTGTACGTCGAGAAGCATTTTGATGACTTGGGCCATCACGCCTGGGCGAAGAATGCCATCGAGACGCTTGCGTCCAAAGGCATCATAGACGGCACCTCGGCTTCCGAATTCTCGCCGGCGGCAAGCATTACCCGGGCCGATTACCTGCTCCTGCTCGTGAAGACGCTCGGATTAACCGCCGACGTGAAGGACAATTTCGCCGATGTGAAGCCGGGCAGTTATTACTATGACGCCGTCGGGATCGCCAAGGCGTTAGGCATCGCAACGGGAAGCGGAGACAATCGCTTCCGTCCGCAAGCGCCGATCACGAGGCAGGAAATGATGGCCCTTACCGCGCGGGTGTTGACGAAGCTCGGCAAGCTTCATGCGGCTGGAGCAACGTCTTCGCTGGACCGCTTCAAGGATCGGAGCGAGCTGGCCGGATACGCGGCCGACAGCGCTACGGCGCTGCTGGATGCCGGATTAATTCAAGGCGCGGGCGGCCTGCTTCATCCTCGCGCAAGCACGACACGCGCCGAGGCGGCCGTGTTCCTGTATAACGTGTACCGCCTGTAGTCGTACCAAGGATCAACCGTTCATAGGAATTGCAGACAGCCAGGGGGAACTCGCATGATGCCCTCCTGGCTGTTTGTTTCCATATCGTATCACGTCAATCATCTGCCCTGGCATGCCAGCCACAAAGGAGGGAGAGCAGAAGTATTCATGGTTCTCGTAGGAATGTGAGGCAAGATAACTTATTGGAGGTGTTGATTTGAAGATTAACAAAGGCATTCTATCTTGTTTGGCCGCAGCGCTCCTATTCAGTTTATTTACGTTCACCCAGTCGGCCTCGGCAGCCGTTCCAAGTCCTTGGCTGCAGCAGGACATCGGCTCTGTCGGCGTAGCCGGCACCGGCAATTACGCATCGGGAACGTTCACGATCCAAGCAACCGGAACGGACATCGCCGGAACGGCGGATCAATTCCGCTACGTGTATCAGCCGCTGAGCGGCGACGGCACGATCGTGGCCCGGGTGGCGTCCATTTCGAATACGAGCGCATGGGCGAAAGGCGGCGTCATGATCCGCGAAGCGCTCACGACCGGCGCTAAGCATGTCTCGACGGTCATTGAATATGCATCTACTTCGGGGGCGCAAATGGTCAGCCGCAGCGCCGCTTCGGGCAGTACGGCGACCGTCACGCAAACGGGCGTCGCCGCGCCGTATTGGGTGAAGCTGCAGCGCGCGGGCAACGTGTTTACCAGCTCGATCTCGAGCAACGGCACGACCTGGACGCAAGTCGGCACCGTAACGGTATCCATGTCTTCGAGCGCGTACGTCGGACTCGCCGTAACGGCGCAGAACAACACGACGCTGAACACGACGACCATCGACAACGTGACCGTCAGCGGTTCAACGAGCAGCGGACCGGCATTCGTGAAAGGCATTAACCTGAACGGCGCCGCGACGACGATCGAGGGCAACAGCTGGATTTCGTATGCTTCCGCGCTGAGCAGCGGCTTGTCCGTCTCGAACGCGACGTCTTGGAGCGGAACGTACTCGTTCTCGCTGAATCCGACGCCCGATGCCACTACGCAGACGATGATGCAGTCCGCTTTGTACCGCTCGGCGCCGCCGAACGGGCAGGGCTTCAGCTTGAATCAGACGATTGCGAACGGCAGCTATCAGGTCTATCTATGGACGATTGAAAACTATCAAAGCAATTTCCGCAACGAGGACGTGAAGCTGGAAGGGACGACGGTCGCGACGGGCATCGGCGATCTCGCGCTCGGCAGCTGGGCGAAGTACGGGCCTTATAGCGTTACGGTGAGCGACGGGACCTTGAATATCGATATTTTGCGCTCGACCAAGGGCGATCCGCAAATGACCGGAGTAGCCATCTACAGCACCGGAGGCGGCACCTCTTCCGATACGCAGGCGCCGACGGCGCCGAGCGGTCTGGCTTCCCCGTCCAAGACGGATACGACCGTCAATCTGACTTGGACGGCTTCGACGGACAACGTCGGCGTAACCGGCTATGACATTTACCGTGGCGGTACGACGCTGGCCGGCACGACGACGGGCGCCACGAGCGCGACGATCACGGGCTTGACGGCGAGCACGGCGTATACGTTCACGGTCAAAGCGCGGGATGCGGCGAACAACCAGTCCGCCGCCAGCAATTCGCTAGCCGTGACGACGAACGCAAGCACAGGGAACCGCAGCGGCCTGCCGTGGAAATCCGGCGTTTACCGGACGACGAACGACCAGGCGAACTGGACGGCGATCCAAAACTTCGAGACATGGCGCGGGCGGCTTGCGGACATTACGACGAATTTCCCATATCGCTATTCGTGGGATATCATGACGGTCAACGGCGCGTTCTTCAATGGCTGGCAAAACGCGCCATGGACGCCGACGTACGCCGTGCCGATGTTCCCGGAGAACATCGGAGCGACGTTCTCCGCCTGCGCGGCCGGCAGCTACAACAGCAATTGGACGACGTTCGCGAATAATCTCGTCAGCCACGGCCAGGGCGGCGCCATTATCCGGCTGGGCTGGGAGTTCAACGGGAACTGGTTCGCGCATTCCGTCACGAACGCCAACATGACCGATTGGAAGGCGTGCTTCCGTCAAGTGGCAACGACGATCAAAGCCGCAGCGCCGAACGTGAAGATCGATTGGAACGTCACTCGCGGCGACGGGCTCAAAGCGGCCGGCAACGCGGATCCGGCGCTCGTCTATCCGGGCGATGACGTCGTGGATTATATCGGCGTCGACAGCTACGACCAATGGCCGCCCGCCTTCAACGACGCGACATGGATCAGCAGCCATATCGGCGGCACTTACGGCTTGCAGCACTGGATCGATTTCGCGGTCGCGCACGGCAAGAAATTCAGCGTTCCGGAATGGGGACTTTACCATGGAGCGGCGCCGAACTTCGGGAACGACAATCCTTTCTATATCGAGAAAATGTGGTCGTTCTTCAACAGTCTCGGCTCTACCCTCGCCTATGAAGCTTATTACGACGAGGACGTGCTCACGCTAGGCAATCTCTCGTACGGCAACAATAATCCGAACAGCGCGCCGGTGTACAATTCCCACTGGTAAGCATGAAGCGCCGTCGTCCGAACGGGAATCCGTCCGGGCGGCGGTTTTATTTTTTGTGAAGGAAAACGGATCTAACTCGACGAATGAGAAGCGTTAAGGCGGCTTGGTTAGCGTGAAGTTATGAACTATATGAACAATTTGAGTAATATGAACCTAGCTAATAACCTAGTAAGAGTGGAGCATTACGGCATGAAAGTTCGAAGAGCATTGAACGATTCCTTACTTGGTTTCGTTCCAGACTACCGCTCTTCCATAATCGGGAGGACAACAAATGACGATGTCATTGAATCGCTATAAAGGCTGCCTTTTCGGGCTCGCAGCGGGAGACGCGATCGGCACGACGGTGGAGTTCAGCAGACCGGGAACGTTCGAACCGGTGACGGAGATGACGGGCGGCGGCGTGTTTCGCTTGCAGCCGGGGCAGTGGACGGACGATACGTCCATGGCGCTGTGCCTGGCCGACAGCTTGCTCGCCGTTCAGGGTTTCGACGCGGTCGACCAGATGAGCCGCTATGCCAGGTGGATGCGCGAAGGATATCGCAGCAGCACGGGGCAATGCTTCGACATCGGCAATGCGACGCGCGAAGCGGTTATCCGCCATGAACGGACCGGGGAAGGATTTTGCGGTTCGTCCAGTCCGGACTCGGCAGGCAACGGCTCCATCATGCGGCTGGCTCCGATTCCGATGTATTACGGCGAGCAGCCTCAGGAAGCGATCCGTTATGCGGAGGCAAGCTCGCGGACGACGCATGCGGCGGCGGAATGCATCGACGCCTGCAGGCTGTTCGCGGCGTATATCTCGGCAGCGCTGCAAGGCTGGGAGAAAGAGCGGCTGCTGCAGCCCGGCGCTTTCGACGAATGGCTGAACGCGGCCGCGCTCGCGCCGAGAATCGCCGAAGTTTACGGCGGTTCGTACCTGCGTAATGAGCCGCCTGATATTCAAGGCAACGGTTATGTCGTGCGTTCCCTTGAAGCGGCGCTCTGGGCGTTCGCGAAGGGCGGCTCGTTCGAAGAAGGCGTGCTGCTCGCAGTCAATCTCGGCGATGATGCCGATACGACCGGTGCCGTCTACGGCCAGCTGGCAGGGGCGCATTACGGCTTCGACGCCATACCGGAACGGTGGACGAGCAAGCTGGCCATGCGGGAGACGCTGGATGAACTGGCGGAGGGATTGTTCCGGGGGCGGAGATAATTAAATGCCGCTAAGCGTGTGTTTATGGAATGAAGAAATTCGACCGCAGATTAAACGTCATACAGTCGGTTAGGGGAAGTGTTCGATGGGGCAACGTGCTAACCTGGTAATCGTTAAGAAGGACGGCTACGACCTTTATTACAATCATTGGTGTGCCAACACGCTTCCCGAATCTTTGTTTTGGGGGCCTGAACATGCTATTGCTTTTATCGAAAGGCAAACCAAAGTCGATGAAACTGGATGGCTGGACGATATCTGGGCCGAAGGCGGCGTCCTCATTGACGAAGCATGCAAGCTGCTTTTATTTTTTGGAGGAGAAGATCTAAGTCGGGACATCCCATCTAGAAGGCTCTTCTTGGCACTCATGCAAACGCTTTGGACTGGTTGGGAAATCCGCTGGGCTAATGAGGGTATTTGGGATATTTCCGAGTACGCTGGTGCTTCTGGGGATAAAGTGGCGGCAAAAAGAGACGATGTCCGATTGCTCGAAAGCTTAGCGCCACCAGAGGAGAAAAATGGGGTAGATACGATTGGCAGCCTGACGTTTGAAGACGGAGAACAATTGATTTATCCCCTCGAGGGCGGGACTGAAGGTTATTTATGGATCGGGCCTGAGCTGGCTCATCCTAGCAATAAAGTAGGGGGCTTTGAGCAATTTCATGCTGCCGAATGGACAGACAATTTTCCGTCCTCGGGTTTTCATTTGGATGTCGGGCAAAAGCGGATTGATATATGGCACGCAGAAGTTTGTACGAATCTAGCGATAAGACTTCGTGAGCGCTGGTCAGGCTGGGTAATATGCGAACACTACGATCGGTACGAAGTTCAGATTGAGAAAACGGAAGGAAGGCTTCAACTGCATCATAGAGATCGTAACAAACTGCTTGGTGAAATCGAAGCCTCCTTGTTACGGACACCAATTAAGCCGGTAGATGAGTTGTTCTCGATAGTCAATCATTTGGAATCAGAGGGCAAAGAGGTAAAAGTAAACTCATTTGCAGTTAATCATACAACCTACGAACCGCCTGTGCATGTACGTGAGGAGAGGTTGAAATTTGCAATTGAATATTTAGATCAGCAAACGAAACCAAGCTTCCAGGGCCATACTGGACTCCAGGAAGCCAAAATGACGAAGTTCCGACGAGTATGTAAGCAGATTCTGGGAATAGGAAGCCGTGATCGGAGAAAAAACTAACCTGTATATTCGCTAGTCCTGCCCATACTTGGCTCGACCGCATAGTATGGTATAATTGCCCTAATGCAAGCTTGTATCAAGTGGAGGGTCATGACGATGAAAGTAACGATTATTCATGCACAGATGACGCATGACAAGGAAAACGGTTACCTGGGCTCGGTGCAGTTCGAAGCGGAGGGTCACAAGCATCCGTACGAAATTACGCTGCAGCTGAACAGCCTGCGCGGCACGACATGGGATTACAGTCTCCGTTTCGCGAAGGATCCCGGCTCGGAGGAGCAGATCAACGAAGTCGAAGCCGCTATCGAGACGGACGACGATTTGTTCGACAGTCTGATTGACGCCGCGGCGGAAACGCTGCCGGACGATAGCGAGGAAGAGGAGGCGTAAACAGGATGATCGGATTGAACTTGCAAGGCCGTACGGCACTCGTAACGGGGGCGACGGGCGAACTGGGCCGCGTGATGGCACGGACGCTCGCCGCTTGCGGCGCGGATGTGGCGGTTCACTATAATACGAACGAAGCGAAAGCGGAGGCGCTTGCCGCCGAGATTAGAGCAGCGGGCAGACGCGCCGTCAGCGTGCAGGCCGACATTACGAAATTGGATTCCATCCTGGCGATGCGCGATAAAATATCGGCCGAGCTCGGCCATGTGGATATCGTCGTTGCCAATGCCGTTATCCAGTATACGTGGACATCCGTGCTGGAGCAGCCGGAGGAGGATTACCGCAGCCAGTTCGAATCCTGCGTGCTGCAAAGCGTGCATCTGGCCAAAGCGTTCGTGCCTGCGATGATCGAACGAGGCGCCGGTCGGATGATCGGCATCAACACCGAATGTTCGATGCAGCATTTCGAGTCCCAATCCGCGTATGTCGCGGGTAAACGGGGGATGGACGGCGTCTACCGCGTGCTCGCGAAGGAAGTCGGCCCGCATCAGATTACGGTAAACCAAGTCGCCCCGGGATGGACCATTTCGGAGCGCGACCGCACGAACGGCACGGAGAAGAGCGAAGGCTACGACAAGAACGTTCCGTTGAAACGCCGCGGCACGGATCAGGACATCGCCAACACCGTCGCGTTCCTGGCTTCGGACTTGGCCGGATTCATTACGGGCGCCTACATTCCGGTTTGCGGCGGCAACGTCATGCCGGCGATTTAGCAATTATTGAGTTTATAGCTGCATGTGTTGGAAAGGGCCCCGAAGTTTGGGGCCTTTTTGTATGCCTTGCGGTACTCCATACCCGTGCCGACCAATTTAAATCCTGCGAGGCCTGTTCGATAGACGCCTACAGCACCACTGCGAAAGTGGGACTGGAGGCGTCTTTTTGCGCTGGTACGGCGCTAGGGTCGGAGCCAATCCGCGAAGTGGCGATCAGTCGGCCGGGCCCATCATTTTCTAATCTACATAAAGTATATCTTTTAGCCTAGCCATACCTCGACGCAAGTCCGGCAACCCCCTTAAATGTAAAATTTTAATAAAAGATATATTCACTATTTACAACCAAGTGGAAAGGACATACAATGAAAGCGCAACCAATGGAAGGATATGCCTGAGGTACTCAATATTAGATATATCCTATTGGTATTGAGAAATGTGGTGAATGGTCTATACGGAGAGGGGGTTGACGAGGCAAGAGGCATTGTAAGGGGCACTTGTTCATATCTACTTTTTCTATCCAAGGGGAGGAAGAAACAATATGCATGATAAACATTCGCGTCGTTTGATGGTCTCTGCAGCAGCTTTGATGGTGGCATTCTCCGTAACTGGCTGCGGGAGCAGCAGCGACAACAATACCAATATGAGTAACAAACCGGCCAACGCCGCGGACGCCAACAAGAACGCCAACAGCGGCGGCAACACAGGCAATGCAGCAGCCAACGCGACTACCGATACAGAGACGCCTCCTGCCGAGAACGCAGCCGACTTGAAAGGCGAGACGATCAAAATCGGCGTGTGGTGGGACGGAGCCGATCCGCGCGCGAAGGAAGAGAAGGACCGCACGCCTGCGGACGACGAGCAAATCGCGCTGATCGAAGCCGCCGAGAAGAAATACAACGGCAAAGTCGAATTCGTCAAATTCGGCGACTACGGCAAATACGTGGAAAATTTAACGACAACCTCGCTTGCAGGCGATCCTTTCGCCGACGTTGTCGTGCTTGAATTATTCTGGGCATTCCCGTCGCTGGTCAATAAGAACTTCATTCTGCCAATCGACGACATGCTGGATCTGAGCGATCCGAAATACATCTCCTGGATGAAGAACGGCGGCAGCTACCAAGGCAAGCAGTATGGATTCATTGATTCGCCGCCATCGCCGTACGGCATCTTCTACAACAAGAAGCTGGTGCAGGAAATGGGGCTGGAGGATCCGTACACGCTGCAGAAGAACGGAACGTGGACGTGGGATAAGTTCCGCGAGCTGGCGAAGGCGGCAACGAAGGACACGAACGGCGACGGCAAAACGGATGTATTCGGCTTTATCGGCGACATGAAGACGAGCACGGAGCAGTTCGTGTACGGGAACAAAGGCTCATTCGATAAAGATGAAAGCGGTAACATGAAGTTCTCGATGAACAGCGCGAACTCGATCCAAGGACTTCAGTTGGTTGCCGACATGTACAACGTAGACAAGTCGATCCTGCAGCCGGCGCCGACGGACGGTAACGACAAGGCGTTCATCGCAGGCAAGAGCGTTCTGTACGGCGGATTCAGCTGGGAACTGGACGGGTTGAAGACGAACATGAAGGATACGGAGCTCGGCTATGTGTTCTTCCCGAAAGCGCCTAATGCGACGGACTACACGTCCTACACGCCTTACGGCAATATGTACATGGTTTCGAAGTACTCCAAACATCCGGAAATCGCGATGAAAATCATGGACGAGATCAGCCTGCACGGCAAGAACAAAGAGCTGGCCATCGAAAGCTGGAAAAACGCATTTACGCCGGACGCACTCGATACGCGGACTCAAATGTACGACAAAATCGACTACAGCGGCAGCTTCATCGCCATTCCTGATGCGGACAAACTGGTTGACGGCGTGCTGAAGGATATTACGGAAGGCAAAGTAGCGCCTGCTACGGCAGTGGAGAAAATCAAAAATCAATTCGAGGCGGGTATTTCCAAATTGCAAGCCGAGGAATCGAAATAAGACATTCGCATGTGGAGCGGAATCCCTGGAGCGTTACTGTGTTTTCGTCCGGTAAACGCGACAGGGGTTCTGTTTTGAGAGGGGAACTATGAAGCCATCCTATTTCAAACTCATTCCGTTTCTCGTCATCGTGTTGGTCGTACTTTACTTTACTGTGACAGCATTTGGCGGCGGATCCGGCAGCACGGCTTCCGCCGATGATCAACCGCTCGACGTCGCCGGTCTTCAGCATATGTCGGTCACGTTCAAGAAGGGAAGCTACGACGAATATTTGTCCAAGCATCAAGATGAAGCGCCGGCTGACGCCGAGATCCGTATCGAAGCGGAGTCATTCAACGATGCGCAGGGCATGAACGCCTCCATCGTCGAGAATTACGAAGGCGCGCAAGGCAAAATGGTCGTAACCGGCGACACGGGCTCGATTACTTGGGGATTCGACGTCGAGCAGGACGGTTTGTATCAGATCGACATGAAGTATTTTACGGTCAAGGGTAAAGATTCGGATATTGAGCGCGGGCTCCTGATTGACGGAGAGACGCCGTTCAACGAAGCGAAAAGCTTGATTTTCAACCGGGTTTGGAAAGACGAGAAGGCCGCCTTCGACCGGGACGACCGCGGCAACGATCTGACGCCGAAGCAAGTCGAGGCGCCGATGTGGCAGGAGACGGTTTTCAAGGATGCGCAAGGGTACTATGAACAGCCGTATTTCTTCTATTTCCCCAAAGGCAGGCATGCGCTTACGTTGACGTCGAGCAAAGAGCCGCTTGTCATCGATTATTTGCGGTTGGTCAAGCCGGAGCAGCTGCCGACTTATGATCAATTGGCAACGCAGTACAGCGAGAAAGGCTATAAACCGGCAGCAGGCGCCAATTTGAAAATCCAAGGCGAGGCGGCGGCGTTCAAGTCGTCACCGATGCTCATTCCTTATAACGATCGCTCTAGCCCGGCTATCGAGCCGTTTCATGCTTCGAAGCTGCGGAACAACGCCATGGGAGGCTGGACCTGGCGGATGCCGGGACAATGGATCGAATGGGAAGTCGATGCGCCGAGCGACGGGCTCTATCAGCTGGCGTTCAAGAACCGGCAAAACTATTTGACCGATATGTCCGCGCTGCGCACGCTGTCGATCGACGGCAAAGTGCCGTTCCAAGAAGCGCAGCGAATCGGTTTCGCTTACGGCAGCGACTGGCAGATGAAAGTGCTCGGCAAGGACGCGGATACGCCTTATCTGTTTTATTTTTCGAAAGGCAAGCATTCCGTCCGGCTGGAAGCGACGCTGGGGGAGCTGGCGCCCGTATTGCGGACCGTGGAGAACAGCATTCTGAATCTGAATGCGATGTACCGCAAAGTCATCAGTTATACAGGCGTCGTACCGGATCAATTCAGGGATTATGCCCTGGACGAGCGGATTCCTGAAATGACGGATCTCTTCCGCAAGGAAAGCGGCAAGCTCTACGCGATCGCGAAGATGATTCAAGGGTCCGGAGGCGGCAATGACCGCTCGGCGCTGCTTAATTCGCTGGCCTACCAGCTGAAGGATATGGCGAACCGGCCGGATACCGTGCCGAGCCGCATCGATGCGTTCAAGAGCAACGTCGGCGCGCTTGGCGCCTGGATGCTCATGATCAACGAGCAGCCGCTGGCGATCGATTATTTGATCGTCTCCGCGCCGGGGGCGAAGCTGCCTGATCCTGAAGCGTCGACGATGGCGAAGCTGAAGGCGAGCGTGGCATCCTTCACCGCCTCGTTCTATGAGAAATACGACGACTTCAGCAGCGACGAGGGCGACGGCAAGTCGATTACCGTATGGGTCACTTCGGGCCGCGACCAAGCGCAAATTTTGAAACGCTTGATTGATGACAGGTTCACGCACGATACGGGCATCAAAGTGAACCTCAAGCTCGTTTCGGCCGATATTTTGCTGTCTTCGACGGTTGCCGGCAAAGGGCCGGACGTCGCTTTGCAAGCCGGCAACGATCTGCCGGTCAATTTCGCAACGCGGGACGCACTGCAGGACTTGTCCCGGTTCCCTGGCTTTGAAGAGGTGACGAAGCAATTCAGCGGCAGCGCGATGGTGCCGTACGCCTATTCCGGCAAGTATTACGGACTGCCGGAGCAGCAGACGTTCCCGGTGCTGTTCTATCGCAAAGACATTATCGAAGACGAGCTCCATCTGAAAGTGCCGCAAACATGGGCCGACGTCTACAAGCTCATTCCCGAGCTGCAGAAGCATAACTTGCAATTCGGCCTGCCGCAGCGCGGCCTGGATGCGCAAGGCAACGAAGTGGCGACGACCAATGTCGTCACGCTTCCGCCGAGTCCGACTTTTGCGATGCTGCTCTATCAGAACGACGGCCAATTCTACAAGAACAATGACATGGAGAGCGGTCTTGACGACGAGACGGCGATCCAGCAGTTCAAGAAATGGACGGACCTGTACGTCAACTACAAGGTCCCGATTCAGACGGATTTCGCCAACCGGTTCCGCACCGGCGAAATGCCGATCGGCATCGTCGACTACACGATGTACAACAAGCTGTCGGTGTACGCGCCGGAAATCAAAGGCTTATGGGACTTCGCTCCGGTTCCGGGCACGAAGCAGACTGACGGAACGATCCGCAGAGACACGGGCTCGGGCGGTACGGCAACCGTCATGTTCAAGAATACGAAGAACAAAGACGCGGCTTGGACGTTCATGAAATGGTGGACGAGCAAGGATACGCAATTGGACTTCGGCCGCGAGATGGAAGTACGGCTCGGCACGTCCGCCCGTTATCCGACCGCCAACCTGGAAGCGCTGCAGCAGCTGTCGTGGCCGATTCAGGATTTGAACACGTTGATGGAGCAGATGAAATGGGTGAAAGGCATTCCGGAAGTGCCAGGCGGTTACTTGACCGGACGGAATATCGACAATGCGTTCCGCAAAGTCGTCAACCAGGGCGAGGACGCGCGTGAAACCATGGACGACTATGTCCGCACGATGAACGAAGAAATCACCGCCAGAAGAGAAGAATTCAATCTTCCCTATGAGAAGTGAGGGGATTCCCGATTGCTACGATGATCGCTAGAAAATTCCGGTTAATGAAGTCCGAGATGAAGCAGAACAAGCATGCGCTTGTGTTGATGGCGCCTTATTTTCTCATCTTCTTGGTGTTCACCGTCATTCCGGTGCTGATGTCCGTCGTGCTCAGCTTTACGTATTTCAACATGCTGCAATTCCCGCGGTGGATCGGCTGGAGCAATTACGCCCACCTGTTCGTGCAGGACGACGTCTTCCTGATCGCCTTGAAGAATACGTTCCTGTTCGCGTTCATCACCGGACCGATCAGCTATATCGCCTGCTTCTTGTTCGCGTGGCTGATCAACGAGCTGCCGCCGAAGCTGCGGGCCGTACTGACGCTCGTGCTGTACGCCCCGTCGATTGCAGGCAACACGTACCTGATCTGGCAGACGCTGTTCTCCAGCGATTCTTACGGCTACATGAACGCGTTCCTGATCAAGTGGGGCTTCATTCTGGAGCCGATCCAATGGCTGCAGGACCCGAAATACATGCTGCCGATTCTAATGGTCGTGCAGCTGTGGCTCAGCCTCGGCACCTCGTTCCTGGCGTTCATCGCCGGGTTGCAGAACGTCGACCGCACCTTGTACGAAGCGGGCGCGATCGACGGCATCCGCAACCGCTGGCAGGAGCTATGGTTCATTACCTTGCCGGCCATGCGCCCGCAGCTCATGTTCGGCGCCGTGATTCAGATTACGTCGGCATTCGCCGTCGCGGAAATTTCGATCTACATGATCGGCTTCCCGAGCGTGGACTATGCCGCGCACACGATCGTTACGCATCTGATCGACTACGGCACGATCCGCTTCCAGATGGGATACGCGTCCGCGATCGCCACGATTCTGTTCGCGATCATGATGGGGACGAATTTGATTACGCAGAAGTTTCTCCGAAAAGTAGGTGAATAAAGGGCGATGAATGTGAAGTCACTGCTCAAGAAAAGACTGAATCGCTCCTGGACGGTCGATATTCTGCTGTTCGTGCTGCTTACCGGCGTTGCCGCATTCATGTCGCTTCCGCTCATTTACACGATTAACCGGGCATTCATGCCCCTTAACGAAATTTTCGCTTTCCCGCCGAAGTTCATCGTCAGCAATCCGACGTTCAAGAACTTCAAGGATTTGGTCGGCATCTTCTCGGATTCGTGGGTGCCGTTCTCGCGCTACGTGTTCAATACGTTCTTCATCGCGATCTCGGGGACGTTCGGCCATGTCATCATCGCGTCCGCCGCGGCCTATGTACTGGCGAAGGTGAAGTTCTCGTTCAACAAGCCGTTGTTCGCCTTGGTGGTCATGTCGCTGATGTTTACGCCCTACGTGACCCAGGTGCCGAACTATATGACGATTTCGTATCTTGGCATGCTCGATACGTATTGGGCGATTCTGCTGCCGGCATTCGGATCGACGCTCGGGCTGTATCTCATGAAGCAGTTCATGGAGCAAATTCCCGACGCGCTCATCGAAGCAGCCAAGATCGACGGCGCCACCGAGTACCGGATCTACTGGCAGATCGTCATGCCGATCGTGAAGCCGGCCTGGATGACGCTCATCATCTTCTCGCTGCAGAGCTTGTGGACGAACGGATCGGTGACGAGCCACAAATATATTTACAGCGAGCAGCTGCGTACGGTCGACGCGGTCTTCGGGCAAATCGCCAGCGGCGGGATCGCCAGAACGGGGCCGGTCGCGGCGGTAACGCTGCTGATGATGTCGGTACCGATCGCCGTCTTTATTTTCACGCAAAGCAGAGTCATCCAAACGATGTCTACATCGGGGCTGAAAGAGTAAGCAGGGGGGAGCCGGATTTGACAGCCAAAAGAACGATTGCAGCACTACTGCTGGTCATCTTCTTGATCAGCCAGTTCGCTCCCGTGGCAGCGGCCTCCGGCGACAGCTACACCTATTCCTATTGGGGAGACGCCGTGCCGGCGCCGGATCCGTATGTCGCCGCGCGGGTCGTCTACGGAGCGGACTTGAACATCGGCGGGCTATCGTCGCCGCAGGATATGTACATCTCGCGAACAGGCAAGGTTTATATCGCCGATACCGGCAACAACCGGATGATCGTCTTGAATAAAGCACTTCAGGTCGAACGGGTCATCGCCGGCTTCGAGCATGAGGGCAAGCAGGATACGTTCAATCAGCCGGAAGGTGTCTTCGCGGACGAGGAAGGCAATCTGTACGTCGCCGACACGCAAAATCGCCGCATCGTCGAACTTGCCGCCGACGGCCGCTTCATTCGGGCGATCGACAAGCCGCAATCCACGCTCATCCGCGACGGTTTCCAATACGCGCCGAGCAAGATCGTCATGGACAGCGCGCAGCGCCTCTATCTGGTCAGCCGCGGTTCCTACGAAGGGATCATGGAGTTCGATCAGGACGGCGCGTTCAGCGGGTTCATCGGAACGAACCGCGTCAAGTTCAACCCGGCGGACCTGCTGTGGAAGCGGCTGTCCACGAAGAAGCAGCGCGATCAGATGGAGCAGTTCATTCCGCTCGAGTTCAACAATATCGCCATCGACGGCGACGGTTTCATGTACACGACGACGGTGGAAGAGAACGGGAACAGCCCGCTCAAGAAGCTGAATCCGTCCGGCGTCGACATTTTGCGGAGCAAAGGTTATTTTCCTCCCAAAGGGGATGTCGGCACGCGGGATGCGGGCAGCATTCCCGGCAGCTCGATCTTCGTTGACGTCACGCAGGACGAGGGAGGCATGTACAGCGCGCTGGACTCGAAGCGCGGAAGGATTTTCACCTATGACAAAGACGGCAATCTGCTCTACATGTTCGGCGGCTTAGGAGCGGAGATGGGGAAGTTCCGCACCCCGTCGGCGATCGGCATGCTAGGGGAGCAGACGCTCGTTCTGGACAAGGACAACGGCCGTTTGACGGTGTTCGAACCGACCCGTTACGGCAGTCTTATCCGCAAGGCGGTTACGTCGTTGTACAACGGCAAGATCGAGCAGTCGACCTCCGCGTGGCAGGACGTGCTTAAGATCAACAGCAACTACGAGGTCGCCTATATCGGGATCGGCAAATCGCTGCTGAAGCAGGGCGAGAACAAAGAAGCGATGCGGTATTTCAAGCTGGGCAACAATCGGGAGAAGTACTCCGAAGCGTTCAAGCGTTACCGCAAGGAAATCGTGCTGGATCGTTTCGGGACGATCGTACTCGTCGTCTTGGCCGCCGTTCTGCTCGTTATCGGCGCAACGAAGCTCGTTCGCAGACGGGTCGCCGGCAAGCATTACGAGGAAGTCGGCATACTCAAGAATCCGTTCTATACCATGCTGCATCCGTTCAACGGTTTCTGGGAGATGAAGTTCGAGAAGAAAGGCAGATTGAAGATCGCGATCGGCGTTCTGCTGCTGCTTGCCGTGTTCACGATTCTGAAACGCCAATACAGCGGGTTTGTCGTGAACTACAACAATCCGGCCGAATTGAACAGCATCGACGAGTTGAAATTCATTCTGCTGCCGTTTCTGCTATGGTGCGTGGCCAACTGGTCGCTGACGACCTTGATGGACGGCGAAGGCAAGTTTCGCGAGATCGTGATGGCCACCGGCTATTCGCTTATGCCGCTCATGCTCGTTTATTTGCCGCAAACGCTGTACAGCAACGTCATCACGGCAGACGAGAGCTCGTTCTACTATTTGCTGAATACGATCGCGGTCGGCTGGTTTATCGGGCTGCTGTTCGTCGGCACGATGACCGTTCATCAATATTCGGCAGGCAAAACGCTCCTGACCATGCTGCTTACGCTTGTCGTAATCGGCATCATACTGTTCCTCGGCATGCTGTTCTTCAATATGACCCAGGAGATGGTCAGTTTCTTCAAATCGCTGTATGCGGAAATGTCATTCAGATGGCAGTGACCGGCCGGCGGAATTACGTTCATTAAGGGGGACGGTTGTGAAAAATCGAAAACGCATCGTAATGGCTGCCCTCTGCGTCAGTTTGGCAGCAGTCAGTCCCGTACGCCACTTCGCGCACGGACAATCCGAGGGCAGCGGCGCTCCGAAGCTGTCCATCGCGCCGTCGCCGGCTGCCGCTAACGGAAAAGCCGCCGCGCGCGAAGCGGCAATCGCGTCCATTGATACGGCATCCGGGCAAGCGGCAGTCACTCCGCGCACGTCGAATACGCCGGAGGAGCTGGCGGCGCTGACCCGCATGGAGCAAGTGTCCGAGACGGATTCGCTTGCGCTGTTCATCAACAGGGAAACGGCGGCAATCGCCGTCAAGGACAAGCGGGACGGCTATATCTGGTTCTCCAATCCGGTGGACGCCGGCAGCGACAAGCTTGCCTCGCCGCTGTACCGGTCGGAAATGTCCTCGCAGCTGCTATTGAACTACTACAACGACAAAGGCCAAGTCTATCGGTTCAACAGCTTCGACGACAGCGTACAGAAGAAGCAGTTCGCCATCAACGTGAAGGACGGGGCGGTCAACGTCACGTACCAGTTCGGCAAAGCGGCGGGAAATACGGATATCATCCCCGCCGTTATCGGCAAGCAGCGGTTCGAAGATGCGATCCTTGCGAAATTGAAGGACGACGATGCCCGCAAGCAGGTGACGTACAAATACCGGTATAACGAAGAGAAGCAGGTGTACACGGTTCGGAACCTCCAGGACAACGTGAAGCAGGAGCTCGCGGACTATCTGACTTCAGCCGGTTACACGGCGAAGGATGCCGCCAAGGATAACAAGGAGAACGGCGGCTCTTCCGAGGAAGCGGCGGAGGCGGAGGCGCAATTTACGATTCCGGTCGAATATGCCTTGGACGGCGATCAATTCGTGGTCACGATCCACGGTAAGGATGTCAAATACAACGAGGCATTTCCGCTCGCTTCCGTACAGGTGCTGAAGCACTTCGGGGCGGCTGACGATAAGAAGGACGGTTATATTTTCGTCCCTGACGGCTCGGGCGCATTGATCCGCTTGAACAACAAGAAGCTGACCGCCGAACCGTACCGCATGCCGGTCTACGGCGAGGACGGCACGTTCGACGTGAAGGAGCGCGTACTGACAAGCACGCCGGTTCGCCTTCCCGTATTCGGAATGAAGCAGAACGACCATGCGGTGCTGGGCATTATCGAAGGCGGCGACGCGCTCGCCAGCATATTGGCAGACATTAGCGGCCGACATGATGCCTACAACAGCGTCAATGCGGAATTCCAGTTCGTCGCCCAGGATGTCTACACGCTAACGTCCGGTACGAAGTCGAGTTCGGTACCGATGTTTCAGAAGCATCCGTATCAGGGCGATATCAAGCTCCGATATGCGTTTCTCTCCGGGGACGATGCGGATTACGTCGGAATGGCGGGAGCCTACCGGGAATACTTGATCGCGAAATACGACCTGAAGAAGCTGACGTCCGCCGAGAATGCGCCATTTATTCTCGAGCTGGAAGGGGCGTTCAAGAGGCAGAAGTCATTCCTCGGCATCCCGTACAAGACGACGGAACCGTTGACGACCTTCGAGGATGCTGCCCGGATTATCGCGATGCTGAAGGAACGGGGAGTCGACGATCTGGCGCTGCGGTATGTCGGCTGGTTCAATGGCGGCATCCGTCACGGCTCGCCGAAGTCAATCAAGCCCGAAAGCGCGCTCGGCGGGAAATCGGGGCTGAACAAGCTGGCGAACTATGCCGAGGAGAACGGTGTCCGCTTGTATCCGGATACCGCGTTTCTGGAGAAATACAAAGGATCGCAGGACAGCGCGGACTTCCTGGACAGACGCAATGCGGCGATCTATAAGTACGATCCGGTTATGTTCGTCAAGGATTCCGCTTCCTTCTCGCATTATGTGCTGTCCGCGAACAAGCTGCCGGGTACGGTCGGTGGATTCCTGTCCGATTACGGGAAGCTTGGCATCCACGGCCTGTCGCTGCGGGACATGGGCAGCGAGGTCAATTCGGACTTCAATCCGAGCTCGCCCGTCAGCCGTCAGGATGCGCTGGGTACGATCGTCGCCGAAGCCGGCAAATTGAAGCAGGGAACCGAATCGCTGATGGTCAGCGGCGGCAATGCCTATATGGTGCCGTACGCGGATATCATCGTCGGCGCACCGACCTCCAGTAACCGGAAGAATATCACGGACGAGGACGTCATGTTCTATCAGATCGCGCTGCACGGCTACGTTGACCTGGCAGGGGCGCCTTTCAACCGGGAAGATACGACGAGTCCGAGGGCCTCGATGCTCAAAGCGCTCGAAACGGGTTCGAATCTGTATTACGTATGGTATTACAAGGACTCGTCCGCCGTGAAGGATACGGCCTACAACGATTTGTACGCGCTGCATTACGCGGATTGGATCGACGAGGCGACGGCGCTCTATCAAGAAATGAATCCCGTCCTGAAGCAAGTCCGGAACGAAACGATTGTCGGGCACCGCAATCTAGCAGATGGCGTGGTTGAAACGACATTCGAGAACGGTCTTTCGATTCTCATTAATTACAATACGACAGCAGTACAGGTGAACGGTATGAGCATCGGCGCCGAAAGCTTCCGGTTAGGCGGTGAATAGCATGGAGAAGAAACGTATGACGCTTAAGCAGAAGAACGCTTGGTACGGCGTGCTGTTCGCGACACCGCTCATGATCGGCATGGTACTCTTGTTTATTCTGCCGATGATCCAGTCGTTCCGCTACAGCTTAAGCTCGCTGGATATGGTAGAAGGCGGCTTCGATGTCACGTACAAGGGATTCAGCAACTATACGAGTCTGTTCACGACGAATCCTGATTTTCCGCGCACATTGACCGAATCGGTCGTGAACCTGGTCGTGAACGTGCCGCTAATCATTATCTTCAGTCTGTTCGCCGCCGTGCTGCTGAATCAGAAGTTCAAAGGGCGTTCGTTCGCCCGGGCCGTCTTCTTCCTGCCGGTCATCATCGCCTCCAGCGCGATCGCGAACTTGGATATTAGCAGTTTCGTCGGGGGCGGCGCAATCGGATCGGGGAGCGGCGACGACTCCGGCGGCGTGATGCAAAGCATCGAATTAAGCAAAATGATGCTGGATTCCGGTCTGTCCCCGGGTATCGTTAACTACCTCACCGGAGCGGTGGACCGAATCTATGAAATCATCAGCTCGTCCGGCGTGCAGATCTTGATCTTCCTCGCGGGCCTGCAGTCGATTTCCCCGTCGTTGTACGAAGCGTCCAAGATTGAAGGAGCGACGGGCTACGAGAGCTTTTGGAAAATTACGTTCCCGATGATGACGCCGCTCATTCTGACGAATATGGTGTATTCGATCACGGATACGGTGAACAGCAATTCTATTAATCTGCTGATCTCGGAAACGGCATTCAAAGTGTTCGACTTTGGTTTAAGCGCCGCAATGTCATGGGTCTTCTTCCTCTGCGTCGGACTCGTGCTCGCGTTGTCGGTCGGACTGATCTCGCGCAAAGTGTTCTATTATGACTAACGTGGAGGGAAGTCTATGAAATCGCCAACAGATTATGCCATTGTCTTCGTAAGGAAACATCGTCCGGTGGACAAAACAAAACGTTGGTTATGGCTGCTCATCCGCACCATCATGATCCTCGGCTTCTGCTTCGTCATTCTGTTTCCCCTGTTTCAGCGGGTTTCCGTGGCATTCCGAAGCAAAGCCGATATCTACGATCCGACGGTACTCTGGATTCCGCGCCACATCACGCTCGATAATTTTCGGATCGCCATCGAATCGTCCCATTATGTCACCGCTTTGCTGAATACGATCTACGTATCGGCAAGCACGACGGTCATTCAGATGGCGTCGTGCGCGCTCGCCGCCTACGCCTTCGCGCGACTGCGGTTTAAGGGCAGCGGCATTCTGTTCGCGCTCGTTATCTTCACGATCGTGGTGCCGCCTCAGACGATCATGATTCCGCTGTACTTGACCTACCGGTACTTCGATCTGTTCGGGGTCGTGCATTTGGTTACAGGCAAGAGAGGACTGAATTTGATCGACACGTTCTGGCCGTTTATTATTTCCGCCGGCACGGCGATGGGGCTGAAGAACGGGCTCTACATTTATATATTCCGCCAGTTCTTCCGGGGCATTCCCAAGGAGGTCGAAGAGGCTGCGCTGGTCGACGGCGCGGGCGTCTTCCGGACGTTCTTCCGGATCATGCTTCCGAATGCGGTACCGGCGATCGTCACGGTGCTGCTCTTCTCCTTCGTCTGGCAGTGGAACGACAGTTACTACGTCAGTTTGTTCCTGAAGCAAGTCAAGGTGCTGTCCACAAGCCTGATGGACATGGGCATCGGCTTGAAGGAACCGGATCCGATCTATACGTCGATGCTGCTTAATACAGGGGTGCTGCTCACGATCGCCCCGCTCGTGATCATGTATTTGTTCGTGCAGCGTTATTTCGTGGAAAGCGTCGAGCGGACGGGCATTACGGGTTAAGTCTACTGATGCAAAATAGGTTGGATTCGTCAAGCAATTACCGATATACTTAAGGAAATATTAAGGCTAAGGTGTGGGTGCGTTTTGCTTAGCGATTATAAGCCGTTATACAGTCAGATACTCGGGATTTTACGAGAGCGCATTTCACAGGGCGAATACGTGATCGGCCAGCAGCTTCCGACCGAAGTCGAGCTCGCGGAGCAATTCGGGGTCAGCCGTATAACCTCCAAGCGGGCGCTGATCGAATTGGAGCGGGAAGGACTGATCTATCGCAGAAGGGGCAGCGGGAGCTTCGTCAAGAAGCAGGAAGAGGTCACGGCGGAGAAGGAGATGCAGGCCGTTCCTGCGCCCAGCCGAATCGTTTCTATGATTCTACCATTCGTTTCCGCGAACAACTCGTTCGAGCATATGCAGGGCGTGGCCGAATACGTGGAGTCCAAAGGCTACTATCTAAGTATTCATAACAGCGAATGGAACAGCGCGCGCGAGCGGGAGCTGCTGCAATCGCTGCCCAAACGAGGAACGTCCGGCATTATTCTGTACCCGGTCAGCACGCAGCACAATATGGATATCGTTCACGCGCTTCATCAGAACGGTTATCCGATCGTCACCGTCGATCAGTATTATAGTTTACTGGCGATGGGGAGCGCGGTATCGGACAACTTCGAAGGCGGCTACACGGCCGCATCGAAGCTCATCGAGCTCGGTCATGCGCGTATCGCGTTCCTGTCTACCATCGGCATTCAATATCGCAGCACGGTGCACGACCGGTATTTCGGCTACTGCAAGGCCTTGAGCGATAACGGGATCACGCTGGATACGGAATTGATCTTCAGCGACATGCATAAGGAAGCGGAAGGTCCGACGGACGTCCGCCGTGCGTTCTACAGGCAGCTCATCGAGCGTTTGCTCGCGTTGCAAGTGACGGCCATTCAGGCCGAGCATGATATGGTCGCGTACGATTGCATCAAGGCTTGCATGGAATTAGGCGTGAACGTGCCGGAAGAGCTCTCCGTCGTCGGTTTCGATAATAACGACATGTCGCGTCAAGCCGACATTCCGATTTCGACGGTCGAGCAGAATTACGTGGAGATCGGCAGAAGATCAGCGATGATGATCGTCGATCAATTGGAGCACGGGACGATCCAGCGGGAACGGGCCGACATTCCGGTAAAATGGATAGAAAGGCAGTCGATCGGCCCGGGTCCGGAGCTGGGTCTGGAATCGCAGGAGCTTCAAGAATAGCAGGTTTCCTATTAGCCTTCTGGCGGGCAATCGCTCGTCAGGGGGCTTTTTTGTTATGACTTTATCTATTACATGTTCGTCTGCTGCATGACTTGCTTCGCTTTGCTGCGATGTCCGGAACTCCGTTCGATACGGAGCAGCACGCGATAGACGATGTCCGCAAGCAGAATGCCGCAGGCGGCATCGAGCAGCGTATGCTGTTTAATTAGGAACGTCGAGACGATAATAAGCGTAGACATGCCATAGATCAGCGTTTGATTCAGACGGGTGCGGAATTTGCTCTCGTACAAGGCTTTCATGACCATGTAGCTGGAGAAGCAGTGAATGCTCGGGAAACAGTTGAACGGCTCGTCGCGATGATACACGAACATCAGCAAACGCGTAATCGGATCGTTCCCGGTCAAATCCGGACGCGGCACCGTTGTCTGGAAGACGAGGTAAATACCGTAGCAGATCAGCGCGCAGGTCACGTACGTAATAAGCGCCCTGCGGTAAACGGCCGGGTCTTTCATAAAGAAATAGATCAGGCAGACATAGATATAGAAGATCCAAACGGAGTAAGGCAGCACGAATATTTTGACGAGCGGTATCGCCCGGTCCATGGCCGTCATCAGGCTATAAATTTGCTGGCTCGGATGATGATTCGGATTGTTCGTATAAGCGTAAATCCAGCCCATGACAGGAAAAATAAGCATGCCGATCAATGGATAATAACGTTTCAACAGGTTCACATCGATTTCCCCCTTTCACGCACAAGCGAGTCTATTAGACTAGCATCTCTGACTGCAATTCTGTAATAATAAGTTATTGTCCGGTCATTGACAAGGACCAAAGTCATACATGAACGCGAGGCGATTACAGGAATGGCAAAAATTGCGGTCATCGACGACGATGCGCATATACGCGAGCTCGTTCAGCTTTATTTGCGCGACGAAGGATTCGATGTCGTGGAGTTCGCGAACGGCGAAGCGGCGTGGTTATACATAACGGACAATCCGGTCGACATGGCCATCATGGACATCATGATGCCGCGGATGGACGGCTGGGAGCTGTGCCGAAGAATCCGGGCATCCGGCGACATGCCGATCCTGATGATCACGGCGAAAGGCGAGTCGGAGGAGAAAATCAAAGGGTTCCAGCTGGGGACCGACGATTATATGACGAAGCCGTTCGACCCCATGGAGCTGGTCGTGCGCGTGAAAGCGCTGCTGAAGAGGTACCGGATCTCGGCTTCGCAGATGGTGACGATCGGCGGAATCGTTCTGGACCGGCTCGGTTACCAGGTCATTTTCAAAGACACCGAGGAAGCGATGACCATCCCGCTGAAGGAATTCGAGCTCATGTACAAGCTGGCGGGCCATCCCGGACAGCTGTTCACGCGGGCTGCGCTCATCGAACAGATCTGGGGATTCGAATACGAAGGCGACGAGCGGACGGTGGACGTTCATATCAAAAGATTACGTGAACGCTTTGCAGCTTATGAAGAAAAATTCAAAATCGTGACATTGCGCGGACTCGGCTACCGGCTCGAGGTCCTTCATGATTAGGTCGCTGTACGTCAGGACCGTGCTCATCTTCATTGCCGCCGTCATTATCAGCCTTGGCGTGTCTTTCATGCTTGCAATCCACATGTACAGCAGGAACGTGACATCGCTCGCCGAAGACCAGATGATCGCCAGCGGCAAGAAAATCATCCGCGAGCTCGGCGATGCGCCGCCGGAGAGCCTCCAAACGGTGCTGGAGAACGCAGTCGACGTCCCGGGTCTGCGCGTCAAAATCATGGACGAGAACGGAAAGACGATATCTTACGGCGACGGCGGGAGCGGCGAGAAGACGCCGATTTCGCCGTCGCAGCTGAAGCCGGTGCTCCAAGGCGGCATTTACCGGGGCACCGTGACGTACATCCATGATCATCATAAAACGGCATCCTTGCTGATCGGCCTGCCATTCCAATTGCACGACCAATCCTACGCGCTGTACATTACGCCGGAGCTTAGCAAGTTGCTGGACATGTTCCGCAAATTCACGCTGACCGTATTCGGCTGCGTGCTGCTCGCGGGAAGTCTGCTCATTCTGCTTGCCGCCCGGTACATCGTCAAGCCCGTGCAAATGATGACGGAGGCGACCAAGCGCATGGCCAAAGGCGACTTCGGTATCGTGCTACGCACGAAGCGCAAGGACGAGCTGGGCGTCTTGACGGACAGCTTCAACGAAATGGCGGGCTCGCTGCGCATGCTGGACAAGCTGCGAAGCGATTTCGTCAACAACGTCGCTCATGAAATCCAATCGCCCTTGACGTCGATCTCGGGATTTTCCAAAGCGCTTCGAACGAAGACGATGACGGAAGAAGGACGGAAACACTATCTGACCATTATCGAAGAGGAAAGTCAGCGTCTGTCCCGGTTGAGCGCTAATTTGCTGCGTCTGTCGGTGCTGCAGCAGGATCAGCAGCTTCACCATCCCGGTTACTTCAGGCTGGACGAGCAAATCCGCCGCAGCATCATTGCGAGCGAGCCGCAATGGCATGAGAAAGGGATCGAGCCGGAGCTGGATTTGGACGATGTGACCATCTATGGAGACGCGGATAGTCTCGAGCAAGTGTGGCATAATTTGATTAGCAACAGCATCAAGTTCACGGAGCCCCAGGGGGAAATCACGATTACGCTGCGCTTAATCGATGGCATGGCGGTCGCCGTCGTTCGCGACAATGGCCACGGTATCGGGCACGAAGAGCTGCAGCATATTTTCACGCCTTTCTACAAGGCGGACAAGGCTCGGGATTACGCGGTCAAAGGAAACGGGCTCGGTTTATCGATCGTTAAAGCGATCATCGACGTGCATGGTGGAAGCATTGAAGCGGAAAGCGAGCCCGGCGTTCATACGTTGTTCACAGTCAGGCTTCCAATACGGCCAAAAACGGAGATTGTCTAATATTGTAACCGCCAGTTCATGTTCAGTTCAAAAAACTCCGTTATGATACTCTCTATATAAAGAGAAGAGGAGAGAACCCAATGAACGCTTTATCCAGATTCAGTTTGAAAAACGGTGTCGCGATCGTGATTCTCTGTCTGCTCGTACTGGGCTTCGGCTTCTACTCGTCGACCCAAATCAAGCAGCAGACGTTCCCGGACGTGACATTCCCGGCCGTCTTCATTCAGACGGTATACCCTGGCGCTTCGACCGAGGAAATCGAGTCGGAGGTCACGAAACCGATCGAACAAAGCCTGCTGGGCTTGAAAAATTACGATTCGCTCACAAGCTCGAGCAGCGAGAATTCCTCGAGTATCTTCCTGCAATATGCATTCGGCACGAACATGGACGACAAGATGAAAGACGCCGAGGCCGCGGTAGCGAAGCTTACGCTCCCGGATCAGGCGAAGGTTACGGTTCAGCGGCTGTCGTTCGGCGAAGCGCCGATCTATGAAGCAGCCATCTTCTCCTCGAAGGAAGATACGGCCGAACTTCAGAAAACGCTGGAAGAAACCGTCGTTCCGAAGCTGGAGAAAGTATCCGGCGTCAGCTCGGTAACGCTGAAAGGCGCGGTGTCCCAAGAGCTTCGCATCGTAGTGGACAAGGATAAGGCCGCGCAGTACGGCTTGTCGCTGAACGCGATTCAGACGGCCATTCAATCGCTCGATTACGCGCTGCCGCTCGGTTCGGTCAGCCAGGATGACAATACCATTCCGATCCGCCTCGTAGGCAAGATCGACTCCATTGATCAAATCAATAACCTGCAGCTCAGCGCGGGCGGCGGTCAAGGCATGGGTGCGGGCGCAGGCGCCGGCGCGAAAGGCGGAGCTCCGGGGGCAGCGAAAGTGAAGCTGTCGGACATCGCCAAAATCAACACCGTCTCGTCCCAAAATGAAATTACGCGCTACAACGGCCAGTCCAGCTTCATCGTCAGCGTCGTTAAGACGCAAGACGCCAATACGGCTGACGTATCCGATGACGTTAAGGCAGAGCTTAAAGCTTTCCAAGATAAAGGCACGCTCGACGTTCGCCTGATTCAAGACCAAGGCGAGGATATCAAGCACTCCGTTAACTCGCTCATTCGGGAAGGCTTGTTCGGCGCCTTGTTCTGCGTCATCATCATCTTCCTGTTCCTGCGGAATATCCGGGCGACGCTTATTTCCATCATCTCGCTGCCGATCTCGATTTTCGCAACGATCGCACTGATGAATCAAATGGGTTATACGCTTAACATCATGACGCTCGGCGGGATCGCCGTTTCCATCGGACGGATCGTCGATGACAGTATCGTCGTTATCGAGAATATTTTCAGATGGCGCCAAGAGAAGGGCCGCGAGATGAACGGCAAAGAGCTGGCGTTCCGCGCAACGAAGGAAGTTATCGGCGCGGTCGGCTCCTCGACCATCGCCACCGTTGTCGTATTCGCGCCGCTTGCGTTCGTAACGGGCATTATCGGCGAGTTCTTCCGTCCGTTCGCCATCGCGGTCGTCATTTCGATCCTGTGCTCGCTGCTCGTCGCCATGATGCTCATTCCGGTGCTGGGCGCGAAGTTCTTCAATTCCATCAAGCCGCATAAGGAAGGCAGCCGCTTCAACGACTTCTACGAGCGGGTCATCCGTGGCGCACTGCGACGCAAAGCATGGGTATTGATCCTGTCGATCGTCCTGCTGTTCGCTTCGTTCGGCACGATTCCGCTGCTCGGCGTGGCATTCCTGCCGGCCGGCAATGTCGCTTCCATCGGGGTCGACCTGAAGATGCCGGCACAAACGCCGCTGGAAGAGACGAACGCGGCAGCCGGGAAAGTGGAGGAATACTTGAAAGGCTTGAAGGACATCGACAATTATCAAGCGATGGTTGGCGGCGTGGACAATCCTTTCGTACAAATTCCAAGCACGAATACGGCTTCGTTCAAAGTACAATTCAAGGAAAACGCGAAAGTCGATACGAACGAATTGATCGACAAAGCGAACGAGGATTTGAAAAAAATCGTGACGGCCGTATCGCCTAAAGCGACAGTTGACGTCAAAGAAGGCGAACAGAACGGACCGCCGACGGGCAGCGAAGTCACGATCGACCTCTATTCCGACGATCTGACGGCATTGTCCAAAGCGGCATCGCAAGTCGAGAACTTGATGAAAGCCAACACGGACATGAAAGACGTCTCGAATAATCTCAAAGACGTATCGCCGAAATGGGTGCTCTCGCTCAATCAAACGGCGAAGGATCTGAACGTTTCTTCGTTCCAAATCATGGGTGCCGTCAATGAACAGCTGCGTCCGGTTAATGTCGGCACGTACACGCTGGACAGCAAGAACTGGGATATCACGATGGCGTACCAACAGCAAATCTCGTCCAAGTCCGAATTGGAGAACATTACGATTCCGACGGCTGCGGGCGTGAAGAAACTGAGCGAGCTCGCGGACTTGTCCGAGTCGACGGCTCCGGTTGCCATTAACCATGAAGAAGGCAAAACGTACGCGGAAGTGAAAGGCAACGTGAAAGATACGGACAAAACGGCTAAGGTCACGAACACGATCAAATCGGATATTGACAGCTTGTCGCTGCCAAGCAATGTCGATGTGAAAACCGGCGGCGGCCTCGAAATGATCACCAGCGGCTTCAAGAGCATGGGCATGGCAATGGGAGCTGCAATCGGGCTCGTCTTCCTGGTCATGAGCATGACGTTCGGCGGTTTGCGCGTGCCGCTGATCATTCTCTCTTCCCTGCTCTTCGTACCGAGCGGCGCGCTTGGCGCCCTGCTGATCACGGGCAACTCGCTCTCGATGAGCGCGATGATCGGGATGCTGATGCTCGTCGGTATCGTCGTCACCAATGCGGTCGTACTCCTTGACCGCGTCGAAACGAACCGCAAGCTCGGCATGGAGCTTCGCGAATCGCTCGTAGAAGCATCGAAGACAAGGCTGAGACCGATTCTGATGACGGCTTGCGCAACGATTCTTGCCTTGCTGCCGCTGGCATTGTCGACGTCCTCGACAAGCTTGATTTCCGGCGGTTTGGCGATCACGGTTATCGGCGGCTTGACGACTTCGACGCTGCTTACGCTGATCGTCGTTCCGGTTATTTACGAAATGACGGGCAAGCGCAGCAAGGTTCGCCAAGACCTCGATATTAAAGACTAAAGTATAAGCGGAGGCGCATCCCGAACGAAGGGTGCGCCTCCGGTTTGTTTCTTTCGCAATTTCTGGCATGATGGAAGAGATGATGGAAGAGTGGAGGGATTTGCCATGAAACAAAATAAATACGACGAAGATGGCTTCTTCGCCAACTACAGCGGGATGCCGCGTTCGATCGGCGGCTTGGAAGCGGCTGGCGAATGGCAGTCTTTCAGGCCGATGCTGCCTGACTTGAAGGGGAAACGGGTGCTCGATATCGGCTGCGGCTTCGGCTGGCATTGCCGGTATGCGAGGGAGCAGCAGGCCGAGTCGGTCGTAGGCATCGACATTTCGGACAATATGCTGGCGCGTGCCAGGGAGCTGACCGACGATCCGAAGATCGAGTACCGCCGTCTGGCGATCGAGGATCTCGATTATCCGGCTGGCTCGTTCGACGTCGTGATCAGCTCGCTCGCCCTGCACTATATCGAGCGCTTCGACGCCGTTTGCCGGGATGTCCGCAGGCTGCTCGCGCCCGGCGGCAGCTTCGTCTTCTCGACCGAGCACCCGGTCTTCACCGCGCGCGCCGCGCAGGATTGGCATTACGGTCCGGAGGGCGAGAAGCTGCATTGGCCGGTCGACGATTATTACGCGGAAGGCTTGCGGCAGGCGAGATTTCTCGAGAATGACGTGATCAAATACCATCGCACCGTCGCTACGCTGCTGAACGCGCTGATCGAAACCGGCTTCAGCATTCGGAAGCTGTCCGAGCCCCAGCCGTCGCGGGAGATGGTCGAGACGATTCCCGGCATGCGCGACGAGCTGCGCCGGCCGATGTTCTTGATGGTGGCCGCGGATCGGAACGATTGAGCAAGTTCCCGCAGCAGAATGTTTCCGGAAGGAACGAACAAGGCTTGCCCGCATGGACGGATGTCCGCCGCGGGCAAGCCTTGTTCGTTTGGAACGCATAGTAATGGCTTAACCTTCTCTTGCTTGTTCGATCAACTTGTTATTCATCCGCCTAGGTTGTTGAGATCAAACGTGCAGCGTCTCGCGTTTCTGCGCCGCTGCCGGTTCCTTGCGGCGATTGACCGCCGCATGCACGACGAACGATCCCGTCGCCAGCGCCGCGGTCGCGACCGCCAGCCAAGCGACAGGCGTCAGGCCGCCGCCGTCGTAGAGGCCGCCCATAACGTAAGGGCCGATGACGCGGCCCGCCGATCCGATGCCGCCGGCAAGGCCGAGATAGAACGGCGCATGGCGGCCGCCGTTCTCGCTCAGGAAAGCCGGGATGGCCGGCGCGATCAGCATTTCGCCCAGCGTGGTGAGCAGCATGCCGAGCACCATGCCCGGGAAGCTGTGCATTGCCAGAATGACGGCATAGCCAAGGAAGTAGAACACCGCGCTGGCCGTCAATTGCGCTTTGATGGAACGGGCGGCCATTCGTTTGATGAGGTTCGTGACCGGCTGGGCGATGAAGATGAGAATCCCGTTGAACGTCCAGAGGAAGCCGAACATCTGCTTCGACATGCCGTGCTCGATAATGAACGGAGACACGCCGGTATTCCATATGCTGTTGCCGAGATTGATGAGCATCGCCCCGAGCGCCATGAACAAGTAGATGCGATAGTCCGTCAATAACGGCCAGATTCCGGCTTCCTGGGATGCCCGTTTCTTGAGCATAGGGCTTCCGCCTTCGCCGCCTGTCCCGACTTGCTTCAAATAAAATAAGAAAAAGACCGCGAACACGCCCGACGACACGCCGTTCAGGATGAAGCTGAGCGAATAGGAGACGTCCGCGAGAAACCCGCTTAGCGCCGTGCCGACGGCGACGCCGATATTGTTGGCGATATAGATGACGTTATACAGCTCGCCCCGCCGGTCGGCGAATCGAAACCCGATGAACGCTTGAATGGCTGGCATCGAGAGCGCGTTGAACAGGCCGATCAGTCCCATCATGACGATAAAGACGGGCCATGAATGGCTGAGCGCGGGAAGCAGCAGCAATCCGGCCGCGTTCAAGGCGAGCGCGCCGATGATCAGTTTTTTGACGCCGATCCGGTGGTACAGCGAGCCGCCGAGCAGCTGGCCGGCAATGCCGCCGATCGACTGAATCAGAATGACGAGTCCGGCGTCCTTCATGCTTCGGCCAAGCTCGTCGAAGACGAACATCGTCACGAGCGGCCACATGAGCGCGCTTCCGATGGCATTGACGAGGCTGGCCAGCAGGAAGACTTTGATTTCTTTCGGATAGGAAGAGAGTTGCATAATTTGGGATACCCCCGGTCAGTCGTTCTAAAGATGTGAAATTTCATTATACCGTATCTGCCGGGGGAAGCCGAAGGCTGTTTTTTCCAACGGCGCGCTTGATGGCGGGTGCAAGCAATCGGGGGCGTGATAAGGAGCGAAAGTAGCTCTGCCATATGGGACGGACAGCATGGCCCGAATCTTTCCTTCTTGAATAGGGGAAGGAGGCAAGAAAAGTTTAAACGACAGGGTTTATGGAAATATTAGGTCCTAATCTGTTAAGGATTAGGTGGTTAAGCTGCAGGACATAGATGAGAACACGGTTAAGCAAGAATTGAACGCGGAGCTTGAAGTCACCTTGAGCGTCATCCGGTCCTTGCTTGGCAACAGCACGGATCTTATCGTTCGCCATTTTAAAATCATGACGAAGCTGCAGCCGCATTCGGCCGCGGTCGTATACGTCGACGGGCTGGCCAATCCGAAGGACCTGCTGGAGTCGCTGCTTGCCGACAGCGTCGAGACGCAGGCGTTTCAACAACTCTCGGACGAGACCGAACCCCTGGAAATGATCCGAATGTACATGCTCAAGATCGGCGATATCAAGGCTGCATTCAATTACGAAGTACTCTGCCACGGAATTTTATCCG
The DNA here is from genome assembly GCF_010365285.1 of Paenibacillus rhizovicinus. Lineage (NCBI taxonomy): Bacteria > Bacillati > Bacillota > Bacilli > Caryophanales > Paenibacillaceae > Paenibacillus > Paenibacillus rhizovicinus. The sequence goes on from NZ_CP048286.1 coordinate 5,653,202, forward strand.
GCGAAACCGCGGTGCTCGTGGAAGGTTATTCGGAGGGAATCATTGCCAGCACGAGCGAGTGGGAAGACAGGGGCGTCACGGAGCCTACCTCCCAATCGGTCGTCAGGGGTCCGCGGGAAGGATTCTCCGAAACGCTGCGTACGAATACCTCTTTGATCCGGCGCAAAATCAAGGATCCCCGGTTGTGGCTGGAGACGAGACAGGTAGGCACCGTTACGCATACGGACGTTGCCCTCATGTACATTCAAGGAATCGTGGACGACAAGGTCGTGGAAGAAGTCCGCCTCCGCTTGGATCGGATCGACATCGATGCGATTCTGGAGAGCGGCTACATCGAAGAGTTGATTCAAGACGAGACGTTTACGCCTTTTCCGACGATCTACAATACGGAACGTCCGGATACGGTCGCCGGCGCCCTGTTGGAGGGACGGGTGGCGATTATCGTCGACGGAACGCCTTTCGTGCTGCTCGTGCCGGCTTTATTCACCCATTTCCTGCAAACGGCCGAGGATTATTATCAACGCGCGGACATCGGCACGCTCCTTCGGATACTCCGGTACGTTTGCACGTTCATAGCCTTGTTCGGACCGGCTGCGTACATCGCGATCACGACCTTTCATCAAGAGATGATTCCGATGCCGCTCCTCATCAACATCGTGGCGCAGCGGGAAGGGATTCCGTTTCCCGCGTTCATCGAAGCGTTACTGATGGAAGTGACCTTCGAAATCCTGAGGGAAGCCGGCGTTCGCATGCCGAGGACGGTGGGGCAGGCCGTATCGATCGTCGGGGCGCTCGTTATCGGACAAGCGGCGGTCGACGCGGGGTTGGTAGGCCCGGCGATGGTCATCGTCGTATCCATCACGGCAATCTCGAATTTCGTCATTCCGTCGTACAACATGGGCATTTCGATCCGTATGATTCGCTTTGTGCTAATGATGCTCGCCGCTTCCTTCGGATTGTACGGCATTTTGACCGGCGTCATTATCATGGTGCTGCACCTTTGCAGCCTGCGTTCGTTCGGCGTGCCCTATCTGGCGCCGTTCGCGCCGTTCATCATGGAGGATCAGAAGGATAATATTTTCCGATTGCCTCAATGGATGCTCATGACGCGTCAGCACATGATCAGCCCGAATGACCGTAAACGGCAAAAGAAACGTTCTTCGCCTTAACCTGCGCCATAGCGGCCCTTCATCTACAGATTGGAAAGGCGATGATTCAAGCCATGCTGCTGCGCAAATTGCTGTTGTCCGCGCTTCTGCTCCTGTCGTCCGCGACGTTGACAGGGTGCTGGAACCGGAAAGAACTCAACGAGATCTCCATTGCGACGGCCTTCGGATTCGATAAGTATCGCAATCAATACAACGTATCGGTCCAGTTGATCAATGCATCGGAAATCTCCGCTTCGAAGGGCGGAGGCGGTCGGGTGCCGGTGGTCACGGTCCAGTTGTCCAAGGGGCACACGATCTTTGAATCGATTCGCGCCATGACGACGGCGACGCCGCGTAAGATTTATTCGTCCCATTTGCGCATTCTCGTCATCGGGGAGGAACTGGCCAGGGAAGGCATCGCGAAAGTGCTGGACTCCCTCTCCCGCGACCATGAATTGCGGACGGATTTCTACATCGTCATAGCTAAGGGAGCTTCTGCGACCGACGTGCTGAGAATCCTGACGCCGCTGGAGAAAATTCCGACCGATAAGCTGTTCTCCTCTCTCGAGGCTTCCGAGCGAAACTGGGGCGTGACGTCTACGGTCGATCTGCACCAGCTGATCTTTGATTTGGTTGACCTGGGCAAGGATCCCGTTCTGCCCGGCGTCCGTATCATCGGCCACATCAATCAGGGGGAAGCGAAATCCAATTTAGATCATGTGAGTCCGCAGACGCTGCTGAAATACGAGAGTCTCGCCGTGTTTCGCAAGGATAAGCTCGTGGGGTGGCTGAGCGATAAACAAAGCAAAGGCTATAACTACATACTGGGAAACATCCAAAGCACGATCATTCGGCTCCCGTGTCCGAAAGGCGGCGATCTGGCCATTGAATTGATTCATGCGACCCACAAAATCAAAGGGAAGATCGTGAACGGACATCCGGAAATCCAAGTGACCGTCAGGGCGGAAGGCAATGTGGGGGAGGTGGAGTGCGGCATGGATTTGGGCACGAACGAGGCGATGGCATTGCTCGAGAAGGAATTAAGCGATAGCATCAAGGCGACCATGGCATCTTCCGTCATGCGGGCTAAAGCTTACAAAGCGGACATCTTCGGTTTCGGATCCGCGATTCATCGGGCCGACTACAGAGTGTGGCGCCGCCTGGAGGACCACTGGGAAGACGAGTTCGTCCATCTGCCCGTGCATCTGACGGTAGATGCCAAAATCCGCCGCACAGGTTCGGTCGTGCAGTCCTTCCTAGAGCGAATGGAGGAGGAATGAGTTGGAATGGATCGTCTTGATCATCCTCGCCGGAACCGCGTTCTACGAGTACCCGCGGCTCAGACGCGCCGGACAGTTCAAGGAGCTGTGGCTGTTTACGTTCTTGCTGGCTTTCGGCATGCTGCTCAGCGTGGCCGAATACCTGCATATGCCCATCCCGAACCCGCTTGATTGGATTACCGCGCTGTACAAGCCGATGAGCAGGACCATTCTGTCCACGCTTGAATAATACACGGAAAGAAGGTATCGGCGAAATGGGCGAAATGATCGAGAAAGGCAAAATCAACCCGCGGCAATTTTCGATCCTTACGCTATTGTTCTCCTTGGGCAGTACCATTCTGATCGTGCCGTCCGCGCTGACGTCCATCGCCAAGCAGGATGGCTGGATTGCCGCCGTTGCCGGGGTTGCCGGCGGCATGGCGGTCATCTTCCTCTACAGCATGTTGGGCTCGAGATACCCTGACCAATCATTAATGCAATATACCGAAGCCATTCTCGGCCGGTGGCTGGGCAAGGTCGCCTGCGCGCTCTTCCTGTCGTATTTTTTTATCCTGTCGGCATTGGTGCTTCGGAACGTAGGCGATTTCATTACGACGATCGTCATGCCCGAGACGCCGATTCAAGTCGTGCATGCGTTGTTCCTGCTTGCGGCCGTCATGGGCGTGAGCTTGGGCTTGGAAGTCATTGCGCGTTCGTCGGAGATTTTCCTGCCGTGGATCGCCGTGCTGATCATCGTGTTGATCGTGTTCCTGATTCCTCAAATACAATTGGACCGCATACAGCCGATGTTCGAAACCGGAGTCAAAGGCATTATCCACGGAAGCTTGTCCGTTCTGAGCATTCCCTACATGGAACTCGTCGTCTTGCTGATGGTCTATCCGTACGTTACGAAACCGAAGAAAATCCGCTCGGCCTTCATGAAGGGGGGGCTCCTCGGCGGCGTGATCGTCATCGTCGTGACGATCCTATGCGTGTTCGTCCTCGGATGGGATTTCACGGCCAGACACACCTTTCCAAGCTATACATTGGCCAAAAAAATTCAAGTCGGGGAGTTTCTCCAGCGCATCGAGGTATTGGTGGCGATCATTTGGTTTCTGACGATCTTCTTCAAGCTGGCCCTCTGCTTCTATGCTTCGATACTCGGCATGGCCCAGCTGTTCCGCCTGCGAACCTATCGTCCCCTTCTCGTGCCAAGCAGCATCGTGCTAGGCGTGTTGTCGATCGTCGTCTATCCGAATATCGTCTATTTCCGCGTGTTCGCGGCCGAAATCTGGCCGTTCTACTCGCTTACGTTCGGCTTGTTCATGCCGCTCCTGCTGCTGACCGTGTCCGCATTGAAGCCGAAGCCGCCCGCGGACGGTTCTTCCGCCGAGCCGAAGGAGAAGATTCACTGAATTCAAAGGGGCAGCCCCGTAAGTCATCCTAGATGACGCTGGGCAGCCCTCTTTTTATAAGCACGTGAACAGTCTGGCGTAACCAAGAAGCCGCACGGCCGAACGTTCCTCGGATCAACGATTGGTACAAAAAGTATGTGGCTTCATTAAAGGAAATCGAGTCGGCTTAGGGAATAGGTAAGTTACTATAATTCATTCCAAACGGAGCGATTTCTATGAGTGAACTCAGGCGTTTTTTTGACACCCGGCAGGACAACATGATCGAGGGCTGGATAAACCGCATGGAACGAGCGTACCCGCTCTTTTACGATCTGGAGCAGCTCAGGATCCAAGGCAGGAAGTACGCCCTCATCTACGGCCGAATCTATTCGACCCCTTCGTCACGACCAAATCCGACGGCACGGGGCTCGGCCTTGCGATCTGCAAACAAATCGTCGAACGCAACGCCGGAGCGATTACCTTCGAATCGGGCCCGGAACGGACTACGTTCACCGTCGTCTTCGATCACCGTTCTGAACCGGAATTGAGCGCCGAACGGGATGACGAATATATCCCCTTGGCCGGCAGTTCCTAATCCGCATTCTTCCGGGAATCGCCTGCTTCTACATACGCCACTGCGTCGGCGATACGCCGATATACTTCTTGAATACCGTTGCGAAATGCTGGCTCGTCTTGTACCCGAGGTCCATCGCGACGCCCGTCACGCTCGCGCCCGGCATGCGAAGCAGGCCGCAGGCCCGGTTCATCCGCAGGCGGTCGATGTAATTCGCGGGCGACTGCCCGTGCATATCTTGAAACAGCCGGTAAAAATGCGATTCGCTGACGCCGACTTTGGCGGCCAGCTCCTTGTTCGCCCAGCGCCGCTCGGGCTCGGCTTCGATTTCCTCGGTGAGCGCGAGCATGGCCTCGTGCAGATCGAGCGGGATTTGCCGCGCGACGGGCGGGTAGATCAGCTGCAGCAAGATATCCAGCAAATAATGCCTCGCCCGGAACAAGTCGGCTGCCGTACCGTGTTCGATAATGCCGCGCAGCTTCAGAAATTGCTCGCGGATGCGCATATCCGCATGCACGATTCGCGGCAGCGCGCCGAGCGCGGCCTGGATGCGGAGCCGATCCGCTTCGCCGAATCCGAGCCAGCCTTGCATTTCGCCCGGATCGACCATGATGATCCACCAAATGCTGGACGGCTCCACGTAATTCGATCCGGCTCGATGCCATTCGCCCGGCTTCGTATGGAAGCATTGCCCCGCATGGGTCGGATAGTGCCCGTCATCGACCTCCCATGCCAATTTGCCGTTCTCGACATAGACGAACTCGAAGCAGCGATCATGCCGATGATCGGAGAGCGGCGAAGCCTCCTGAAAACGGTCGAAGCCCATCATTTCCAGCTCGGGAAAACAGGCGAATTCGCCCGCGTTCACCCATTCGTACACCCAACGCGCGGAATCGCTTTTGCTGCGGGGCATGGCTTCCAGCTCCTTTGTTGCTTGTTTCTGATCATCTGTTTGTTTCTAATCCTATTTGATAGTTTTTCGGAAGTCAATGCAGCGCTTCGGCGCTTACAATGTGAATAGGAAGCGGATACATTTACCTATGCGAATAGAAAGAAGAGGCGATTCTACAATGAGCGTGATTCCCTATCAAGTAACGGAAGCGGATAAACAGCGATTTAACGAGGACGGTTACTGGATCAGCCCGAAGCTGATCGACGACGATACGATTCAGCGCCTGCGCGATGCGCATGAGCGCGTCTGGAGCAAGAAGCACGACGGTCACGGCTTGCCGTTCTACCACTATTCGCTGCCGGAGAACCCGCTGGCGATCCGCAAGCTCGACAACGGCTGGTGGATCAACGACGAAATTCGCGCTGTCGTGACCGACCGCAATTTGGGCCATATGGCTGCTGATCTGCTGAACGAGGATTCCATCCGGTTGTGGCATGATCAAGTCATTTACAAGCCGGGCACGGACGGGCAGGAAACGAAAGCCGGCAACGTGGGCTGGCATCAGGATTACGGTTATTGGAAGGTCAGCAGCACGTCGAACATGGTCACGGTATGGATCGCGCTGCAGGATACGGACCTGACGAACGGCGGCATGATGACGATTCTAGGCTCGCACAAATGGGGCGCGGTAGAAGGCAGCGACACGTTCTTCGAACAGGACATGAGCAAGCTGAAGGCGAAATTCGCCACGCGGGACTGGGTTGAAGAACCGTGCATTCTGAAGGCCGGCCAAGCCAGCTTCCATCATGCGCTCACCTTCCACGGCTCCGGTCCGAATTTAACGAACGAGGCGCGGTTGTCGGTCGTAGCGCACTTGATGCCGGGCGATACGTACTTCCGCGACGTACGGCAGAAGCACGACAATCTCCGTCTGCTCGCCGGTCGTCCGGTACCGGGGATGCGCTTCGACAGAGAGGAATATTTCCCGACGCTGTACACGAGATAGTAACGAGATAACGTGCTAACGAGTTTATGAGTTTATGAAATGACAGCGGGACAGTTCAAGGGATTGCCGGCCACGCGCCGCGCAATCCTTTTTTCATGTTCGCTAAGAGCGGAGACCGCTCGATTGCTCTACCGCGTGTATCTCCTGTTAAACCAAGCATCGAGCTCCCTGCGGCGTGAATGCCGTGGCTCGAAGTTCTTTTTTCTGTGCGCTATTCACGACTTCGGCGTTTGGTGACGGCCCACAACAACAGGGCTAACGCGCTTACGCCTGCTCCAAGCCGGCACACCCCGATCCAACCTGCATAGGCGTATAGTCTTGTAGATGCAATTGAACCCATGGCGCTGCCGGCGGAATAAAAAATCATATACGCTGCTGTAAGCCGGCTGCGTGCTTCGGGACGGACCTTCAATATCATGCTTTGGTTGGTGACGTGAACGGCTTGAACCGCAAGATCGAATAGGAGTATACCAGCAACAAGAGCGGTTAGCGATTGGTTGGCATAGCTGATCGGCAGCCACGAGACCAGTAATAAGGCGAGCGCAATTCCTGTTGTATGCTGTCCCAGTCCGCGGTCGGCAAGACGTCCGGCTCGAGTCGCGCCCAGTACTCCGGCAACCCCAGCCAAACCAAAGGCCCCGATCGCAGAATGCGAGAGCGATTGCGGAGGCATGCTGAGCGGCAAAACAAGCGAGGTCCAAAAGATGCTGAAGGCTGTAAAAATTAGCAATCCGAGCAAAGAGCGAACGCGCAGAATAGGTTCCTCTCGATACAAGACCATTACCGAACGCAGCAGTTGGATATAGCTCAATGATACTTTGCGATGTTCCTGAGGTAGAACCCGAAGCAGCGTCACGGAAGTAATAAGCATGCAAACCGAGGAGAACAGATAGACTGAACGCCAGCCCGCGAGATCGGTTAATAGCCCGGCAGCGGATCTCGCAAGCAAAATGCCGATGACAACGCCGCTAGTTACGAGCCCGACTATCCGCCCCCGTTCAGAGGGGGCTGCTAAGGATGCGGCATAAGCAACGAGTGTTTGCGTGACAACGGCCAACAATCCTACGACCGCCAAGCCTGATAATAATACACCTGGTCCCGGGGAAAGAACGATGGCGATTAACGCGATTACGGACAAGAACATTTGCCCTGGGATCAGCCAGCGTCTGTTCATCAAATCACCAAGAGGTACGAGCAGCAAGAGGCCTATAGCATAAGACACTTGCGTGATCGTAATAAGGATACCCGCCGACGAACGTCCGATATCGAATTCACTTGAAATAACGTCAAGCAGGGGCTGCGCGTAATACACATTAGCGACAGCCAGTCCGCAGGCTATGGCAAACAATAACGCTAAACGGCGTGACATGACAGCGGGTTGACGAACGGAATACGACTGCTGATCGACTGGCTCTGCTTCATAGCTTTCATTGGATTTTGCTTGTGCCATCTGGTTATTCACACTCCATTCTAATTTTACTGAATAGTATAATATACTGATCAGTACAATATGTGCATGAAATTAAAATACGGCTTCATACTCGTGAAGTCAAGGGTTAATGAACGTATATTTGACATTTCGGCAGCTTGGTACTATGATTTTTATTGTACCAATCAGTATAATAAGGGAGGCTTTGCAATGGTCCGACTTCGGGAGTTTGATAAGGAGGAGGCTCTTCGTGCCGCGATGCGAGTGTTTTGGGAAAAAGGTTTTGAGGCAGCGTCTCTGAACGATCTGACGGAGGCAATGGCCATTCAGCGACCTAGCCTGTATTTAGCTTTCGGTGATAAAGAACAACTGTTTGAGCAAGCTTTACGCAAGTACACGCAATGGCATGCTTCCAACGTTAGGGAGAAGCTTCATAGCAAATCTTCTGTCCGGGATGCCTTTTATTCGTATTTCATGGGTCTAGTCGACGAATCGTACCAAGGAGAATCCAGTCCGGGATGCTTCTGCATCAATGCGATGGTTGAACTTGCGCACAGAAATCAGAAATTCGAAATCATTACGCGCGAACATCAAACCTATCTGGCTGCCTTGTTTCAGGAGGAGATAGAACGGGGGATCCGCTCGGGCGAGCTTAATAAAGAGAACAATGCCAAAGCATTAGCTCAAGGTTTAGTGGTTTCGTTAATTGGAATCACCGTGATGCTGAAGGCAAAGCCGGACCGATCGTTTATCGAAAATGCGGTCGGGACAGCGATAGCGCTGCTCTAATCGGTACCTATTCTTTAGTTCCGGAAAATAGGATTTACTCATGCATGGCGTAGGGGCATGATCGTTCAATAAAGGAACCAAAAGCAGCCGATCGGAATCGATCGGCTGAGGAGCGTGCTTACATCTATTTGGTGGCTACTTCGCGGCCTTGCTGTCGTCGACGGCGCTGTTGATCATGCCGTCCAATTGCCGCAAGAATTCCTCAACGCTTACATTCGGATTCGCCAGGCCCGGAATTTGCTGCACCGCGACTTGCAAAGCTGCATTCTCGTACTTGCTTGTTTCCGAATACGGCTGGAAAGAATTCTCGAAGAATGCCTGCACGTTCTTGCCGGCCGTTCCAGTGACGGATGCGCCGAATTGTTCCATCGTTCCAGCAGTGCGAACGGCGGGGCCGAACCCTTCTTTCGCATATTCCAACTGTCTCTCTTCCGACAACAGGTAAGCGATGATTTGGAACGCTTCCTTCGCATGCTTGGAAGTCGACGAAACGTATAGCGTAGTCGACAGCTGGAACGGTCCGATCTTGGTTCCCTCCTCAAAGGTCGGGAAGCTGACAAGGTCGAGATCCTGTCCGCCTTTCGCTCCTTCCGCCAACAGATCCGTTCCGTCTCCAAGCGCCATCGCGATGCTGCCGCTATACGTAAACAGCGATCGTGCGGACGACGGGTTGCCTGCCTCGGTCCCCTGGTTAGCTGCTGGCGCGATCAGATCATGGATTTGCGTCGCCAGCTCCACCCACTTCGTACTTGTTACGGTCGAATGATCCGTTGTCGCATCGAGGAAATGCAAGCCGTACTCGTCCATCATATTCAAGATGCTGATATCGCTCGTGTACGGCGTAAATCCGACATAGCTCGATCCGGCGAATTGCTTGTTCAATTCGGCAACGTCTTTCCACGTCATTCCGTCATGCGGATAAGCGATCTTCATCGCATCGAATGCTTTCTTATTATAAAATAGAGCGCTGTAGCTTCGGGAAAACGGCAATTCGTAAATATGCTCTTCTTTGTTGTCGTAAGCATTGAGTCGTTCGATCAGCCCCGCATCAAACACATTGAGATCCATGTCTTGCAAGTGAATGAAATCGGTTAAATCGAGTCGGACTTGCTCCCAAATATCAATCGGCGTAGCCAGATGATTGATATCCAATACCAGATCCGGGAATGTATCGTCTACCGCATGATCTTCCAGACCGTTGAAATTGACGGGCAAGAACGTGATGTCATCATTTTTGAAATGATTCGTTACATCGTCCTTCACTTGTTGAGGAAGTTCGCCAAGCGAAGCGAACACCAGGGGAACTTTCGTTGCACTGTCTTCCGATGTCGCAGTCGCAGGCTGCTCCTCTGTTCCGGACGGCTGCTTCTCGTTGTTGCACGCGACTAGCGCCGTCGCAAGCAAGATCGTCGTGACGCATAAGGCGCCTCTTCTCACAGCGATATCACCTCACATTAGTAAAATCTACTTCCTTCATTTTCCATAATATAGGATTTGACAGCCCAGCCGTAGGGGGTAATCGTCTACACTTGTTCGGCATTTATCCGTACGCTGCTTTTTCATTCAAACCATGCCTTGACGAAGGAAATTCGCGGGAGAAGTTGAATGCTATTGATAACGCTTCCAACGGGCTTGCAGCATGCAGGACACGACGAAAGATTAGACACGGATCGTTCAAACCAGTGCCCATGACTACCTGTGAGAACCGAGCGTCACATCTTCTCAAATGGAGGGATCGATCATGTTGAACGTGATGCAGAATGTCGTAACCGAATGGGTATTTACGTCCGTCAAGGAGCATGCGGATCCGTTTAACGAGATCCGCGTGCAAGCGCTCGTAACGTCGCCTGACGGCAAGGAGCGCATCGTTCCCGGTTTCTGGGCCGGCGGCCAAACATGGAAAATACGTTACTCGTCCGCGCAAATCGGAATCCATCGGTATCGTACCGCATGCACCGATCAAGGCGATCGGAATCTGCACGGGCAAGAGGGAACGATCGCAATCGTCCCGTACGCCGGGGACAATCCGCTGTACCGGCATGGAAGCCCTCGGGCTGCTTCGGGTCGCCAGTATCTTGAACATGCGGACGGGAAACCTTTCTTCTGGCTTGGCGATACGTGGTGGATGGCGCTTACGAACCGGTTGAAATGGCCCGCGGACGTGAAGTGGCTCGCGCAAGACCGCGTCGACAAAGGGTTTACCGTCATTCAAGTCGTTATGGGGCTGTATCCGGACATGGGACCTTTCGATCCGAGAGGCGCGAACGAAGGCGGTCAAGCTTGGGAGCCAGGGTTCGCCCGGATCAACCCGGCGTTCTTCGATGCAGCCGATCCGAAGATCGAGTGGATGGTCGAATCGGGTCTATTGCCGTGTCTGGTTGCTTGTTGGGGGTACTACCTCGACTTCGCCGGCCAGGACGTCATCCGCAAGCAATGGGAGTATCTGATTGCCAGATACGGCGCCTATCCGGTGGCTTGGTGTCTCGCCGGGGAGGCGGACATGCCGTACTATCAATCGGATTCGTTCAAGAATCCCGAGCTGAAGAAGTCGTACCAAGCGCGCCTTCGCCAGGAGTGGACAGCAATCGCCGCTTATGTCCGAGAGACGGATCCTTACGGCAGGCTGTTGACGATCCATCCGACCGAATACGGCCGCAATATGGTGGAGGATGCATCGATTCTTGATCTCGATATGCTTCAGACCGGGCATGGTGGATATCACTCGCTCGAACCGACCGTCAAGATGGTCCGGGATTCCGTCGCCCGGGAACCGCGAATGCCGGTTATCAATTCGGAAGTCAATTACGAAGGAATCGGCGGGTCAAGCTTGCAGGACGTGCAGCGCTACGTATTCTGGTCCTGCATGCTGAACGGGGCTTGCGGCCACACCTACGGGGCGAACGGGATTTGGCAGGTGAACTCGGAAGAACTGCCTTACGGCGCCTCGCCGACCGGAGTCGCTTGGGGCCATACGTCCTGGAAGGATGCCGCTCGGCTGCCGGGATCCGGGCAAGTCGGGCTCGGCAAGAAATTGTTGTCGCGCTACGAATGGTGGTCGTTCCAACCTCATCCGGAGTGGCTGCCCGCCGAACTCGCGGAAGCTCCCGTGTTCGCCAGGCCGCACGCCTCGGGAATCCCCGGGCAAATTCGCGTCATCTACGCCCCGTTCCATCTGGCGGGCGGACTCGAGGTGCAAGCCATCGAAGCCGACGTGCCTTACCGCGTATTTTTCTTCGATCCGTCCACTGGCGAAGAGCATGATATGGGGCGGGTCGTTCCCAGCGAAGAAGGAAAGTGGAGATGCAGCCAGACGAGAGTGTTCCAGGACTGGGTCATCGTTCTGGAGAGGAGATGCGGGGATTAATCAAGCCATGACGAAACGAAAGAGATTGTCCCGATTGGAAGGGGACAATCTCTTCTTTTGTCTGCTTTTATATCAAGGTCAAAGAACGGGGGTAATCGCCGAGATCGGCGATTGCTCCGCTTGCAGCACCCGCTGGGCAGCATTCATGTTGCCGGCCGCATCGGAAGCGAAGACGTCGATGACGACGTTCGAGCCCGTCACGTTCAATTGCGTCTCATAAGCAGGGAAACCGGCAATAGCGGCAGTCCTCGTCGTAACGGCGAGGGGGGGAAGCGAGAACAGCTGATGGAGGACGGGGATTTTGGGCGTCGCCGTCGCGCTCAGACCGACAAGGAAGACTTCCAGCTCGATCGTCGCCGTTCCTGTCAGGTCTTCGTTACTGACAATGATGTTCAGAACGGTGGAAGGGCTTGTGCCCGTATTAAGAATTGGTCCGCTGCTAAATGTTGGCATGCGTGTAACCTCCTTTCTAATTCGTGGTCAGTCAGTTCGCGTGAGCCTGAAGATCGGCGTTGCTTCCGCTTGCAGCACTCGCATGGCGGGGAGCGGGTTGCCGCCTGCGTCCACCGGGAATACGGAGACGACGGTATCGCCGTATCCAGGTCCGTCGAGTTCGTATTGGATTTCGAAGGCATCGAACGATTCCACGTTATAGCTACGAGTCAAGGCGGTGCCCGACGGCACGCTCATCATTTCGGCAGCGAATGTAATTCGGCTTGTTCCGTTCACGACAAAGGCTGCGATTCGAATAATCGCGGTACTGGACGAACTATCGTTGCTGACGATCAGCTTCA